>DASYCK010000204.1:0-34909 GCA_036500205.1 Polyangia bacterium | reverse complement strand
CGTAGGTATTGTGAGGAGCAGCAACGAAGCGGCCGGCGCGGATCGTCGGCCGAACGTGACGCTATTTCGACGGCGGTGCACTAGGTTCCGGTCGGATCGTGTGGTCTCGATCGCGAAGCTGATGTCACTTTCGACCAGGTCCGATCGCGATGGCGGACTCATGTAGACTGAGGTCGCATGAAATCCCGGGCAAGTTTCCTTTCTGTTGTCGTGGTGACGGTCCTGGTCGGGTCGCTCGTACCGGCCTGCCGTTCGGATTTGCATCAGGCCGGCGGCGGGTCGAACGGCGGCGGCGGCGACAGCTCACTCGGCGGCTCCGCTCCAAGCGGTGGAGCCGGGGGCGGCGTCCCCGGCTCCAGCGGGGGAAACGCCGGCTCCGCTGGCGCCTCGGGCACCGGCGGCAGCGTGGCAACCGGCAGCGGCGGTGTCGCGGGAACAGGAGGCTCGTCCGGTGGCGTCGGGGGACGAACGTCCGCCAGCGGCGGCGCCGGCGGGACGACCATGAGCGGCGGCGGCGGGAACGGCGGTGGCTCCCCCGGAGGTCAGACCGGGATCGTGTGCACGGGCATGACCAAGGCCTGCAACGGCGGCTGCGTGCCGAACGCCACCTGCTGCGGCGGATGCACTGGCAACACACCCGTTTGCAGCAACGGCACGTGCGTCGCACGGAGCGGCGGAGACACCTGCGTCGCCGGCACGGAGTGCGCGACGGGCGTCTGCGCCGACGGGATCTGCTGCAACGTGGCCTGCGGGGGACAGTGCGAAGCGTGCAACAGCGCGAGCGCGAAGGGCACCTGCGTGGCCGTGACCACGCCGCGAACCGCTTGCACGGGCACGGGAACCTGCGCGGGACATTGCGACGGCTCGAACCGGGCGGCTTGCGTGTACCCAGCGACGACGGTCTCTTGCGGCGCCGCTGCGTCTTGCGCCAGCAGCAACGCGACGACGGCTGCCCTCTGCAACGGCGCGGGCGTCTGCACCGCGCCGACGTCGATGGCCTGCACCTACGGCTGCCGCACCGACGCACCCACCTGTGACACGACCTGCCCCTCGGGCCAGGCGTTGTGCGGGGGCTCGTGTGTCGACGTGCTCAGCACGGCCGCGCATTGCGGGAACTCGTGTACGGCGTGCCAGGGCACGACCGCGAAGTGCCTGTCGGGATCGTGCGTGCAGTGCGTGACCGGCAACGACTGTTCGACCGGTCAGGTCTGCACCATCAACCATGCCTGCCAGTGCCGGCCGCCCAGCCCGACCAACGCCATTCTCAATCCCGGCTTCGATCCGTCCCTCGGCGGTGGTTTCGGAAACTGGACCCCGTCCACCACCTATGCGACCACCTTCAGCACCGATGACGCGGACGGGTGCTCCGGCTCCGGCTCGGCGCACGTCGCCTTCGCCGCCATGGGCATGAACAAGGACTTCGGGAAGTTCTCCCAGTGCGTGCCGCTGTCGTCCGGCACGACGTATTACTTCGGCTACAAGTTCAAACAAGACGACGGCGACACCAACGTGTGCGAGCTGTGGTTCTATACCGACTTGCTCTGCGCCGGATCGCCGATCAACACCGACGCCGTGCAGTTGCCCTCCGGGCTCTCGGGGGCGGTGACGGCCTGGACCGCGACGTCCACCCAGATCTCGACGCCCGCCGGCACGGGGAGGGCCCAGATTACGTGTCGGATGCTCTTCGGTGCGGGCTCGGGAGCGTTTGACCAGATCTACTTGAACTCGGCCGCGAATAGCTATTGATGAAAGGATCCCGAAAGAAGTCGCGCTAGAAACGCCAACCGCAGCCGAGGCCCACCGTGCCGCGCGGTCCCACGCCCGGCGAGCACGCGGCCAGCGCGGCCTGCGTGGATGACGGCGCCGGCTCGGTCAGCCACAAGATGGCGCCGGCGGCCGCCGCCGCGGCGAAGCCGATCACGCCGCCGACCTCCAGGTCGAACCCGGTGTCGCGGCGGCTCTTCAGCGACAGGCAACGATCGCTCGAGATCGACTTGCCCGGTTGCGGCGTCACGTTTCCGGACGGATCGACCGCGCAGCCATCGTTGAACTCGTTGGTCGCGGAGCGCTGCCAGGCGTAACCGAACACCCCGACACCGAGGGCGACGGTGGCTCCGCCCCAGGCGATCCATTTCGCGCTTTGCCGGGCTCGGGATGGTACCGCGTGCTCGGCGGCTGACGCGGGCGGCGGCGGTTCGCTCGGGGCGGGACGCTCGGGGCTGGGCGCCACGGCGACCGCCAGCGGAACGGCGATCGCCGTGGCCGACGCCACCGCCAGCGGGTCGAACGACTCGCGCGCGCTCTGGTGGGCACGGATCTGGGTGGAGCGTTGCACGGGCACCAGCCCCGCGCCGGACAGGCGCAGGCTCACGGTCCCGATGGGCAGGATCAACGGAGCGCCGAGCGGCAGCTTGCCGCGCGCGACGCCGTCGACGCTGATCTCGGCGTCCGGCGAGCCGCCGAGGATCTCCAGCTTGCCGACGTGCTCATCCACGTCCGACAGCGCGCCCCGCAGGGTCGTGACGTTCTTCACGATCCAGGGATCCGTGGTCGCCTCGAGGGCCCGGGACAGATCCTCGTGGGCCTGGACCCAGCGGCCGAGCGCCTGCTCGGCCATCCCCATCTGCCCAAGCACGCGCGCGTCGTGCTTGATCCCGTAGGCCTTCTGGAAACGTTGCAGGGCCCCTTCGTCGTCCCCCTTGCGGCGCAGGGCGACCCCCTCCTGGATCAGCTCGCTGACGGTGGGCTCCGCCAGCGCCGGGAGCGCGGGGGCCATCACGGCGAGGGAGACTGGGATCAGCAGGGCGAGCCGTGCTCCGCGCGCAAGGGCCCGACGTTCCGGGTTCATCGACATGCACGAACACTATCCGCTGCGGCGATGGCCGGAAAGAGCGCCGCAGGGTGGGTTCCCCATCGCAGGCGCGCTCCGCTTGCCTGCGAAGCTCCATTTGACTTAGTCACATGACTTAGTCATCTTCTTCCATTCATGAAGATCGTGAACGTCCACGAGGCAAAGACTCACCTCTCGCGGTTGCTGGACAGGGCTCACGCTGGTGAGGAAATTGTCATCGCCAAGAGTGGCGCACCCTACGCGCGGTTGGTTCCTCTCGCCTCGCGCCCCGTCAAGCGCGCAGCGGGAACGCTCCGCGGTCAGGTGGGACTGGAGGCGTCGTTCTTCGATCCGCTGCCCCGGGGCTGGTCCGGAGAGGATTGAGATGACGGATGGCAGGCTGCTGCTCGACACGCACGCGCTGATCTGGTGGGCCGGGGGCGATCGTGCCCTCAGCCGGAAGGTTCGCCGTCTGATGGAGGACGAGACGACGGAGGTTGTCGTCAGCGCCGCCAGCGCCTGGGAGATTGCGACGAAGGTCCGCCTCGGCCGGTTGCGGTGGACCGGGCCGACCTCGATCGAGGCCTACTGCGCCGAGCAGCGCTTCGAGCTGCTGCCCATGACCTTCGCCCACGCCGACCGCGCCGGCGCCTGGCCGCTGGCGCACGGCGACCCCTTCGATCGAATGCTCGCCGCCCAGAGCGAGATCGAGAGGATCTCGCTGGCCACGAACGACACGCAGCTCACGGCCTTCGGGATCCAGACCATCTGGTGAGAGTCTCCGCCAGTTCGCGTAACGCCTTGATGGACACGCCGTCCTCGCGACACTGGCCGAGCGCGGGCAGTCACCCGTGAAATCGCATAAACTGGCCTGATGTCGGGAATTCCCGTCAGACGGCCGGCCGCATACGAGGATCTCTTGGCCGTGCCCGACCATCTGGTCGGCGAGATCATTGACGGCGAGCTGGTCACCAGTCCCCGCCCGGCCACTCGCCATATTGCCGCGGCGTCCGCTCTCGGCGATGAGCTGGGACCCCCATTTCGCCGCGGCCGTGGAGGCCCCGGTGGGTGGGTCATTCTCGACGAGCCAGAGCTGCACATCGTCGAGCAGATCATGGTCCCGGACCTGGCAGGCTGGCGGCGGGACCGAATGCCCGAGATCCCCGATGCCGCTTTCTTCGACCTGAGGCCTGATTGGGTCTGCGAAGTGCTTTCGCCCTCCACGGCCGCGCTCGACCGGACACGCAAGTGGCATCATTACGCGCAAGCGGGCGTGAACCATCTCTGGTTTCTCGACCCCGCCCCGCGGACCCTGGAGGTCTATCAACTAGACCTGGGCACCTGGCGATTGCTCTCCTCCACCGCGGGCGACATCCTCGTGCGCGCAGTGCCATTCGACGCTGTCGAGATCGACCTCGCCGCCGTATGGGCGCGGTAAGCCGTCGCGCTGATCTCGTTTCAGGACCTGACAGTCGGTGCAATGACAGGGGCGCTGACGTGATCCGGCCGCGTAACCACCTGCCAGCGTCACAACGATCGACAGCAACAGCGCGCATGAAAGGGATCTGTGCACTCAGCTCCACGTCCCGTCGCTCGGGGCGCGCATCGCTGCGGGTCGATCGCTGCACGGGGCTGCGAGGACATCAGGCGTGCGTAGTCGGCATCGTCGAGCTGGTCGCGGCCACCGGCGGGCTGGACAATCCGGCAGAGACGAGCGTTCCGGATGATATCGCCATCGTCCGCCACAAGACCGACCGCCAGGACCTGCGCCCCATGAGCGCGCAGCCGGCTGATCTGGCAGTCCCCTCCCCCGCCATGAAGCGAAGTCCGGTCGCCGCCCGCCAGGCGGATCAGGAACTGACGCCCCGGGCAGTCGTCGCGCGGGACGATGACCCAACCGAAGCTGCACCCATTGCAGCAGGCGTCTGGCCCGCAGTCCATCAGCGTACACATGGTCTTTCCCGGGGCGAGGCGCCCTTCCACGGCCACCGTCGTCCCTGGTTTGATCGGATCGGGCCCCAGGGGATGCGCCTTGGCCTCCACGCGTCCGCGGACCGCACGCCCGAAGGCGTTGGATCCACGCCGGAGTGTCGTCGGTAGGGATGGTCTCCCCGGGCGCGATCTCCGCCGGCACATCGGCAACCGCCAGCGCTGGAACGGGCGTCGGCAAAAGGTGAAGGCGACGGCACCCGGACCGGCGGACATCTCGAGCAATCCCGCCGCTACGACGACCGAGCGCGCGTGGCACATGGCTGAGCATCATAGCCGCGCCCGAAAACGCGATCGCCGTGCCTGCATGGCCGTTCTCACTTCTACGCTGCGTATTCACGGAGGTAGTCGAAGCTCCCGGGTAGGTCCCGCAGGAGCCGCAAGAGCATCTCCATCGCTTCGGTCTGGGCATTCCTGCCTGACTCCCAGCGGGACACCGTGTTCGCTCCCAGATGAAGGAGACGGGCAAGCTCCCCCTGCGTGAGTCCGAAGTGCTTCCGCAAGGCGCGAATCTCGTCGCCCGAGAGTAACCCGTGCTTCTTCCGGTAGACGGCGATCCCGTCTTCCTGGAGTCGGCGAGCGTCGGACAAACGAAGCACGACTTCGTCACACCTCGGACAGCGCAAATGCAGCGCGGACGGGACGGACACATCGCCGCCGTTCACGGGTGTCTTCAGCACCGAGCGACGCTCGACCATCGTCGTGCCGCAGCGCGGGCATGCGTCGTCGGTCAACGCACGCCGGCGCGCGGACCTCGAGGGGCTCCTGCTACCGCTCTTCATCGGTTTCGCTCTCGTCTTCATGGAAGGAGACCACCACGCACGCGGTGCGTACGAGCAACTTGAGGTACACGACGGTGCCCGCGACCGACGGCTTGAAGACGTACATCCATTCGCCGGTCGAATCGGACGCGAGTCGCTCGACGAAGTCGTCGATCGTGAGTGCCGCCAGGGCCAGATCGTGAATGTGCCGCGGCAGTCAGCGAGGCATGGTGTCTCATCCTGATCACCGTTTGATGAATTATGCATATGGTTAGTTCGATCGATCAAGGACCCGCGCTGGCCCGACCGTTACCAACCCAGGAAGGGCCTTGGTTCATCGACCCGCTGCGGTTCGAGTTGCGGATCCTCTCGCCAATTGACAGTGCCGGCGACGACGCCTAGCTTGCGGCATTAGAACGTCATGAACATACCCAGCAAGACTCTGCAGATTCTGGCTCCCCTTTTGGCGATCACGCTCTGCGCTTGCGGCTCTTCGAGCAGCGGCGGAGGGGGCGGCGGAGCCGGTACGAACGGAGCCGGCGGAGGGAGCGCAGGCGGTGCCGGTGGACGGAGTGCAGGCGGAGTCGGAGGGGGTGGCGGTGGCGAAGCCGGCGGGGGGAGCGCGGGCGGAGTTGGTGGCCTCAGCGGAGCTGGCGGCGCGGCGGGTGGGAAGGGCGCCGCGGGCGGGGGAGGTTCGGCCGGGACCGCGGGTGCGGGTGGCACAGCAGGTGGCGGCGCGACGGGCTCTGGTGCCGCTGGCGCGGGTGGAACCGTTGCGTGTAACGCGCTCACGTCGACCGGTTGGAATCCGGCGGGCGTCCACAAGATGGCGGCCACCGGAACGCCGCCCACGCCGGCCGGTCAGCCCATCGCCGACGGCAGGTACGTCCTCACCCGGGAAGACGTCTATCCGCCAGACGCCGCCGACACGGTTCCCGTGGGCGCCACCATCGTGATCGCCGGCAACCAGGAACAGTACTTCATGGATTACGAGTCAACGGGCATCGCCGTCTACATCAACTATTCGATCTCGGCAGCGGGCACGACATTGACCAGCACGGTCACCTGCGCGTCGAGCAACTACAACGGGCTCTCCCCAGCGACCGTGGGATCCATGTCGACCTTCTCGTACAGCGCGACCGCAACGACGCTGCTGCTGTTCGACGGGAATCTCGTCCAGACGTTCACCAAACAGTGACCGCGCGCGGCAAGCACTGGCGCGCGAGCTCTGTCTACTAAACGGGCAAACCGGGCGCCGACAGTAGCGACATCGTGGCCATGCGAGGCACTGACTCGCCGGCCCTCAGCGCACCAGGTTCACACAAGCGGGATCGTCCGCCATCTGGTTTTCCAGACGACTCATCACGGCCGTGACGGCGGCGAAGTCCGGCGGCACGACATTGCCCTGGGCGGACTGGCCGATGCCCAGCGATTTCCCGTCCGGCCGGCGCAGCACCAGGATCGAGCCGTCGTTGGCCCGTGAATCGTAGCCGACCACCGGTGTATTCGCCCCGAACGCCGCCACGACCGTCGCCTGGGTGAGCACACGCGAGAGCTCACCGGTGGTGACCACGCGCGCGTCGCGCGAACAGATCGGCAGCGCGGCCATGCACTGTGCTGTGGGCGTGGCCGGATCCGTGAAGGTGCGCGTTCGCGTGTAGGCAGCGGGCGGCGCGATCGCTTCGGCGTCGGTGCTGGTGGAGAGACCGCCCTCCCGTGCGTACATCATCGACAGCGACAGGGCACACGCTTGGTCGTGCGGCTCGGCACCGGTACAGGTCGGGAGCGCCGCGGTCGGGGCGTCGGCGCAAGGGTCGGGTTGGACGGTACCGACGGGAACCTCGAGCACGCCCGTCTCTGTCGGAAGCTGGAAATCCTGCGTGACCAGGCGTCCCCCCTGATCGTTGGCCGCGGAGGCAGCGTCGGCATAGACGCGGATCGCGACGCGATAGCGCCCGGCGGGGAGGGCGCGGGAGTCCACGCAGGTGTAGCTGCCCCGGTCTTCCTCGGCTACCGCGACGGCATCCCATGAAGCGGAGACGAACTGGCTGGCGTCGATCTCGATCCCGGTCGGATTTGGGCACGCGCCACACGCAGGATTGCTGGTGCAGGACGCCAAGTCGCACGGGCAGGCGCAGTGATAGGTTGGACCGACGGAATCGCCGAAGCCCGACGCGCACGAGCTGATGGCGAAGTCGATCGACACACACCCTTGGTGAACGTAGAGGGGCGCTCCGCTATCGTTCTTGAACCTGATCTCCGTGGGGTAAGGCGGTGCCATTGTTGGGACGGGAACGGCGCACCTCGGGTCCAGAACGCCGCCGCCCCCCGCGCCCGCGGCACCCGAGCCGCCAGCCGCGGTTCCTCCGCCGCCCATCCCGCCAGTCGATGAACCGCCACCGCCCGCGCCGGCCCCGCCCATCGCGGTGCCCGCGGCGCCCCCCGTGCCCGTTCGCGGACCGGAGGACGAGCTCGAGCCGCAGGCGCCGGCCCCCGCCACCAGCGCCATCAGAACCAGAGGAATCCGGGACGAGGACCGTGCAATCACGTCAGGGCGCCTCAGATTTTGGAGGGGCAAAGCGGGGCGGGAGAGGCCGGAGAGCACGTTTCCAGTCATGGTTGGAATCGCCATCAAAGCCCGTGCCATCACGCCGGTTGGCCAGCCGGTGCGGCTTTCGGTCCCTGAGATCGCACAGGCCTATCCGAAGTGCGCGGCGCCGTTCTTCGGGTAGGTGTCGAAGGAACGCGGATCCGTCCGGACTTACTGACCCGTTCCGGAGCCTTGGCGATCCTGGCGTCGCAACTCTTCAATCACCTGCTCAACGACAAAGTGGGCAGGCGTCCCGAATGAGGTCTCGTCCGCGGGACGACCAATCTGGGCTTCGATCCATCTGTAAGAGTGCGCTGCCCTGGCATGATCCCCTTCTGTATACGTCGTCTGCGCACGAAGCTCCCCGCCTCTGACCCGTGTCTCATTTCCGGTCGACGTCGGCGTGCTCGAATCCTCGGACAAAATTGATGTCTTCCTGCCGTCCGAATCGACATAGAGCCATTCCTGAACATTAAATCCGCGAGGCGGATCGTCGCGAACGAACAGAACGCCATCCTTCGGTATCTCATAAACGTGGGTCCACCCCCATCCGTGCCGAGAGACTCCGCGCGGATGCGAGAAGAACACGACGACCTGGCCATGGTAGCCAGCGGGGATCTCGAATCGTTCAAGTCCAGGCCGCTTCCAGAGGAACGCCAGACCGACCACGACCACGACGACGACGACTACGGCGAGATGCCAGCGGCGCATGCTACCCGTTGATGAGTCCAATAGACGTCATGCGGACACTCTTCGAAAAGCGTCCCATGGGGCGAAAATTGTGCCCGGGCAAGTATCCCATCGGCCCCGCTATCTCCGCGTAGGGCGTCCGATAGGCGAACACCAGAAAGGAATCGCCGGCGGCATCGCGGAGAAACAGCTCACAGTCAGGGAACCCGTCGCCGACCAAATTTCCAGAAACAGCCATCGAGTTGCCTATGTCTCGGGTCATCTTCAGGTTGAGCTGGACGTCGATATCCGGGGCCAAGCCGACGAGCGGGTTGCTTGCCGCAATCTCAACTGTCAGGGCGAAGCCGGTTCCCGGCTGTCCCACAGGCTCGACCAGCATGCGCCGAATGGCCACCCCTTCACCGACGATCACACCCTCATGATCTATCCAGCGCGAGGCGCCGTGTAAGCCATCAGCCGCGGGAACATTCCGTATCCGTGACTCTTGTGGCAGAAGGATTCTGTCCGAACAATCGCCATCTTGGCGTAGCGCACCCACGTTATGAAAACGATCCGCGCAGATACCCTGGTGTCGGTCGAGGGCTCTCAGCCGTCCCCCCCATAGCCGCCGCCGAACCGTTTGAAGGGGGCGTATGAGCGGAGCCATATCTGAACTGCCCCTCGCCGGGCAGTTCATACTCGGGCCTGGTATCGGGTGGAGGAAGCGGCGTCATCATGAGGATTCTCTTGGCAGCGGCGACAATACCTCAGTGCTGGCGACGGTCGCGGCTTGCCAGCAAAGGGACGGGGGCCCGACCGTCGACGGCGGCGAGGTCGGACTTCCCGGTCAACGCCGCCATCCCTGCGCAAACGATCGCGAGGGCTAGAGGGCTGCTAGCATCGCCCCTCGTCCGTGCCATCCCCACCCCCGACCCGCCTCCTCTCCGTCTTCTATTTCTGCGCCTTCATCTCGGTCGGCATCTCCACCCCCTACCTCTCCCCCTACCTCAGCGACCTCGGCCTCTCGGGCACCGAGATCGCCACCGTCCTCTCGCTCATCCCCATCTGCAACCTGGGCGTTCCCCTCGCCTGGGCCTGGATCGCTGATCGCACGCACCGCCACGCGCTGCTCCTGCGCGTCGCCTCGTTCGGCAGCGCGCTGGGGATCGCCATACTCCTAACCGCGCGGCACTTCCGCGGCGCGCTGCTGGCGTTCGCCGTGTTCGCGCTGTTCAACACGGGGATTGGGCCGGTGGTCGACACGCTCGCCGTCGCCCTGTCGGTCGAGGGGCGTGGCTACGGCCGCGTGCGCATGTGGGGGTCGTTCGGCTTTCTGGTGGCGGCGGCCGTTGGTGGCGCGCTACTCACGGCGCGGGGCGGCCGCCCCGCCGATCCCCTCGTTCCCGCACTGATGCTGGGCGGCCTGCTGTCCGCCGGCCTGGTGTCGTTTCGCGTCCACGGGCACGTCGCGCCGCGCCGGCAGAAACCGCATCTCTCCGACGTGGCGGCGCTGTGGCGCGACCGACGCTTTCGCCTGCTGCTCGCCGTCGCGTCGCTGCACTGGATGACGCTCGCCCCCTACAACGTCTTCTTCGGCCTTCTTCTCCGCACCCGCCATCTGTCGCCGGCAGTGGGCGGCGCGGCGTTCGTCGCTGGCGTGCTGGCCGAAGGCGCCGTCATGTTCTGGTTCTCCTCCCTGCGCCGCGTCTTCCGGCTCGAGACCCTGCTTTGCATCTCCTTCGCCGCCACCGTCCTTCGCTGGCTGCTGGTCTGGCGCGTCCATTCCGCGCCGCTGATGATCGCGCTGCAAGCGGTCCACGGCCTGACCTTCGGGCTGTTCTGGATCACCGGCATCGCGCTGCTGAACGAGCTCGTGCCGCCCGCCGTGCGCGCCACCGGGCAGGCGTTGTACCTGATGGCCATGCTGGGCCTGGGCAGCCTCGTCGGCTACCACGCCACCGGCCTGATCCTCGACGTCTCCCACGACGTAGGCCCCGCCTTCCTGCTGGCCGGGTTGGTCGAGATCATCCCGCTCGCCATAATCTGGCGGGTCCGGAAACGCGACCTACTGCGTCAGTGATCCCCGTAAATTGAACACGCCACGTTCGATTTACAAGGACCCGATCGTCAACGCTTGTGCTTCGCCACGCGCCAGGCGTCCCCATCGAGCCATTGAACGTTCGCTCGCGTCACGGTGACAATCAGGGGCGCGTGCTTGCTCGCGACGACACTGTCGATTGTCTTCCAATGGTGGAGCAGGCAGGCCGCTTGGGCGTCGCCTGTCATATTCGCTGAGGACAAACAAACGTAGCGCGCTTCAGCTTGTCGCAGCGCCAAAACCTCGACGGGCAATCGACGGATGTTCTTGTCCTTGGTCAAAATGACCCACCCCCTCCCCGCCACCTCGGGAATCCAAACGGCGTCCTGAACCCTCGGATCGTTTGGATAGATATCTGCGTAGGTGCGCATATCTACCCCGGCAGACTTCAGCGCCTGAGGAACGATGTTGGCGCCAAGGCAGCGGTCGACCCAGTAGATCCGCCCCGCGGCCATCCCCTAGGCCGCGCGCAGTTGGGACTCGAACCGAATCGCTTCCTCCACATCAGCCTCTCTGATCGCGAAGTCCGCCGCCAGCACTTCAGTCGAGTCACCCGCGAAGAAGCGGTCAGCCACGGTGGCTGTCTCGAGGTTCGTGGACGCCAGAACCGGTCGACCGAAGCGACACGCCGGATCGATCGACACCGAGAGGGCGTTCGACCCGTCATCGCGTGTGATCGGGAACAGGCGGCGAGCGATCCCGTTCTCATCGCGCTCGATCCGTTCGAGATAGCGCTCGACCAACGGGCGCAGCACCGTCTGCGCCGTCGAGCCACTAACGAGCTGACCAAGATATTCCACATAGATGTCCACGCAGTCCGTGTGGGTGTCTACGTCGGCCAGGGGATGCTTCGTCCCCATCCTCTCGCGAATGAATCTGGTCGTACTGCGAATGCGATCGACACGAACCTGCTTACCGCGCAGGACCGAAAGGACGTGAACCTCCACCAGATTCGCGAAGGACAGCCGCCCCAACCGAGAATCCGCCACCTGGATGAGAGGACTCCAGTTCTTGTCACCTGAGCGCGTCTCGTACGAACGCCCCAAAACCCAGCTCCGGAGAGTGGCCGGGTTAACGCGCACCACCCGCGCCGCCTCTGCCACCGAATAGAGCGGCAGATCACGCGGGTTCTTGCCGCCGTATATGTCGACCTTGGGCTTCATCGTGGTGACCTGCCCTATCATAGTGCCACGCAGGCGTCGGGCGCGAGGTTGGCACACGAACGCCCCCACCCCCTGCCGACGATGCGGCTTGATTCCGGGCGCCGCTTGACGTATCCCCTGTCCGCGCGGCCCCTGCCGCGGTCCAACCCCACGAGAACGAACGAGATCCCATGCCCGAAATGAACATCATCCAGGCCGTCAACGACGCCCTGAAGCTGGAGATGCACCGCGATCCTCGGGTGCTCGTGCTGGGGGAGGACGTCGGGCGATTCGGGGGGGTTTTTCGCGCCACCACCGGGCTCTATGAAGAGTTCGGCGGCGAGCGTTGCGTGGACACGCCGCTGGCCGAATCGGGGATCATCGGCACCGCCATCGGCATGGCGCTGTACGGCCTGCGCCCCGTCCCCGAGATCCAGTTCGCCGACTTCATCTATCCGGCCTACGACCAGATCGTGAACGAGCTGGCGAAGCTGCGCTACCGCTCGGGCGGCGAGTACCCGGCGCCGCTGACGATCCGCACGCCGGTGGGCGGCGGCATCAAGGGCGGGCACTACCACTCGCAGTCGCCCGAGGCGCTGTTCATTCACGTCCCTGGCCTGAAGGTCGTGATTCCCTCGAACCCCTACGACGCGAAGGGTCTGTTGCTGTCGAGCATCCGCGACGACGATCCGGTGATCTTCATGGAGCCGAAGCGCGTGTACCGCGCCGCCAAGGGCGAGGTGCCGCTCGAGGACTACACCATCCCGATCGGTCAGGCGAAGATCGTTCGCCCCGGTCACCAGGTGACGGTCCTGGCCTGGGGGGCGATGGTGCACACCTGCCTCGAGGCCGCCGAGAAGGGCGCCGCCGCCGGCTACGATCTCGAGCTCATCGATCTGCGCTCGCTGTTGCCGTTCGACATCGAGGCGATCCTCACGTCGGTGAAGAAGACCGGCCGCGTGGTGATCGTTCACGAGGCGCCGCGCACCTGTGGCTTCGGCGCCGAGCTGGCGGCGAGCATTCAAGAGCGCGCCATCCTGCACCTGGAGGCGCCCATCCTGCGCGTCACCGGCTTCGACACGCCTTTTCCCTACACGCTCGAGCACGAGTACCTGCCCGACGCCGCCCGCATCCTGGACGCCGTCGAGCGGGTGGTGAACTTCTAGTCGCGCCATGACCTACGAGTTCAAATTGCCCGACATCGGCGAGGGCGTCGTCGAGGGCGAAGTGGTGCGCTGGCTGGTCAAGGAGGGCGATCGCGTCCGCGAGGATCAGCCGCTCGTCGAGGTGATGACCGACAAGGCCACGGTGGAGATCCCGGCGCCGCGCGCCGGCGTGGTCGGCAAGCGCCTGTTCTCCGAGGGGCAGATCTGCCCCGTGGGCAAGGTGCTGCTGACGATCGAGACCGACGTGGCAAGCACCGCGGCCCCGGCCCCCGCGGCCAGCGTCGTCGCGAAGGCAGCGGCCCCGCTGGTGCCCGCCTCGTCACCCACCGCGAGCGATCCCGGCCGCGGCACCATGGTGCTGGCCACGCCCGCCACCCGCAAGCTGGCGCGCGAGCTGCGCGTCGACATCCGCCTGGTGGTCGGCACGGGCCGCGCCGGGCGGATCACCTCGGACGACGTCCGCGGGCACGGCCCGTCGGCGGGCGGCATCCCCCTGGCCGCGTCGGGGAGCGTCGGCGACGCGGGCGACGTGCGCATCCCGTTCCGCGGCGTGCGCAAGAAGATCGCCGAGCGGCTGGTTCACTCGAAGCACACCGCCGCCCACTTCACGTACGTGGAAGAGATCGACTGCACCGAGCTGGTGCAGCTGCGCGCCAAGGCGAACGAGAGGCTGGCCGCCCGCGGCGTCAAGCTGTCGTACCTGCCCTTCATCATCAAGGCGACCGTGGGCGCGCTGGCGAAGTATCCGCAGCTGAACGCCACGCTCGATGAGAAGGCGGGCGAGATCGTGCAGCGCCGCGCCCATCACATCGGGCTCGCCACCGCCACCGACAACGGCCTCATCGTCCCGGTGATCCGCGACTGCACCACGAAGTCGCTGCTCCAGCTCGCCCAGGAGATCGATCGTCTGGCCGAGGTCACCCGCTCCAACAAGGCGACGCGCGAGGAGCTGTCGGGCTCGACGTTCACGATCACCAGCCTGGGGACCCTGGGTGGGCTGCTGGCCACGCCCATCATCAACTTCCCCGAGGTGGCCATCCTGGGCGTCCACAAGATCGCCAAGCGCGCCGTCGTCATCGGCGACAAGATCGTCGCGCGCGACATGATGAACCTGTCGATCTCCGTCGATCACCGGGTGGTGGACGGCTACGACGCCGCCCGCCTGGTCGCCGACATCAAGGCGTCGCTGGAGAGCCCGGGCCTGCTGATGGTGGACCTGCTCTGATGTCGAAGGCGACGCCGTCCGTTCCCTCGAAGGTGCGCGCCGGCATGGGCGACGTGACGTCCGAGTTCGTCGAGGTGTGGAGCGACGCCGACCACGCGCGCGCCACCGGCCTGCTGACGATCCTCGGCGCCGACGGGCGCGCCGACAAGAAGCAGATCCCCGCGCTGGCCCCCGCCACCTGGCAGCGGATGTATCGCGAGATGCGCCTGCTGCGCCTGCTGGACGAGCAGATGATCGCCCTGCAGCGGCAAGGGCGCATCGGCTTCTACACCGAGGCGTGCGGGCAAGAGGCGACGCTGGTCGCCCCGCTCGCCGCCATCGAGAAGACCGACTGGGTCGTCCCGGCGCATCGCGAGGCGGGGGCCACCCTGCTGCGCGGGCTGCCGCTGGCGGCGTACGTGGCGCAGCAGTTCGGCAACGCGCACGACCTCGCCAAGGGGCGCCAGCAGCCGGCCCATCCGGTGACGCCGCACGCGCTGCAGGTGCTGCCCCCGTCGTCGTGCCGGGGGACGCAGCTGCCGCAGGCGACCGGCCTGGCCTGGGCGGCGAAGATCAAGAAGGACAAGACGGTGGTGCTCGCCTATCTGGGCGAAGGGGCCACCAGCACCGAAGATTTCCACACCGGCGTGAACTTCGCCGCCGTGTTCCAGGTGCCCGCCGTGTTCCTCTGCGTGAACAACGGCTGGGCGCTGTCGACGCCGGCCAGCGCGCAGAGCGCCTCCGAGACGTTCGCCGTGAAGGCGCTGGCCTACGGGATTCCCGGCGTCCGCGTCGACGGCAACGACCCGTTCGCGCTGTACGCCGCGACCCGCGAGGCGGTCGAGCGGGCCCGCCGCGGCGACGGCCCCACGTTGATCGAGGCCGTCACCTACCGCCTGGGCGCCCACGGCTCGTCCGACGAGCCCGAGCGCTACCGCGCGGAGGCGGACGTCGCCGCCTGGACCGCCCGCGAGCCGCTGGCGCGCCTCGGCGCCTGGCTGCGCGCCGAGGGGCAGCTCGACGACGCCCGGGTCCGCGCCATCGACGACGAGCTCGCCGCCGATCTCCGCCGCGCCATCGAGGCCGAGGAGCAGCTGCCGGCGCCGGCGCGACGGTCGCTGATCGAGGACGTCTACGTGCGTCCGCTGGTCTCGCAGGAAGAGCAGCTGGCCGAGCTGGAACGGGTTCGCGCGGGCTGATCGGCGCGACGGGGTGGTACCTGGCGGGGCGGTTGCGGTACTCTCCTGCACGACCGACGCCTCCCGTACCGCCATCAGAAAGGCCATCATGACGACCAGAGACTCTTCGAGGCTTGTTCTCGTGTCCCGGGCGCTGGCTCGTCGTGGGGGGGCTCTGTTGATGATGGTTTTCGTTGGTGTCAGCGCCGGTTGTGGCTCGACCACCGCCACCGGCGGCGAGCCATTCCCCCAGTTCGAAGGGGTGTGGGCGGTGGACGATGACACCTCGGTGCTGCACTGCCCGCAAGAGGTCGGCCTCGAGAACGTCCCCTTCTCCATCTGGGGGAGCACCATCACCATGTCGGCGGGGGTGTTGAGCGATCTGGTCGAGACGAACGGGACCTGCAGCTTCGGCTACGACGCCGATGTCGCGAAGAACATGGCGTCGCTGGCCGACCCCGATCCGTACACCGGCATGGCCCCGGCCTGCACGCTGTCGCTGGGGTCGGACGGCAGCAACATCGTGTTCACACCCACCACCACGACGTCGCCGTGGATCTTCGACCTGCTGGCGCCCGTGAAGGGGAAGGCCCCGACGGCGCAGCTCGTCGGCGTGGCGGGCGCCATCGTCACCTTGGCCGACAGCAACGGCAATCTGTCCACCTTGACCCCCTGCATGTTCGTCGCGCAGGTCAACCTCCACCAGTACGCCAAACCCTAAGAGAACCATGGCTTCAGAAACAGTTCAGGTCCAGGCCCTCGTCATCGGCTCCGGCCCCGGCGGCTACGTCGCCGGCATCCGCCTGGGCCAGCTCAAGGTCAAGACGCTCGTCGTCGAGAAGGATCAGCCCGGAGGCATCTGCCTCAACGTCGGCTGCATCCCGTCGAAGGCGCTCATCAACGCGTCGAAGATCTTCGACAAGATGAAGCACGGCGCCGACATCGGCCTGTACGCCGAGAACCTCCGCGTCGATATGAAGAAGATGCAGTCCTGGAAAGGCGAGGTCGTCAACAAGATGACGAGCGGCGTGCGCCAGCTGCTGAAGAGCAACGGCTGCGACTACCGCACCGGAACGGCCCGCATCGTCGGCCCGAGGACGGTCGAGCTCGACGACGGGAAGACCAAGACCACCATCACCGCCGACAACATCATCCTGGCGACGGGCTCGCGCCCCATCGAGATCCCCGGGTTCAAGTTCGACGGCAACCGGGTGGTCGATTCGACCGGCGGGCTGGCGTTCGAGCAGGTGCCGCAGCGGCTGGTCGTCATCGGCGGCGGCTACATCGGCATGGAGATCGGGACGCTGTACGCCAAGCTGGGCGCGCGCGTGACCATCGTCGAGGCGCTGCCGGGCATTCTCGCCGGCTCGGATCCCGAGCTGGCGCAGGTGGTGGCGCGCAAGCTGAAGAAGGTGGGCGTCGAGGTGCTGACGGGCGCCAAGGCCAAGTCGTGGGAGGAGAAGGGCGATCGCGCCGTCGTCACCGTCGAGGTGGGCGACAAGGGGGAGACCGCCACCATCGACGCCGACAAGATCCTGGTGGCCGTGGGGCGCCGCCCCAACTCGGAGAACCTGGGCCTGGAGACGGTCGGCGTGAAGGTCGAGCGCGGCTTCGTCCCCGTCGATCGGCAGCTGAAGACGAACGTGGTCGGCATCTACGCCATCGGCGATCTGGTGGGCCAGCCCATGCTGGCGCACAAGGCCTCGCACGAGGCCGAGGTGGTGGCCGAGGTCATCGCCGGCCACCGCGCCGAGATGGACGTGCGCTGCATTCCCGCCGTCATCTTCAGCGATCCCGAGATCGCCACCGCCGGCATCACCGCCGCCGAGGCGGAGGCGCAGGGGCGCAAGGTGAAGATCGGCAAGTTCCCCTTCACGGCGCTGGGCCGCGCCGTGGCGAACGCCGACACCGACGGCTTCGTGAAGGTCGTGATCGACGCGACCACGAAGGAGGTGCTGGGCATTCACGTGGTGGGCAACGGCGCCTCCGACATCATCGCCGAGGCGGCGCTGTCCATCGAGATGGGCGCGCTGGCCGACGACCTCTCGTTGACCATCCACGCCCACCCCACCCTGCCCGAGGCCATCATGGAAGCGGCCAAGGCCAGCCTGGGCGAGGCGATCCACATCATCAACCGCTGAGCCTGGGCGACGTCTCGCTGGTCGCCTCGACGCGCCCCGCCTTGAATCAATCCGCCCTTCCGGACTAGTAAGTCACCATGGGAATCTCAAGGACGCGGTCCTCGTTCACCTCTCCGTCTTCGGCCCTGTTCGCGGGGGTGCTTCTCGGGCTGGGCGCTTTCATCGGCTGCTCGTCCCCGGGCGACAGCGGCGGAGGGTCTGGTGGGATCACCGGCGGCACAGGCGGCAGCTCGTCCAGCGGCGGAAGCTCGTCCAGCGGCGGCAACGCGGCGACGGGCGGGAGCACGGGGAGCGGCGGCGCGTCCAGCGGCGGCAGTCCAGGCAGCGGTGGCGCGGTCGTCAGCTCGGGCGGGACGACCGCCAGCGGCGGCGCCACGTCGAGCGGCGGCGCCACGGCCAGCGGCGGGACGGGGACGGCCGGTGCCACGGCTAGCGGCGGCAGCGCGGCGACCGGCGGGAAGGGCGGCGCGATCGTCACCGGACAGGGCGGTGCCGCCGGCGGCCGCGGCGGCTCCAGCCCCAGCGGAAGCGGCGGCGCGGGCGGCATGTCGACGACCGACAAGGTCCCCGTGAATCCGAGCAGCGGGTGCGGCAAGGCCAGCCCGGCGGTCGGCAGCTCGGGCTCGCCGCTGACCGTCTCCAGCCACAAATATTACGCGAAGCTGCCGACCAGCTACGACCCCAGCAAGCCCTACCCGCTGCTGTTCATGTTCAACCCCACCAACAATCCGATCAGCTGGGCCGAGCAGAACGCCGGCTTCGAGACCGCCCCGGCGAAGGACGCCTGGATTCGCGTCTATCCCGACCCGGCCAGCGAGGCGAACGGCTGGGGGGCCAGCGACGTGTCCTTCTTCCAGCCGCTCTACGATCAGGTCACGGGCGCCTACTGCGTCGACAAGGCGCGGGTGTTCGCGGCCGGCGAGAGCTCCGGCGGCGACTTCGCCGGCATCCTCGGCTGCGAGCACGCCGACGTGCTCCGCGGCGTGGTGCCCTGCTCGACGAAGGACGTCAGCGCCTACCCGCTCGACGCCACCAAACGAAAGTGCATGGGCGAGGTGACCCCTCTGGTGATGCAAGGCAAGAACGACACCGTCGTGTTGCCAGTAAACGGGCCCAAGATGCGCGACTTCTACGCCGCCGTGAACCACTGCACGAGCATGACCACGCCGGTGCAGGGGTACACCGACACTCTCTCGAACTGCGTCGAGTTCCAGGGCTGCGACGGCGGCTACCCCGTGTACTGGTGCAGCCACACAGATCCGAACTACAGCAACACGAACCACGGCTGGCCGACCTTCGCGCCCAAGTTCGTCTGGGCGATCTTCTCCGCCTACTAGGAGATCCCTTATGCAGTCCGCGAAAACGAAGCAACTCTGGTAGGTCGCCCGGGTGTGGCGCCGCGGCCAATTCACTCGACGGATATGAAAACGTTAGCGGTTCCCCTGCGTAAGTAGTCGTAGCGCGCGCGTTTTCCAGGATTGTGTCGGAAATACGATTCGCCGATCAGCTTTCCAGGCGTTCCACTGGGCCCACGCCCCGGCGTTCATGACGCTGGGCGCTGCTAACGATGCAATTCTGATATGTTTTCGGCATGGAGAGTAGCAACTAGTGAAGCCCGAGTGCCGAAAGGCGGACTTGTATTGCCGTACGGAAAAAGTCACGGAGCAGAAGATGAAACACGTGTCGTTGGTGGTGGGATCTTCCCGACGGTTGAAATTGGTCCTGTTGTCCACTCTACTCATCTCGACGGTAACGGCATGTTCCACGCTGAAGCAATTCAACCCGAATGAGGGGGCCCAAGGAGGGGTGGGGGGTTGGAACGGCACGGGCGGCACTGCGAATGGCGGGGCCGTTGCCGGTGGGGACGGAACGTCCGAGGGTGGCGGGCGTGGAATTGGCGGCGAAGGGACCCTGACCTCTGGCGGCGCAGGCGGGGGCGTAGGCAAGCCAGGTGCCTCCGGGGGCGCGGGCGGCAGCGTCTCCGCAAACATAGGCGGCAACGCCGGGTCGGTAGTTGGTCCAGAAACGGGCGGCACTGCTGTAGCCGGAAATCAAACCGGGTCCGGCGGAGTCAGTCCAGGAACAGGTGGGCTTGGGACCGGCGGAGCGGGAACAGGCGGTGCGGGAACAGGCGGTGCGGGTACGGGCGGCGGTACCCCGCGAGCATGCACCCAAGGCGCGCAGAAGTGCATGGGCCCGCAACCTCAAGTTTGCGACGCGAACGGCACCTGGCAGAACATGGGTACGGCGTGCGGATCCTGCGCTCCGTGCTCGACTACCACGGGAACCTGCATCGCTGCAGCGGGGGTTAGTTGCGATGACAACAATCCGTGCACCAGCTATGAGACCTGCCAGGCGAACGGCACGTGCGGAGGGGGAAGCCCGGCGGTAGGGGCGGCGTGTGGAAACAACATGTTCTGTGACGCGAGCCTTGTCTGCCGATGTCGACAGCCGAGTTCCTGGAATCTCCTGCCTAACGCCGGATTCGACAGTTCGGCGAGCCCCTGGGTGCTGAACTTGGGGGCTGCGTTCAAGAGCGGGAGCGCCTACGATGTGGATAGCTGCGCAGGCTCTGGCTCTATCGACTTGGTAGGGGAATCAGACAGCATGCAGAGCCCTTGTTTGAAGGCCGCCGGGAATCAATTGTATAGCTTCGGCTTTCGCTTCAAAGGAGCAGGGGCGGGCCACTGTTTCATGTCGTTTTATCCCGCAGCGGCCCCGGCAGATCAGGCTTGTTCGATCGGGAACTCCACCGACAACATTTCCGCGCCAGATATTCCCTCGAACGGCAACTGGGTCCAAGTAACCTATTTTGGGACGTCCGGGTCGGATACGGCGAACGTCGATATTCGCTGCTCTGGCACCGCGGGCCAGGGTCTCTACGATCAACTTTTCCTGACTACCTCTTCTACCCCAGCGTCGCCGGCCTTTTAATCCAACTGGGCCTGGAGCAGGTAGTCAGGGACGGCACGAATAGAGCACCGGTTGTCAACCGTCTCAGGCCAGGACTTCGGTGAGCGGGCCGGTGCAATAGGTCGACTCGCCGAACTTGGACATCGGCGTCCCCATCACCTGCGCCAGGGTCAGCAGCAGGTCGTTGTGCGAGCGATCCTTCGTCGCCGCGACGGCTTCGCTGCCGTCGGTCAGATCGAGCGAGAAGTTGATCATCTGTCCCGTCTTCAGCTGACCGTTGGCGCCGCCAACCAACATGAACGGCGTGTCGTCGTGGTTGTGGGCCGCCCCCATGTCGAGCTCGTTGCCCCAGCAGATCACCGACTGGTCGAGCAGCGAGCCGCTCCCCGCGCCGGTGAGGCCGTTCAGCTTCTGCGCCAGGTAGGCCACCTGCGTCGCGTACCAGCTGTCGATCGCCTTTTGCTGATCGAGGTTCTGATACAGGTTCAGGTTGCTGGCGTTGTAGACGTCGGGCGTCGACGCGCACTGTCCCATCGAGTTGTACGACGTGCAGGGCGCCAGCGAATAGAGCGACGAGGGGCCGTTGTGCGAATAGTTGTGGTGGATGTCCGTCTGATTGGACCCCAGCCACGAGTGCGTCACCTGGCTGGTCGACGTCGAGAACTGCAAGCTGGCGACGCGCGTGAGATCGCACGCCAGCGCCAACGCCAGAATGTCCATCTGCAGCTTGGCGTTGGTGGGGAAGTCCGTCGAGGCGGTGACGGCGGGCGGAATCGCGCAGTTCTGGGTGGCGGTGGCCGCCGCCGTCAGTTGCTGGTCGAGGCTGTTCCAGCTGTCCTGAAGGGCCTGCAGCTGCGCGCGATCGTCGTTGCACAGCTTCGGCATCAGCGCGTTCAGCTCGCTGTTGAGGGCGCCCTTGCCGCCCCCGAACAGCTGCTGGCGGATGAAGGACGTCTTGTCGGGGCCCGTCGTGGTGGCGGGCATGGTGTTGCCGAACAGCGTCTGGCGCGCCGCCGTGGGGTTGTCGATGGGGTCGATGAACACGCCGGCCGCGTTGTACAGCATGCGCGTCTTCACCTCGCGATCGGTGAAGTCCTGCGGGCTGCGCACCATGAGCTGGATGGTGGGGAACGGCGTGCCGGCCTTCAGCTGCGCCGCGATCTGCTGATCGATGCTGATGCTGGTGGCCGGGCTGCCGGTGGAGATCTGGCCCGTCCACAGCGAGGCCATCCCGGCCTCGTGCGAGCCCTGGGCGGCCTTGTTGTTCAGGCCGTCGAGGAGGATGACCTTGTTCTGCAGGTTGGTGGTCCAGCTGGCCCCGCCCACCGTCCCCCCCTTGGCGAAGGGGAGCAGCGTGTTGCGGAAGGTGAAGTTGGTGTTCACCGTCGGGCTGCTGCCGTACGCGGGGGGCAAGACGTCCTTGCCGTTCCCGTCGGTGGCGCCCCACAGCGGACGGACGCAGCCACAGGGCGTGAACACCAGCACCATGTACGTGGGCGGCGTGCCGCCGGCGGCGGCGTGGCTGGGCAGGCCGCGCAGGAAGGGATAGGTGAGCGCCGACGCGCCCACCAGCTTCAGGAAGTGGCGTCGTTCCAGTTGAATCTTGCGCTTGTTCATTGGCAGGCTTCCCCGGCGGTCACGGGCGTGCGGTACATGAACGAATTG
Source organism: Polyangia bacterium (assembly GCA_036500205.1). GTDB lineage: Bacteria > Myxococcota_A > Polyangia > Fen-1088 > Fen-1088 > DASYCK01. Next base: position 12,563 of record DASYCK010000204.1, on the reverse strand, counting down.
CTGCTGACGACGGCGACCAGGAGCTTCTCCAGGTTGAAGCCATTCGACGAGAACGTCTGATAGATCTGCTGCGCCGCGCAGGCGTCGGCGTCGGTCTCCGAGCGGAGCAGGGCGTACCGCAGCTCCTGCAGCGCGAAGCACTGCTTGACCTGGTCGCTGCCCGCGAGCTGATGAATCATGTCGCTCGCGTCGGTGAACGTCCCGCTGAGATCGTGCGCGCCGCCCATGGGCAGGAACTGCCCGCTGGGATCGACCGTCACGCCGTTCTCGGCGGTGATGTACGCGCCCGTGGCGTCGTAGTTGTCGAAGCCGAAGCCGAGCAGGTCCATGTACTGGTGGCAGCTCGCGCAGGCGCTGTTGGCGGCCACGTGCTGCTGGTAGGCGCCCCGGGTGGTCCCCGTGCTGATGGCCGCGGGGGGCGGCGGAATCGGCACGCCTCCGATCGCGGCGGGCGGGTTGGGCACCTCCTCGCACAGGATCTGCTGCCGCACCATCCGCCCGCGCTTCGTCGGCGACGGCAGCGACGTGTGCGAGTGGGCCGACAGGACGCTCGCCTGGGTCAGGATGCCCACGCGCGGGTTCGCCGTGGTGCTGACGTTGACGGCCGTGGTGAAGGTCGGGTTCCCGCTGACGCCGTAGAACGAGGCGAGGTTGCCGTTGATGTACGACATGGGCGAGGTCAACAGCGTGGGCAGATCGCTGTTCGCCAGGACGGCCGCCGAGAACGTGGTCAGGGTCTCGTTGTGGAGATCTTGCGCCACGCTGGTGGTCCACTTGGTGAACTGCGTGTCCTTGGTGACGGCGTCCATGTTCTCGATGTCGAGCCACTGGTTGGCGAAGTCCTTCAGCGCGTCCTTCCCCTTCGGGTCGCTCAGCATCCGCGTCGCCTGGGTGGCCACGTCGCTGGTCGTCGCCAGCATGCCGCCGTTGGCGGCGTCGATCAGCGTCTGATCAGGGAGCGAGCGCCACAGGTACAGCGACAGCCGCGTGGCCAGCTCCATCGGCGACAGAGGGATCGCCGGCGCCGTCCCGCCCGACGCCGGCTGGCCGAACTCCAGCACGAACAGGAATCTCGGCGAGGTGAGGACCGCCTCGATGACCGCCTGGATCCCGGTCGCGAAGTCGAACTGGGCGCTGACCGTCGTGTAAAGCGACAGCAGCGCCGCCGATTCGGTCGAGTCGAGCGTCCCGCGAAAGGCGCGCCCGGCGAACGCGGTGATGAACTGCTGCGCGCAGGCGGCGTCCTTGGTGCTGCAGGGGAGCAAGCTGCTCGAGCTGGTCGCGACGGCGGCGGTGGCCAGCGTCTCGGCCGCCTGCAGATACTGCTGGTTGATGAGCGTGCCCGAGATGGGCGCGTAGCTGTTGGTGTTGAAGTTTCCGGCCCGTCCGGTGTCGATCTTCTGCTCGGAGACGAACTGGTTGGCGGGCTGCGTTCCGCCAGGGTCGAGCCCCAGGTCGCGGATCATGTTGTTGTACTCGACCCGCGAGATGCGGCGCACCGGCGAGCTCCCCACCGTGATGGGCCCCGAGGGGCAGCTCGCGTCGAAGAGACCGAGTCCCGAGACGTCGGGCTGGGAGACGGTCACGCCGCCGGTGCCTGCCCCGCCGCTTCCCGAGGTCTGGTTCCCCCCCGAGCCGTTGCCGCCCGAGCCGTTGCCGCCCGAACCGCTGCCCTTGGTTCCCCCCGAGCCACCGCTGCCGTTTCCACTGCCGCCCGAGCCCGCGTGCGCGCCGCCGCTGCCGCTGGCCGAGCCGCCGGTCCCCGACGTCCCACCGACCTTGCCGGCGCAGGCGGGCACCATCAGGGCGACGCCCGAAATGGCGAGGAGGGCGAACAGATCTGTCGCTGTCATCGTCTTCAAGACAGCGACAGCTCCGCGAAGGGGAAATCGTGGGGCATTGCGCTGCTCGAACAATACGCGGCCGTCTCGGTGTCGTCGGGAACAAATGCGGTCGCCGGCTCTTTTTCAGCCCTTTCGTGGCGACCGCCACGTTCCCGGGCGCGTCGCTGAACGCTGCGCTAGATTGCCCCGGTGCCGCATCCCGCCCGTGTGCTCGATCTGGGAACGCGCGACTTCGCCGAAGTGTGGGCGATGCAGCGCGAGCTGGTGGCCGCCCGGCAGCGCGACGAGATCCCCGACACGCTGATCTTCGTCGAGCATCCGCACGTCATCACCCTGGGTCGCGGCACCCACCGCGAGAACCTGGTGGCGGTCGGGGACATCCCCACCTTCGAGATCGAGCGCGGCGGTGACGTCACGTACCACGGCCCCGGTCAGCTCGTCGGCTACCCGATCTTTCTTCTTCGCCCCGAGGAGCGCGACCTGCATCTCTACCTCCGCAACATGGAGGAGGGTCTGATCCGGGCCGTGTCGGACTTCGGCATCGCCGGCACGCGCAACCCGGGCTGGACCGGCGTCTGGACGGACGGCGAGCCGACGGGGGGACAGCGGCGCAAGCTGGCCTCGATCGGCGTCGCCGTGAAGCGCTGGGTCACCATGCACGGCTTCGCGCTGAACGTCTCCACCGAGCTGGAACGCTTCACCACCATCAATCCCTGCGGGCTGGAAGCGAACGTGATGGGCTCGCTCTCCAGCGTGCTGGCGCGGCCGGTCGACATGGGCGCGGTGAAGGCCAGCGCGCGGACCCACTTTGCCGCCATCTTCGATCGCGCGTTCGACGCCTGATGGGCCGTCCGCAGGGGCGCGAACGCCCCGACTGCGTGTAAGGTTCCCCGCGCCATGAGCGCGGTCGAAACCGTGGAGGACCCGAACGATCCGCGGCTGGCGGACTACCGGCACATGAAGGACCGCGACCTCAGCGCCGAGGGGGGGCGCTTCGTCGCCGAGAGTGAGCTGGTGGTGCGGCGGCTGCTGGAGAGCGGCCTCGAGGTGCTGTCGGTGCTGGCGACGCCGCTGCGCCTGTCGACCCTGGGTGATGCCCTGGCGAGCGCGACCCATCCCATCTATTCGGCGACGCAGGCGGTGCTCGACGCCATCACCGGCTTCCACGTTCATCGCGGCTGCCTGGCCATCGGTCAGCGCCCGCGCGACACCGCCCTCCCCGCAGCCGCGCGCACCGTGCTGGTGCTCGAGGATCTCGTCAGCGCCGACAACATCGGCGCCGCGGCCCGCAACGCGGCGGCCTTCGGCGTCGACGCGATCGTCGTGTCGCCCCGCACGGCCGATCCGTTTTATCGAAAGGCGATCCGCGTCTCGATCGGCGCGGTGTTTCAGCTCCCGGTCATCCGCCTCGCCGACTGGCCGGCCGGGCTGCTCCTGCTGAAACAGCAGGGCTTCGCGCTGCTCGGGGCGGTGGTGGACGACAGCGCCACGCCGCTCGGCGCCGTGCGGCGCCCCGAGAAGGTGGCGCTGCTCCTCGGCGCGGAGGGCCCGGGCCTGTCAGTGGCCGCCCGTGCCGCCTGCGACGGGCTCATCACGATCCCCATGGCCCCTGGCGCCGACTCCCTCAATGTGGCGACCGCCGGCGCGGTCGCCCTGTTCCACCTTCAGCAGATGCGGTAGACCTTCCCCTCCCGGCGAAAACGGACGGCGCGTTCGCCGCAACGCGCCAGAAGATTCCCCGTCCCGCGCCTCGCTGCCCAGGGTTCTTTTGACGGATTCCTCCACGCTTCCGCCACGAATCTCCTACTAACGACAGCGGTTTTCGGTCACCCTTCCTCACTCGTCACCGCCCCCCAGCGCTCATCTCCACCCCTCTGAGGTCCCCGGATGATCCCCACCCCCCGTTCGGAAATCCGAGAAATTCTGCGCGTCGCGCGCGTCGCTTCGCTCACGCTGATCGTCATGGCCGGCTGTCGCCCCCCCGGCGACGAGGTCGTCAGTCCCGACGGCTCTTCCTCGGGAACGGGCGGCCAGAAGAGCGGTAGCGGCGGCTCGGCGAGCGGCGGCAGCACGTCGACCGGCGGCAGCGCCAGTGGCGGCAGCCCCAGCGGCAGCGGCGGCGCGGCGAGCGGCGGCAGCACCTCGACCGGCGGCAGCCCCAGCAGCAGCGGTGGTGCGGCGACCGGCGGCGGCACGTCGAGCGGCGGGCGCGCCGGTGCCACGGCGGGCGGCACGAACGGCGGCGGCGGGCGCGGCGGCACCAGCGCGGGCGGCGGGCGCACCGGCAGCGGCGGCGTCACCGCCACCGGTGGGCGCACCGGCAGCGGCGGCAGCACCACGACGGGCAGCGGCGGTGGAACTTCATCGGGCGGCAGCAACGGAACTGGCGGCACCACGGGAAGCGGCGGCAGCAACGCGATGCAACCGCCCCCGATCACCTCGGGCGGCACGACCGCCTGGGCCTCGCGTTACTGGGACTGCTGCAAGCCGGCCTGCGGCTGGAAGGGCAACGTCCGCAGCGGGAACCCCATGACGAGCTGCAACGAACAGAACATGTCGCTGAGCGACGCCAACGTCGTGAACGCCTGCCAGACCGCCGGCTCCAACTCCGCGTACATGTGCTGGAGCGGCGTGCCCTGGTCCGTCAGCGACACCCTGTCGTACGGCTTCGCGGCCGCGTCCGGCAACAACTACACCTGCGGGCGCTGCTTCCAGGCGCAGTTCACCGGCAGCGGGCACAGCGGCAGCCCGGCGAACTCGCTGAACGGCAAGACGATGATCGTTCAGGTCATCAACAACGGCGGCGTGCAGGCCGATCAGTTCGACCTTCTCATCCCGGGCGGCGGCGTGGGCGCGCTGAACGCCTGCAGCGCGCAGTGGGGGACGTCCGATCTCGGCGCGCAGTACGGCGGGTTCCTGGCCGGGTGCAACGGCAGCGCCAGCTGCGTGATGCAGAAGTGCTCGACGGTCTTCGCGAACAAGCCAGATCTGATGGCCGGCTGCAACTGGTTCCTGGGGTGGTTCGCCGCCGCCGACAACCCCGCGTTCGTCTACAAGCAGATCGCCTGTCCGGCGGCGATCACGCAGAAGTCCGGGCTGTCCGATCCGGGCTAGCGGGCTCGCTCAGCGCCGGGATCGCCGGCGCGGGCGTGCCTTTGCGCCCTCCGTGGGGGGAGCGGCGGTCGTCTCTCCCACGGCCGGCCCTGCGGCCGGACCGATCTTCGACCAGTCGACGAACAGGCTGCGCGTCGCCGGCTGACAGGTGGGGCAGAAGCAGGCGTCGCCGTCGCCCACCCGCACCTCGCGCAGCTTCGTGCCACAGGTCGGGCATGGTTTTCCCGCCCGCCCCCGCACCGCCAGGAAGTCGCGCACCTTCACGTCCGACGGGGCGTCCCGGCGCTCGATCTCCTCGATCGCGCCACGCAGGACGGTGCCGATGGCGACGAACAGCCGCTCGCGATCGTCGTCGGTCAGGCTGCGCACGAACGTCTTGGGGTGAAGGCGCGCGGCGAACAGGATCTCGTCGGCGTAGGCGTTGCCGATCGAGGCGAGCGCCCGCTTGTCCATGAGGAACGGCCGCACCTGATCCCGTCGCCCGCGCGCCAGCTTCAGGAATCGCTCGCGGTCGAAGGCCGGTGACAGCAGATCGACGCCCAGCTCGCCATAGACGGGGATCTGCCCCTCGTCCGCCTGCCGCACGACGTACACCTTTCCCATCCGCTTGTCGTCGAGGTAGCGCAGCTCGGTGCCGTCGTCGAACACCAGCGCGAACCCCAGCGCCACGGGATCCTTGTCGCTTCGTTCCTCGGTCGGCGCGAGCAGGCGGTACTTGCCCACCAGCATGGCGTTCACCACCAGCGCCAGCGCGTCGTCGAAGCCGAAGCGCATGAAGTGGCCGCGCCGCTCCACGGCCTGCAGCCGCCGCCCCACCAGGGCGCCCGCGAATTCGCCCGGGACCATCAGGCGCAGCACGGTGGGATCGCCGGTGCGCGCCGCCGTGATCTGGCGCCCCACCAGCGCCGACGACAGCACGCGCTCCACGTGAACCAGATCGGGCAGCTCGGGCATGACCCCTCGAATCTGTCATCTCTGGCGCCGGCCGCCAACCGGGTCCAGACTGCCCCCATGCCGCTCTCCGCGCGCGTCTGCGTCACCCTCGCCGGGCTCGGCGGCGTCGCCATGATCGTCCAGCAGATCCGCGATCTGCTGCGCCAGAAGCGCAACATCAAGCACTGGGAGCGCGACGAGCCGCTCGAGAAGAACGACGGCTGGGACTGACGTTCGCTAGCTGGTGACGCCGATGCGCCGCAGGTAGTCGACGTAGTAGGCGGCGTCGCGGCGCTCTTCCAGCTCGCCTTTTTCGACGGCTTCCTGGCACATCTTGCGGATGTCGCCGATGCGCCGCGAGGGCGGCAGCGCGAACGATTCCATGATGGCGTTGCCCAGGCCCGGCGGCAGCGGCGGGATGCGCGCGTCCAGCTCGCGGATCGAAAGGATGCGCTCCTTCAGCGCGTGGATGTTCGCCACCGCCTCCTGGCGCCGCCCCGGCCGGCGCGACGTGACGTCCGCGCGCGACAGATCCAGCAGCTCGTCCAGGCTCTCCCCCATCTCGTGATCGAAGCGGCGCACGGCGGCGTCGGTCCATGACGGCTCGTAGGCGTTCGCGCGCAGGTGATGGAGGATCAGGAAGCGCACCTTCTGCCGCCCCGAGCGATCGAACCCGAACCGCTTGGCGATCGGATCGAACATGCGCGCGCCCACCTCGGCGTGGCGGTGAAACGTCACCCGGCCGTCGGGCAGCAGCACGCGCGTCGGCACCTTGCCGATGTCGTGCAGCAGCGCCGCCCAGCGCACGGCGGGCTTCGGCACCGCCTGTCGCACCACCTGCTTGGTGTGCTCCCAGACGTCCTTGTGGCGACGCCCCGCCTCCTGCGAAAAGTCGACCGTGGCCGCCAGCTCGGGCAGCACGACCTTGAGGATGCCGGCGTCGTTCATCCACTGCAGGCCGAGCTCGAGGTCGCGCCCCATGATGACGGCTTCGATCCCGTCGCGCAGCCTGTCGGTCCCGATCTCCGCCAGCGCGGGCGCCACCTGCCGCGCCACCTCGGTGATGGCCGGATCGGGGACCTTGCCCTCGTTGGCGACCCGGGCCGCCACGTTCAGCAGCGCGTCGGGCCCAGCGCCCAGTAGCGCGGCCTCTGAAGCTGACCAACTCATCTGAAAACCTTCGGGCGAAACCCTCGACCACTACCCGGACGAAGGAATCTTCTTCTTGTCCTGATCGCGCTTGCGGATCAGGTGGTCGACGAAGGGCTGCGCCTGCTTCACCCGTCCGGCCAGATACTTCTCCGAGATGGGATAGTTCGTGCCGAACTTCAGGCCTTCGTCGTACAGGAAGGTTCCGACCTCTTCGTCGTCGACGAACATCGGGATCTTCTTCTTGGCGTAGACGACCTTCGCCAGCGCCGTCCATCGGCTGTCCAGCCAGTCGACGACGTCGTCGCCGAGGACCCGCCGGAAGATCTGCAGCTCGCCGTCGAGCGCGTCGTAGTTCTCGGAGAAGCGCTGTCGGAAGGCCGCCGCGCCCTCCCCGCCTTCCGCCGCGATACGCGCCAGCGTCAGCCGCAACAGCACGACATCATCGATGTGTCGCACCGGCGGATCGACGTTGCCGTCCTTCGCCGTGATGATGTGAACGACGGCCGATGCCGCTAGCTCACGCACCGGGTGCTCCAGGTCTGCGTCGGAAACCGCTTCCAGAAGAATCTTCAGATCGAAGGGAAGCGAAACGAGACCCTTAGAGACCGTCTCCAGAAAACTGCGCTCGAGATCCTTGTCCATGACCGGGGTTCGGGGGGCGAAACGCTGGCGATACTACCCAATTCCATGGAGATTCATAGAGGCACCGACGGATCCCAGTAATCTATTGCACGATTCAGCGCCGCCAGCGCCTGCGGCCGGAAGAATTCGAGCGGTCCCGCCGGCAGCTCGAGGGTCAGGATCGGCAGATCACGGTCACCGCCCCACCAGCTCCCCAGCGAGCCGGGCGTCGGGTAGCCGATGTTCTCGCGCACCGGCCAGCCGCACGCCGTCGCCACCGCCGCGGCCCAGGCCCGGGCCGGTCCGTCGAAGTTGACGCAGGCGAACGGCGCGTGCACGGCCACGATGGCGTCGATCGAAGCCTCGGCGACCAGCCGGGCCAGCAGCGCCGTCTCCGGCTCGGACAGCGGCGTCGGGCCGGGATCGTAGCCGGGGCCGTGGGCACGGGTGAAGTTGCGCGCGGGGAAGTTCCGGTTCAGGTCGACGTCGGCGGCGTTGTTCTTCCGCCCCGCGGCCAGACCGTCGGGATTTCCCGCCGGCAGCAGCCACAGCGAGCTCGCGCTGCCTCGGGCGGCCAGCCCCGCGCCCCACTCGAGGACCGCGTCGACGCTGGCCGGCTCGTCACCATGAATGCCGCCGACGACCAGGATGCGTCGGGCGGGGGCGTCAACGTTTCGCCCGGGAAACAGGCGTCCTTGCACCGGCCGACCTTCCCGCGACACGCCGAAGGTCTGGAAGTTCTCCGCGCTGGCAGCGACCGTCACGACGCCCCAGTTTCCACGACGGCGGCGGCGACGGCAAGGCGCGCCGGGAGGGCGCGCGTTGCCGCTCCGCGCGACGCGGACTAGACTTCGACCAAATGGAAACAAAGCACCCAGGTCGGCGAGGGACGGGCGGATGGCGGGCGCTCGGCGCCATCGTCTTGCTGGTCGCCCTGATCTTCCTGCCGGCGGTCGCGCTGGCGGGGCCCAGGTCGGGGGGGAGCTTCGGCGGGCGGCTGGGCTTCCGCTCGGGCGGCGGTTACAGCATGCCGCGCGGCACCGGCTCGGGATACGGCTACGGCGGCGGCCACAGCTTCTTCTTCCTGCCCAGCTTCGGCTGGGGCGGCATGGGTTACGGCGGGGGGGGCTTCAGCTCGCTCCTGGTCCTGGGCGTGCTGGGGTTCGCGGCGTTCTCGCTCGTCCGGGCGGCGCGCCGCTACCGCTCGGGGGGCGGCGGCTGGGGACTCCAGAATCAGGACGACGAGGTCGTCGCCTCGGGCCGCGGCTACGTGTACCGGCTGCAGATCGCGCTCGGTCGCTCGGCGCGTGGCATCCAGGATCGCCTGGCGCGCTTCGCGTCCGAGGGGGACACCAGCAGCGAGGCGGGGCTGGCCAGCTTGCTGCAGCAGACGTCGCTCGAGCTGCTGCGCGAGAAGGACTCGATCCGCTACGCGGGGGTCGACGCCAGCGGCCCGATGAGCCTGACCAACGCCGAGACCAAGCTGAACAGCTTCAGCCTGGCCGAGCGCTCGCGCTTCCAGGTCGAGCGGGTGCGCGGCGCCGACGGCAACGTGCGGCGGGCCACCGAGGCGGCCGAGGAGGGCAAGGAGGCCCTCGAATACGTCGTGGTGACAATGATCGTGGCGACACGCAGCCCCGCGGCCGGCTTCAAGACGCTGGGCGACCGGGCGGATCTCGAAGCGCTGCTGGGGCAGCTGGGCAGCGCCTCGCCCGACGGTCTGCTCGGTCTCGAGGTGGTCTGGACACCAGCCGACCCGAACGACTCGATGACGGAGACCGATCTGATGACGACCTACCCCGAGCTGCACACCTTCTAGGCGGCCTTCATCATGGAACCCTCGATGGTGTCGCTGCCCCTCTCGCCACCGATTCCCCTGTGGCGGCTGCTGATCGACGCGTCGATCTTCGGGATCGTCGGCATCGTCCTGCTGATCATCGGCTACTACCTGTGGGAGGTCATCACCCCCTACAACGTCCGCAAGGAGCTCCAGGAAAACAAGAACGTGGCCGTCGCCATCGTGGTGGCCGCGTTCATCCTGGGGATGGCCATCGTCATCGCGGCGTCCCTGATCCTCATCAAGTAGTCGCCGTCCCGTCGGACGGCGACCGCTGGGATCACAGGGCTTTTCAGGCCGATCGCTTGACCGCCCGGAAACGCGTGGATAAAGTCCAGACCCCTGGCGGACGGATCGGACCGCATGCACAAGCTGCTTATCGAGGATGACGAAGGGAGAACGACCGTCGTCCCGCTCGTTCGCGACGAGCTCTCCATCGGTCGCAAGGAGGGCAACGCGATCCGGCTCACGGAGCGGAACATCTCGCGTCAGCACGCGCGTCTGCTGACGACGAACGGCTCCGTCGTCATCGAGGATCTGTCGAGCTACACGGGGGTCCGGGTCAACGGGCTGCGCATCGAGGTGCCGACGCCGGTGCGCGACGGCGATCAGGTGTCGATCGGCGACTACAAGCTCAGCGTCCAGACGGAGGCGGCGGCCGGCGCCCAGGCCCCCACGGTGCAGCGCATGCCGGCGCCGAACGACGCCGTCACGGCGCCCGACGTGGCGGCCGCCGCGCGCGCCTCGGCGCCGCTCGAGGCGGGCATCCCCGACGGCTCGCCACGCGCCTCGGGCGACGCCGCCCCGACGATTCCGCTGCGCACGCTGGTCGAGACGAGCCGCGCCGCCGAGCGCGCCCGCACGTCCCCCTCGCGGCTCGTGGTGGTGACCACCTCGCTCGGCGGCATGGAGTTCCGCCTCGATCGTCCGTCGCTGGTGATCGGACGAACCGACGAGAACGACATCATCCTGAACCACCCGTCGATCTCGCGGCACCACGCCAAGATCGTCCGCGACGGCGAACGGTACACCGTCGTCGACCTGCAGAGCGCGAACGGCGTCCGGGTGGGCGGCGAGACGTACGAACGGGTCGACGTGCAGCCGGGCGACGTCGTCGAGCTGGGGCATGTGAAGCTGCGGCTGGTGGGGCCCAGCGAGACCTGGGCCTACGATCCGCGCGAGTTCGCGCCCAAGTCGCGCCGGATCCTGAAGATCGGCGGCATCGCCGGCGGGGTGGCGGTCGCGGGCCTGGCGCTGATCCTGCTCACGCACAAGGGGACGCCCGCGGCCGACGAAGCCCCCGCGGTGGCGCAGAAGCCGGCGCCGACGGGACCGACTGCTACCGAATACTTCGCGCGGGCCAACGCCGCCGTCACCGCCGAGAAGTGGGACGACGCGGTGACCGCCCTCGACCTGCTGCTGAACACGGTCGCGAACGACGGCGACGCCAAGGTCCTGCGCGAGCCGGCCGCGGCGCTGAAGAAGAAGGTGGATCTGGAACGCCGCAGCGCGGACCTGTTCGCTTCGTTCGACGAGGCGGCGAAGGCCAAGGAGCCCGACGTCGCGCTGACCCGCTTCGACGCCATCCCCAGCAGCAGCCTGTACAAGAGCCGCGCCGAGGCGGTCTTGCCCGACGTGAAGGCGCAGTTTCTCGAGGCGCACATGGAGCTGGCCGATGCGGCGCGCACGCAGAACCGCTGCGACGACGTGCGCGGCGAGGTCGAGAAGATCGAACAGGTCGACCCCGACAACCGTCAGGCGCACGATCTACTGAAGGGCTGTCGCAACCGCCCTGCCCCACGCGTGGCGGTCGCCGCGGCGGCGCCCGCGCCACCCGCCCGCCCCGCGCCCACGCCCCGCGCCCCGCGCGTCGCCGCGGCGCGCCCCGCCCGCGCGGTGCCGGCCGCCGAGTTCGTGGACGAGTTCGCGCCGCCCCCCGAAGGGACGCCCGACGCCGCCGATCTGGTCCGCGAGGCGCGCGCCGCCTGGCTGCACCAGCAGTGCGGTCAGGCCATCGAGCTGTCCCGAAAGGCCCTGAAGCTGAAGCCGGGCTCGAACGACGCGCACCAGATCATCGCCGTCTGCTCCTGCTCGATGAAGGACAAGGACAGCGCGGCGAAGTCCTACGCGCACCTCGACGAGCGCAGCCGCTCGATGGTCCGTTCGATCTGCACGAAGAACGGCGTCGAGCTGGAGGAGTAGCCGCGCGGCTACGGCTTCGCGGTCGCCTTGGTCTGCAGCTCGGCGTACGGCTGGCTCGACTCGGCGCCCTTGGCGACGGGCAGGCCGGCCTCGACCCAGCCGGGGACGACGGTCCGGCCGAGCGCGTCGCGCTCGCCCCCGAAGCCGCCGCGCACGTCGATCAGATTCTGATAGCCCAGTGAGCTGAGAATGCCGACCGCCTGCGCCGAGCGTCCGCCCGCCTTGCAGCCGACCACCAGCTTCGCGTCGCGGGGATAGTTTCCCTCGACGACCTTCTGGAAGTCGGGGTTCGGCATCATCCGCCCCCCCTGGGCATGCAACAGCGGAATGTTCGCCGCGCCGGTGGGATGCGCCTCCTCGAACTCGGGGATCGAGCGCACGTCGAGGTAAGTCCAACCCTCGGTCATCAGTTGCACCGCTTCAGCGGGCGTCACGAGTTTCGACATGCGTCGATGCTTAGCACGGAGGACGGGGGGGCGGCATCCTGGCGACGGATCTACATAGACGTCCTCGTCGCGGCAGCCTCGATCCAAAGTCCCCTGGACCTTGGTCACAGAGGCTCCTAGCGTGTTATGCGAATGAAGGCAGAACCTTCAGATGACCAGAGTCGCAGTCTCCCGTTGCAACCGCGCGAATTCACGCTGCTCCGCCGCCGCTTCCAGAGATCCGCGAACGCGGAAGTCCTGCTTGAGAGAACATGCCGTTTAATACAGAGTTAGGCAGCCTTCCATGAAACGCGCTCTCGTCCTCGCGACCTTTCTCTCGTTGAACTGGTCAGGCAGCGGCCCTGCAGATGCGGCGGCCTCTCTCCAGGGCGGACGGCCCGGCGCGTTCCGGATCATCGAGAGCGGCGCCACCTC
>DASYCK010000203.1:0-3018 GCA_036500205.1 Polyangia bacterium | reverse complement strand
CGAATATAAGTGGGACCTCTCGTACGGCGGCATCGCGCTCTTGTGGCGGGGCGGCTGCATCATCCGCTCGAAGTTCCTGGGCAAGATCAAAGAGGCCTACGACAAGGACCCCAAGCTCTCGAACCTGCTGCTGGCGCCGTTCTTCCAGCAGAAGATCGACGAGGCGCAGGAGGGATGGCGTCGCGTGGTGGCCACCGCGGTGCAGAACGGGATCTGGATCCCGGCCCACTCGACGGCGCTCACCTACTTCGACGGCTTCCGCACCGCGCGGTTGCCGGCCAATCTGCTGCAGGCACAGCGCGACTACTTCGGCGCGCACCAGTACGAGCGCGTCGATCAACCACGCGGGCAGTTCTTCCACACCAACTGGACGGGGCGGGGCGGGGACACCGCGTCCTCGGCATACATCGTCTGAAATCGTCCAAAATCGTCCAAAGAAAGGGCGCTGATGCAGATCGAGAAGCTCTCGCTGGGGATCGGTGATCGCTTCGGCCGCGAAGGGCTGGCGCAGCTGCGCGCCGTCCAGCAGGCCGAGAAGGCGGGCGTGGTGGTGGTGCCGGTCTGGAACAAGTCGAACCGCGAGCACTCCTTGATCGGCACCACGCCCGACGACGTCCGCGCCGAGGCCGACGAGGCCGTTCGGCGCGGAGGTTGGAAGCACCGCTACCACGTCGACGCCGACCACATCGGCGTCAAGACGGTGGACAAGTTCATCGCGGCCAGCGACTTCTACACGCTGGATGTCGCCGACTTCATCGGCCAGCCGCCGGACGAAAAGGCGCTGGCGGCGTTCGTGCGCGACATGTCCTCTTTCAGAGGAACGCTGCGCATCCCCGGCGTCGATCAGACGTTCGAAGTCACCGAGGCGGTGCTCGAGAAGTTCGGGCGCAGCTACCTGGCGGCGGTGATGGAGGCGGGGACCATCTACCGGCGCGTGCTGGCCGCGAAAGGGGAGGGGAACTTCATCCCCGAGGTCTCCACCGACGAGGCGACCGAGGCTCAGCTCCCGGTCGAGCTGTTTTTTCTCCTGGCGGCGCTCGCGCGCGAGAAGATCCCCGTGCAGACGATCGCCCCCAAATTCTCCGGCAAGTTCCTGAAGGGGATCGACTACGTCGGCGACGTGAACGCCTTTGCGCGCGAGCTCGACGCCGATCTGGCGGTGGTCAAGCACGCCGTCTCCGTGTTCGGCTTGCCGGCCTCGCTCAAGATCAGTGTCCACACCGGCAGCGACAAGTTCAAGCTCTACCCCATCATCAATAAGGCGCTCCAGAAGCACGGCGCCGGCCTGCACCTCAAGACCGCCGGGACGACCTGGCTCGAGGAGGTCATCGGCGTGGCGCTCTCCGGCCCGTCGGGGCTGGCCGTCGCCAAGAAGGTCTACACCGCCGGGTTGCCCCGTTACGACGAGCTGGTCAAACCCTACGCGACGGTCGTGGAGATCGAGCGGGCCAAGCTGCCGCAACCAGCCGTTCTCGAGCGCTGGAGCGCCGACGACTTCGTCGCCCGCCTGCGCCACGACCAGGCGAACCCGGCCTACGACGTCAACTTGCGCCAGTTCGTCCACGTGGCCTTCCGCGTCGCCGCGGAGATGGGGACCGAGTGGACCTCGGCCCTCGAGGCCGCCCGCGAGGTGGCCGGCCGCTGTGTGACGGAGAACCTCTTCGACCGTCACATTCGCCCCCTGTTTCTTTCCTAGTCCCCGGGCGGCCGAGTCGTTCATATACTGGCCGCCATGAGCGAGCCACGGGCCGACGCGTTCGTCTTCTTCGGGGCCAGCGGCGATCTCGCCTACAAGAAGATCTTCCCGGCGCTCTACGCGATGACCCGGCGCGGGCACCTGGAGATGCCGGTGATCGGCGTCGCCAATTCGGCCTGGACGCTGGAGCAGTTCCAGGCCCGCGCCCGTGACAGCCTCAAGGCCTTCGTCAAGCAGCCGGACGCCGCCCTGGTCGACAAGCTGGTGGGCAAGCTCCGCTACGTGCGCGGCGACTACGCCGACCAAGCGACGTTCGAGACGCTCAAGCGCGAGCTCGGCAGCGCCGAGCGCCCCACCCACTACCTGGCCATCCCGCCCAGCGTCTTCGGGACGGTGGTGACCGGCCTGGCCAAGTCGAGCGCCGCCCGGGGGGCGCGGCTCATCGTCGAGAAGCCGTTCGGACGCGATCTCGCCTCCGCGCAGGCCCTCAACCACACGCTGCACCAGGCCTTCGAAGAGCAGGCGATCTTTCGTATCGACCATTACCTCGGCAAGGAGTCGGTGCAGAACCTGATGCTGTTCCGCTTCGCCAACACCTTCCTCGAGCCGATCTGGAATCGGCACTACGTCGAGAGCGTGCAGATCACCATGGCCGAGTGCTTCGGCGTCCAGGGGCGCGGCAAATTCTACGAGGAGGCGGGCGCCATTCGCGACGTCATCCAGAACCATCTCCTGCAGGTGGTGGGCTACCTGGCCATGGAGCCGCCGATCGCCACCTACGCCGAGTCGATCCGCGACGAGCAGGTGAAGGTCTTTCGCGCCATCCGCCCGCTTTCCCCCGAGGACCTGGTGCGGGGCCAGTTCATCGGTTACCGCGGCGAGGAGGGCGTCGCCGAGGACTCGACGGTCGAGACGTTCGCGGCGGTGCGGCTGCACGTCGACTCCTGGCGCTGGGACGGCGTCCCCTTCTTTATCCGCGCCGGCAAGCACATGCCCGTCTCGACGACGGAGGTGATGGTGACCCTCAAGCGGCCGCCGCTTCGGCGCGTCGGCCCCGAGGAGACCAACCACCTGCGCTTTCGTCTGTCGCCCGAGGTGATCATCGCGCTCGGCGCGCGCATCAAGAAGTCCGGCGAGCACATGGTCTCCGAGCCGACCGAGCTCAAGGTGGTCCATCAGGAGGACGGCGACGAGATGGACCCCTACGAGCGGCTGCTGGGCGACGCGATGGAGGGGGACGCCACGCTCTTCTCTCGCCAGGACGGCGTCGAGGCCGCCTGTCGATCGTGGATCCGATCCTGGGCAATGCGACGCCGGTCCAC
>DASYCK010000202.1:0-27490 GCA_036500205.1 Polyangia bacterium | reverse complement strand
GACGTTCGGGGACTACTACCAGATCCCCGATCCGGTCAGCCCGTCGCGAAACCTGACGCTGTGCGAGCTGTTCGAGCGGGGCGTCATCAACGAGGTGTGGCTGTCGATCGGTGAAGCCCCCCCGCGCGGCATCGACGCGCTCGAGCGGAAGCAGGTCTATGACGCCAACAACAAGCCCATCGCCGACCGCTTCGAGGTGAGCGCCGGTGGCGGCGGAGATCTGAGCGGCATCACCTGTGGGGTGACGGTGCGTATCGCGCACCTCAGCCCGTTGCGAGGGCTGGGCTGCGACCTCGACATTCGCAGCTGGACCATGCAGGCGGAGACCACGCTCGATACGATTCCCTACCTGCACGACAACGCGCTCAGCTTCTTCAACAGCGACTTCAAGCAGCGCTTCCAGCGCTTCGGCATCACCTTCGACAGCTGGGACGAGCTGTGCACCGGCAGCGGCGACGCCGCGCCCTGTGTCGGCTACCCGACTCCCACGTCGGTGTCTGGCGTGATGGGGAACGGCGGGCCGTCCTTCACCATCGACCCCTTCGCGCAGGGCTGCGGCACGGCGACGTTTCCGCCGAACGCGCGCTTCCGCGACGACTACCTCGACACGACGCCAGAGCAGTCGCGCTGCGCGCACTACGGCATGGGCGATGGCGCGAACGGCGCTGACATCTACGAGGCGTACACGGCCGACGTGTCGCAGGGCTACGTGGCGCAGCTGGACGCGCTGGCGTCGCAGGTCAGTGGGAACCTGCCGCTGCCGGGCGTCGATTGCGGCGGCGGCTGGCAGGTCTACTTCCGCCAGAGCATCCCCGGTTACCAGAACAAGGCGCGCGACAACCAGGGCCTCCCCATGAAAAACTGGTGGCCGTTCATGTTCTATTAGGGATCTTGGCGCTCGGGCGCCCGAGCGCTCAACCCCCCGTCGGTCCTACCCGGAGAAGTAGATGTAGCCGCCCACGATCACCACGAGGACGATGGCGCTGGTGGCGATCTCGCGCCAGTCCCAGCTGTCCTTCGACTCGGACTTCTGCTCGGCGGAGCGCGTGCCGAAGGCGAGATCCTTGATGGTGGCGTAGTCGGGCGGCGCGGTCAGGTAGCTAACCGCCACCATCGTGATCGCCGAGACGATCGTGATGAGGATGCTGAAGTACTGAAAGTTGATGTTGTTGACGATCCAGAAGAAGGAGCCTTCCTCGTAACCGTGCGGCTTGATGCCGAGGGTGATGAACGTGTCGATGAGCATGCGGAACAGGCCCATCGCGAAGCCGACGATCATCGACCAGAAGCAGCCCTGGGCGTTCAGGCGCTTCCAGAACACGCCGAAGAAGAACACCACGAAGATGGGGGGCGCCAGGTAGCCCTGGACCGACTGCAAGTAGTTGTAGAGGCCGCTGGCGCCCTTGACGACCGGAATCCACGCCATCGCGATGGCCACCAACACGACGGTGGCGATCCGCCCCATCTTGACCAGCTGAGACTGCGTCGCCTTGGGGCGCATCTTCTGGTACAGGTCGACCGTGAACAGCGTCGAGCAGGCGTTGAACACGCCCGCCAGCGAGCCCATGAGGGCGGACAGCAAGCCGGCGACGACGATGCCACGGAGGCCCACCGGCAACAGGTAACGGACCAGCAGCGGAAACGCGGCCTGCGATTGCGCCGTCGCCTTGCCGGTGGCCTGGTCGTAGACGACCTCGAGGCCGGGGACCTTGCCGCTCTTGGCGAGCGCGAAGCAGATGAGGCCCGGGATGATGAAGAGGTAGACGGGGAACAGCTTGAGAACGGCGGCGAAGATGCTGCCGCGACGGGCCACCTTCTCGTTCGGCGCGCCCAGGGCGCGCTGCACGATGTACTGATCCGTGCACCAGTACCACAGGCCGATGACCGGCGCGCAGATGGCCATGCCCAGCCAGGGGAACTGGTCGTTGAAGTACCAGGCCTGGCGGGTCAAGGCACCCGCCGCGTTGTGTTCCAGCACCGGCGCCCACGCCCGTTCCACGCCGACCGGGGTGATCGGCTTCCACAGGTTGAACATCTCCGTCCCGCAGAGCGCCTTGAGGTTGTGCCAGCCGCCCAGCTTCTGCAGACCGTAGATGGTCAACATGGCCGACCCGCCGATCAAGACGATGACCTGGATGGTGTCGTTGTAGGCCACCGCCCGCATGCCGCCGAGCATCGTGTAAAGACCGGTCAAGGCGATGACCAGCACCGAACCGATCCAGAAGCTGTCGATGAGGTGCCCGGCGATCGTCACCTGCATCTCGGGCAGCAGCGCGGCGAAGACCACGCCGCCGGCGAAGATGCCGACCGCGATCTTGGAGAGGACGAAGGTGATGAGCGAGACGATCGACAGGACGTAGCGCGAGCGCGCCGAGAAGCGACGCTCGAGGAACTCGGGCATCGTGAACACGAGCGACCGCGCATAGAAGGGGACGAAGACCCAGGCCAGCACCAGCAAGCACCAGGCGTGGAATTCGTAGTGTGCGAGGGCGATGCCGTCCTTGGCGCCCGAGCCGGCCAGGCCCACGATGTGCTCGGAGCCAATGTTCGAGGCGAAGATGGAGGCGCCGATGACCCACCAGCTGAGATTCCGTCCGGCGAGGAAATAGTCGGCCGCTTCGTCCTTGCCCGACCTCACCACCCACCAGACCACGCCCAGGAGGAGGCCGAAATACGCGGCAATGACGATCCAATCCAACGTCTGTAGCGTGCCCATGACTGGCTCCTGTCTATCGCGGGGAGAACGGGACGGCTGCCCCATGGATTCGGCGCGCGGCCGAAGCTGGGGGGCGAGGTGATTTAGGGTTGGTGTCGGGCTGCTCGCATCGTTGCTGGTCGTCCGGGTAGGGCGACCGCGTCTTGTACCGCAACCCCCGGCGGCTCTGTCAAGGGCAGCAGGGGTGCCTGTTTCGGGGAGGGGTATGTACGCACGGGAGCCGGGATATGTAAAGGCGTCTTCCGAACGGCCGGGCCGGGACCCGCGGCCCAGGTGCGCCGCCAGAAAGGTGAGCCGCGCCGTGGGGCGGCCGTCACTTCCTCGCGAGCGGCCGACCCTCGGTCGCGTGGAGTACCCCCACCACGCTTTTCAGGAGGACGCCTTGACCGGAATCTGTGCTGGAGCTGTCCGCACCCCTCTGCGCCGCGTGGTGGCGCTCGTCATTCTCTGCGGGTGGGGCGGCGCGGGGTTCGCCTAGCCGGCCCGCCCCGCGTCCGATGAACGGTGCTACGCGCGGGCGTTCGCCGACGCTCGACGTGAGGAGTCGCCGTTGAGGAGCTCGATCGGGTCTCTCAGATGCGGAAATCGAAGGCGCCGCGCACGCCGAACAGCAGCCATTCGTGCAAGGATTTGCTGACGACGTCCATGCTTCCGCTCGTCACGCCAGAGAAGGAGATGCTCTGGTATTCCCCGAGGGAGAAGCTGACGAAGGGGCCGAGGGCGAAGCCCGGCGCCACCTCGAAATCAGCGCCCGCCTGGAGGTTGGCGAATTCAAAGGCCCCGGCCGTGCCGTTGGACTCCTGCCCCTGTGCCGACGCCTTCAGGCTGAGCCATTCGTACCCGACGCCGATGCCCAGCCAGGGATCGACCGATTGGCGTGCAGCGAGGTGATAGATGAAATTGGCGTCCAGCCGGAGGTCGCTGACCGAACAGCTGACTCCCGCGTCGCACACGCCGGATGGGATCAGCCCGAACGCATACTGAAATGAGAGGCCGACGTAGATCTGCGGGTCGATCCGGTATCCGAGGTCGAGCCAGAGCGGAATCTCCCCCTTGATCGAGCCGCTGAGCTTGTCGTCGGTGGTGTCGTTCGCGGTTCTTCCCGTGTGTCCAAGCGGGATCCCATAGCCAGTGCGCAGGCCAACCTCGATCGCGCCGCCCTGGGGCTCTCCTGTCTGCGCGAATCCAGGACGGGCGAGCAGGAGGGTCGTCGCGGAGACAGCAAGCAAGGAGAGGGTCTTGGTCATTTGTCGGCTCCAGATGAGAGGGAACAGGGGGGGAATCGGGTCGGGCACCGGGAAAGCAAGAGGTGAGCCGCTGGAAAGCCTGAAGCGCGAGGCGCTGGCCTTGCTTCGAGGACCTCCCTTGCCGCGGCCGCGACACGGATGTCCTGCTTCGGTCGTGGCGTCAGTGAATCGGCGGCGCTGCTTCGATGATGACGGGGTCGTTCTGCTCGGACAGCTCGCGCGCTTCCGCGAGGTTCATCTGGTGTCCCGAGCGGGCGGCCTTGGTCTCCAGGTAGAAGCGGTTGTACTCGTTCGCGGGCATGACGTGGGGGATGCGCCCCGACACCTTGATCCCCATCCGTTCCAGCTGGTTGATCTTGTCGGGGTTGTTCGTCATCAGGCGGATCGAGGCGACGTTCAGGCTGCTCAGCATATGCGCGGCGATGGAGTAGTCGCGCTCGTCGTCGCGGAAGCCGAGCGCGCGATTCGCGTCCACCGTGTCGAGGCCCTTTTCTTGAAGCGCGTAGGCGCGGAGCTTGTTGACGAGGCCGATGCCGCGCCCCTCTTGCCGCAAGTAGAGCAGCAGGCCGCGCTCCATGGCGCCCAGCTTGCGCAGCGCCACCTCGAGCTGATCGCGGCAATCGCACCGCAACGAGCCCAGCACGTCGCCCGTCAGGCACTCCGAGTGGAGGCGTGTGGGGAGCTCGGTCGCGCCCATGATGTCGCCGTGCACGATGGCCAGGTGATCCTTGCCATCGCGGTTGTTCGAGAACGCCACCACGCGGAAGTCACCAAAGCGGGTGGGGAGCTTCGCCACCGCCTCCACCTTGACGCAAATGCGCTGGAGTCCGAACCCGGCGCAGTCGTGGTCCTTGTCTCGGTCGACGAGGGCCTCGAGCGTGGCGACGCGCGGCGGAGTGGTGCAAGGGGGCGTGGGCGTGCTCATGGACGATCTATATCAGGACGACGCACGCCGGTCCGTTCACCATCCGGTGGCCGGGCGACCGGCGGCGCCCCCCGACGCCGCCGGTCATGCCCGTGCCGCCAGATCTTTTTTCGCGCGCGTCGGCGGCGCGCCTGAAATCAGGGGCGCCAGGTGTAGGGCGGGGCGACGGTGACGTCGGCCCCGGTGCAGTTGCTGGCGATGGTGTTATCGACGAAGCCGCAGTAGGAACCGCTCGACTCGGTCATGCTGGCGCCGCGGTATTCGATGTCGCCAAGTAGCTGCGCCGTGCCCGACACCGACTGCGGCTTCTCGAACCATCCCGGGCCGTAGGCCCAGGCGACCTTGACGGTGGCCGTTCCACCGACGGTCATGCTGTTCGACATCACCGTCATTCCCGACACCGTTCCGCTCGAGACGGTCCCGCCGAGGATGACGGCGTGATCGTCGATGCGCGCGGTCGCCCCCACCGTGCCCCCCAGGACGGACGCGTAGGGGCCGACGTACGCGCCCGTGGCGACGCTGGCGCCGGTGGCTACCCAGCCGCCGCCGTTCGCCCAGCGCGCGCCGTTCGCCGATGGGTTGGGCGCGCCGGTCTGGTAGCCGTCGGGCTGCGCGTTCGCCACCTGGATCATGTACGGGTAGCGGTAGACCGCCGGGTACAGCTGGTCCCACACGATCTGCTGCTGCACCGCCGGGGTCCCCATCACCACCAGCCACAGCGATTCGCCCGCGTTCACGCAGAACGTGAGCGCGCCGTCGGAGCCGCTCTGCACGGCGCTGTAGCGTGGCTTGGTGATGGCGGCGTCGGTGGCCACCATTCCCCATCGCCAGTCTGAGCTCGCGGCGCTCTGCGTGACGCCGCGGAAGGTGACGGTCACGGTGGTGGCGCCCGCGTCGGGATACAGGCGCACCACGTTGTAGCCCCAGCGTTGCGGGGCCTGAAGGGTGGGGACGACGTAGCGTCGGTTCGCGGTGTCGAGCGACTCCATCTTCACCGTGCGCAGGCGCCGCTCGGGCTTCGAGGTGTCCGTGATCGGTCCATAGTTCGCGTTCGACCGGAACAGCGCCCCCTGGTTGCCGCCCGCCGTGCTCTCCGGCGCCGGGTCCTGATAGTCCCAGGTGATGTTGTGCATCGCCCATTCGCCGAAGAAGTCGTTCATCTGTCCGATGGTCCAGCCGCGCGACTTCATGATGGCGGTGAAGGGATCGTTGCTGCTGGGTGAGCTCGTCCAGATGGCGTTGACGGCGCTGTAGCAGAACTTGTCCTTCAGGTACTCCATGAACTGCCAGTCGCAGTACCGGTCGCGCGTCGAGCCCAGGTACAGGTGCGGCGAGTTGGGCAGGTACTCGGAGCAGTGCACGTTCGTGGTGTGGTACTCCGTCTGCTGCTGGGCGCCCCAGTTGGCGTGGCTCTCGTAGATCCAGCCGCAGGTGTTCGACTGGTTGCAGGCCAGGCCCCCTTCGACCGATTGCACGCCGTGCATGAACTCGTGCGCGAGCCCCCAGTGATCGGCGAGGCCGCCGGTGCCGATCCACATGCCCATGCGGCCCGTCGCCCACGACCCGCCGGTCAGACCCCAGTCCGAGTGGACATGGATCGTGGCCTTGTACTTCGTGGCCGAGCTGCACAGCGGCTCGCGCATGTACATCGGGCTGCCGAAGTACAGGTTCCACACCGTCTCGAGGTGATCGACGGCGGCCTGCGCGCCGGAGGGGTTCTCGTCGGAGTAGACCGCGAAGTGCGCGGACTCCGAGAGCTTGGTGAAGGTCGAGTGATCGGGATCGGGACCGCCGGCCACCCACGTCCCCGCCGTGCAGGTGGTGGGGGGAGCGGTCGGGCAGTTCGAGGCCCAGGTCGTGGTGGTCGTGCCCATGTCGCACGAGCCGGGGGCGCCGCCGCTGCCGGGGGCGCCGCCCGTGCTGGCGCTGCTGCCCCCTGAGCCCGACGAACCACCGGGGGCGGTCACGCCGCCCGAACCGACCTTGCCACCGCTCGCCGAGGCGGTGCCGCCCGTTGCCGGGTTGCCGCCCGAGGCGGCGCGTCCGCCGACGGCGGTGCCACCCGAGCCGGTGGGCGTCGCGCCCCCCGGGCTCGCGCCCCCGCTCGCCGTCGCGCTGCCGCCCGAGCCGCCGCTGCCCGTCGCGCCGCCCGCGCCGGTTCGTCCCCCGCTGCTCGTTCCGGCGCCGCCGCTGCTGGTGGCACCGCCCGCGCCGGTTCGTCCCCCGCTCGAGGTGCCGCCGCCGGTGCCATTTCCTCCGGAGCCCGCGCCGTCGCCGTCAGCGGGGGTCGTACACCCCAGGGCCAACGAGATCAGCAGGGGGCCGAGCCGTCGGGTCCACGTTCGCGTCACAGAAGCCACAGCGGAGGGCATGGTGGTTCAAAGTGACGGGGGGCACCCGGGACGGGTCAGAAAACTTGCCGACGGGCGCTATTTTGCCGGTTTTCCAGCCGCGCGAACGGCGTCCAGCACCTCGGTGGCATTGACCACCGGGTCGACCTTCGGCCAGACACGGGCGATCTTGCCGTCGGGACCGACCAGGAACGTCACCCGCGCGGTCATCGAGGTGCCGGGCAACGCCGAGCCGACGCCATAGGCGCGCTGTACGGCGCCCGACGTGTCCGCCACCATGGGGAAGGGGAGGTGCTGGTGCTCGCGGAAGCCCTGGTGGCTGGCGTCGTCGTCGTGCGAGACGGCGAAGATGGTGACCCCCGCCGTGACGAACTTGTCGAAGGCATCGCGAAACGCGCAGGCCTCCTTGGTGCAGCCGAGTGTCTCGTCCTTGGGATAAAAATAGACGACGGCGTAGTGGCCGCGCTGCGCCGACAGCTTGACGGCCCCGCCCTTCGCGTCCTTCCCCTGCACCTCGGGCGCCGCGGCGCCGATCGGCAACGGCGTCGCGGCGCCGGCGCGGCTGGCCGCCGGGACGAAGGTGGTGACCACCAGGATTCCTGCCGCGAAAGCGAGCTTTGTCATCGCCGCGTCATAGCAGGGCGTCCCGGGCGCGCCACCTCGGGCGTCATTCGCTTCACGTTCATGCGTTGATCCGTAGCTCAACGGACCTGCTGGCGTCAGCGCCGTCGTCCGGCGCGGCGCCAATACAACAGACAGGACAGCACGACGACGCCGACCTCCGTCTTTCCCGGGTTCCCGCCGGTCGCCATCACCGCGCAGCCGCCGCCGTTTCCGGGCGTGGAGACGGTCGTCACCGACACCGTGAACGGCGCGTCGGTCTTGTTCGACGTGGTGCCGCTCACCACGATGATGCCGTTGCCGGTGGCGCGTGCCGGCAACGGGACGGCCTGGTCGACGCGCGCCACGCCGCTCTCGAACGGCAGCCACATCCCCGCGTTGCGGGCCGGATCGCCGTCGAGCGCGATGTCCGCCGGCGCGTCGAGCTTCGCGAAGTAGATGAACGACGCCAACCCCGACGTGATCCCCTGGCCTCCGCTGGCCGTGAAATCGCTCAGCGGTGACAGCGGATAGGCCGCGCCGTTCGGGTAGCCGCCCACGCCGGTGCGTGACCCGGTCGCCGCGTTCCAGGTCGCGAACAGCGGGAACTCGGCGGCCACGGAAGAGCCCACCGCTTGTAGCGCCAGATCGGTGGCGGTGATGGCCGGGCCGCCCGCGCTCGCTTCCTGCTCGAGGATCGCCCGCACGATGTCGTCTCCATGGCGCGCGGTCAGGAACACCGGCCAGACGGCGGCGCCGTAGAGATAGGCGGACGTGACGCCCCCCGCCGGCCCGTCGAGCGCGCGCGAGGTCTGGCTGAAGAACGCCGGCAAGAACCGCTCGAGATCGGTGAGCGTGGGATCGAGCGTCTTGACGGCCCACTGCGCCGTTCCCTCGGCCCAGAAGCGATCGAGCCCCGCGTCGTAGGCGTTCTGCACCGCATGAAACGTCTCGTGCGGCAGGACGGTACGTACCCCCAGATCGGCGGTGCGGTAGAGATCGGCGAAGCGGGCCTGCACAATCAGAAAGCTGGCGCAGGAGCTGGCGGTGCCCGCCGTCGTGCAGCGGCCCGCCTCGGCGACGGTCATCCCGTCGGCGCCGGTCATGTGGACCAGATAAACATCGAGGCGACCGTCGCCGCCGTTGGAGCCGCAAGCGGGATTGACGGCGTCGGAGACGGGCGCCCGGTACCCCATGATCGCGTAACGGGCCAGCGTGTCGGCGGTGACCTGCGCGACGTCGGCCACGTCGTCGGGGACACCGTCGGCGCGCGTGCTGGTGGTGTCGACGGCATGCGCCCCGTCGGTGGCGTACCAGACGAGCACGCTGTCGTTTCCGAAGGACTGCACCGTGGCGGTACCGTACGCGTAGTCATCGATGCCGGCAGCGTCGGTGGGGCGCGCGCAGCCGCCGTCGGCCCAGGCCCCACGCGCCGCCAGCAGCGCGCCGAACGCCGCGGCGCACGTCAGCGGCGCGCGCGCCATCAGAGGGCCGCCACGTCCAACAGGTAGGCTCCGCCGGTCGCTCCGGCCGTGCCATCGGGATTCCCATAGTAGGTGACGATGCGAACCTTGTAGAGCGCGCCCGTCCCACCCTTCACCAGCCAGGTCCCCGCCGCCGGGGTCAGCATGTGCGTGCTCTCGTCGTAGTCGTACCAGCTCGCGAACGTGGTCAACACCGCGCCGGTGGGATCGGTCACGGCGTTGCATTCGGCGTCGAAGAACTCCTCGGTGCCGAAGGTGACGCCCGTGGCGTCGGCGGCGGTGACGGCGGCGAACTCCTTGGCCAGCATCACCGCGCCCCCCAGGCCGGGGCCGCCGTCGAGGCTGTTGGTGTAGATGATGGGGCGCTTGAACGCGAGATCCCACGCCGTCGACGACACTGACGTGGTGTCGGTCACAGGGACCTTGGCGCCCGTGCCGAGATCGACGAACAGCCACGGGTTCGTGACGGCGCTCGCCGCTCCCCCCGCGGTGGCGTCCACGTAGAGCGTGGTCACCCCGGCGGTGGTCGACACGACCGTGACGGCGCCGGCGGCGACGCTGTTGACGGCGCCGACCAGCTGCGCGCGCGCCGCCGAGCAGAGGCCGCCGTCGGTGGCGGCGTCGGCCGCGGGGGGCGTCACCTCGGCGATCGGCGCGTCCAGCCCGCCGGCATCGAAGGGCGCCGGGTACGACGTGCTGGGGCCGCTGTCGCACGCCGCCGAAGACAGAACCGGGAGCAGAACCAGAAACAAAACCCTCTTCATGATCGCCTCGTTCACTGACCGGCTTGATGTGCATCACGACCGTGCCGGGGGACGACGTCGTGGGGCTTTGGAACAGGGAGAATGCCACGAGAAATTTGTGTTGCGCGCTGGCGTCGGGGCGGTCGTGCGGGGGCCGACCATTCGCGGCGTTCCGCATCGACCGCCGGGTCCTCGTCGCCATCCCGTGCGCAGACTTTTCGACGCGGGCCCCGCGGCGGCCGCGGTGTCATGCTTGCTGCCCATGGCATCCGATACAAGCGAATCGGCGGTGGAATCGGCGGTGGAAGGGACGACGCGACGCCTGAACACCGGCGCCACCATTCCGCAGGTGGGGCTGGGCGTCTGGCAGATGCGTGGGTCGGACGCGCGACGGGCGGTGACGACGGCACTGGAGCTGGGATACCGGCACGTCGACACCGCGCGCATCTACGGCAACGAGGCCGAGGTTGGCGCCGCCATCAAGACCAGCGGCGTTCCGCGCGAGGAGCTGTTCGTCACCACCAAGCTGTGGAACGACGATCAGGGTTACGATCGCGCGCTGCGCGCCTTCGACGCCAGCTTGGAGCGGCTGGGGCTCGACTACGTCGATCTGTACCTGCTGCACTGGCCCGTGGCTGGGAAGCGGCTCGAGTCCTGGCGTGCGCTGGAGCGCCAGCACGCCGACGGGCGCGCGCGCGCCATCGGCGTGAGCAACTTCCTGGTGTCCCATCTGGAGGAGCTGCTGGGCATGGCGAAGGTGGTCCCCGCGGTGAATCAGATCGAGCTGAGCCCGTTCCTCCAGCGCCGCCAGACACGGGCCCTGTGCGCGCGCCAGCAGATCGTCGTCGAGGCCTACAGCCCGCTCACGCACGGCCAGCGTCTCGATCATCCCGTGCTGGCCACGGTCGCCGCGAGCGTGAAGCGCTCGCCGGCGCAGGTGCTGCTGCGCTGGGGAATCCAGCACGACCTGGTGGTGTTGCCCAAGTCGACGCGCGCCCCGCGCCTGCGTGAGAACGCGGCCCTGTTCGATTTCACGCTCGACGCGGCGGCCATGGCCGCCCTCGACGGCTGTGAGGAGGGGCTGGTCACGGGCTGGGATCCCGCGGGGCAGGCGTGAGCGCAAGGATCGGCAGATCCTGGTGACGGACGTCGCCGAGGCCATCGGCGTCACGCTCGATCTCACGACCGGCAAGGCGTACTACACCTCGGGCTCGAACGGCGATCTGGGGCGCGTGAACCTCGACGGCACCGACAAGGAGCCGCTGGTGCCGAAGGCCGGCAATCTGACCGGGAGCGCGCTCGGCGTGTTGCCGTAGCGACGGCTCATCGAGCGGCGATTCCGGCCCGCGCGGCGGCCGCGGCCAGCACCTCGTACGGCTGGCAGCCCACCACCATCTCGGTGCCGATGACGAAGGTGGGGATGCCCGACACGCCCTGGGCGCGCGCGTCGGCCTGTCTGGTGTCCACGCGCGCCAGCAGCGCGGGGTCATCGGCCGCTGCCAGCGCGCGGGCCGGGTCGATCCCCGCCGCCGTCGCGATGGCGGCCAGGTCGGCGTCGTTCTCCAGATCCTTCCCCTGGCGCCAGTGCGCGTTCATGGCCGTCTGCCGGAACGGCTCGAGGCGGTCGACGTCCCGCGCCAGCTCGGCGATGGCCAGCGCGCGCCGGCTGTTCTGCAGGCGGCTGGGCGGCTCGAGGCCGGTCACGCCGAAGCGGGCCGCGAACCGCTTCGTCCCCTCGTGCATCTGCGCCAGCGGCCGCCCCGGAAACAGCCGCTCCAGCGGCAGCCCGCCACGCGGCGTCCCCGGGTGCAGCTCGAAGGCGCGCCAGTCCAGCACCAGAGCGTATTCGGCCAGCAGCCGGGGCACCGTGCTCTGCTCGGCGATGAAGCAGAATGGGCAGACGAAATCGGTGTACAGCCGCAGGGTCGACGACATCGCGGGATTGTGACCGCCCGATCCGGAGGCGGCAACCGGGGACCGGCCTTCTCGGCCCCGTCGTTTTCGGTGACACTTTCCCGACCGGCCGGTGTTAGCAGGGGTGGGCTCGCGAAATGATTGATGTCGAACAGGCTTACCGGCAATACGGGCCCCTCGTCTTGCGACGATGCCGGAGGCTGTTGCGCGACGAGGGACGGGCCATGGATGCGATGCACGACGTCTTCGTGGAAGTGCTGCGCCGGCACGAAACGATCGAGGTGGACGCGCCGGCGGCGCTGTTCATGCGGGTGGCGACGAACGTCTGTTTGAACAAGCTGCGCACGCAGCGCCGCCGTCCCGAGGACGGGGCGGACGAGCTGCTGCTGCACATCGCCGCCCAGTCGCCCGATCCGGCAGCGCAGTCGAGCGCGCGGCGGCTGCTGGCGCGCATCTTCGCGCGCGAGGCCGAGTCGACCCTGGAGATCGCCGTCCTTCACTACGTCGATCGGATGACCCTGGAAGAGGTGGCCCAGGAGGTCGGGCTATCGGTCTCCGGCGTTCGCAAGCGGCTGAGGACGCTGCGCGACCGTTTGCCCGTCGAACAAGGAGCAGCATCATGACGGTGAAAAAGGACAGCACCCCCGCGACGACGGCCTCGTCGTCCGGGCCGGTATCCGACTATCTGGTGGAACGGCTGGCCGTCGGCGACCTTCCGGCAGCGCGTGCCGCCGCCGTCCGCGATCGTCTGGCCGGAGAGGCGCAAGGGGCGTCGCGCCTCGCGCAGGTCGCGGCCTCGAATCACGAGATCCTGGCGGCGCACCCGCCGGCGGTGGCCGCCGAGGAGATCCGGCGCCGTCTGGCCCGGCCAGCTCGCACGGCGCGACGGCGTGGCTGGTTGTCGGTGCTGGCGCCCTCCGCCGTGCTGGCGGCGACGGGCTTGATCCTGGTGATTCGCGCTGGGCACCAGACGAACGGCGCGCCGGCGATGGGGGGCACGGCGCGCGCGACCGACGACGGCGACACGCTGAAGGGCCTGAAGCCCACCCTGGGGCTGTTCCGCAAGCAGGCGGGCGGCGTCGAACGGTTGCGTGACGGCGCGGTGACCCGGGCCGGCGACGAGCTGCAGGTCGTCTACGTGGCGGCCGGGCACAAGTTTGGCGCGGTGGTGTCGGTCGACGGCGGCGGGCACGTCACGTTTCATCTGCCGAACGCCGCCGGCCCCGCCGCGCGGCTGCGCACCGACGGCGAGGTCGCCTTGCCCGCCGCCTACGAGCTCGACGCCGCGCCGGGGTTCGAGCGGTTCCTGTTCGTGGTCGGCGACGAGCCGTTCGACGCGTCGTCGCTGGGAGACGTCGCGCGCGGCGTGACGGCCCCGCCCGCCGGCAAGGTCACGGCGTCGTTCACGGTGAGGAAGCCATGACGTCGGCAACGGTACGGGGTGAGGGAACAGTGAAAGGGACCAGCAACATGTCGCGGAAGCTCCAGGATCGTATGCGTCGGTGGCTCGTGGTCGCCTGCGCGGCCGGTGCGCTGCTGGCGGGGGCGGCGTCGGCCGCTCCGCTGCCCGAGGTGGCGGGGGAACGCACCGTCGTGCATCGCTTCGCGCTCATCACCGGGGCCAGCCAGGGGGGCGCCGATCGCGTGTCGCTCCGCTTCGCCGACTCGGACGCGCGCGCCATGCAGCGAGTGCTGTCGGATCTGGGCGGGCTCGGTGACGGCGAGACGGTCCTCCTGCTCGAGGCCGGTCGGAGCACGCTCCGCGGCGGCTTCGAGCGGATGAAGCAGCTGGTGGCGCAGGCGAAGACGCCGGGCGCCCGCACCGAGATGATCTTCTATTACTCGGGCCATTCGGACGAGACGGGGCTGCTGCTGGGGAGCGAGCGGGTCAGCTACGCCGAGGTGCGGGCCTGGGTCGACGAGACGGGGGCCGACGTGCGCATCGCGGTGCTCGATTCGTGTGCCTCGGGCGCGCTCACCCGGGGCAAGGGGGGCGTCCATCGCCCGCCGTTCCTGGTCGACACGTCCTCCGCGGCACGCGGTCACGCCTACCTGACGGCCAGCGCCGAGAACGAGGCGGCGCAGGAGAGCGATCGCCTGGGGGCCGCCTACTTCACGCACTACCTGGTGTCGGGTCTGCGCGGCGCCGCCGACGTGAGCCACGACGGCCGGGTCACCCTGTCCGAGGCGTATCAGTACGCGTTCACCGAGACGCTGGCGCGCACCGAGCAGACGCGCGGGGGGCCCCAGCACGCCAGCTACGATTTTCAGCTGGCCGGCAAGGGCGATCTGGTGATGACGGATCTGCGGGCGACGTCGGCCAGCCTGGTGCTGCCGAGCGAGATGTCGGGACGGCTGTTCGTGCGCGACGCCCAGGGGCAGCTCATCGCCGAGGTGCACAAGCTGCCGGCGCAGCCGATCTTGCTGGGGCTGCCGCCCGGGCGTTATCGCGTCGTCCTCGATGACGACCGGCGCCTGGCCGAGACGACCATCGAGCTGGCGGCGGGGCGGCAGGACACCTTGGCGCTGGCGACGATGCGCCCGATGGTCGCCGCCGAGACGACGAAGCGGGGACCCAACATCTCTGTCGACGAGCTCGCCAGCACCGGTGGAGATTCCACGCAGGCAGCACCACCGCCTCGGGCGCTCAATCTGTCCATTTTCCCGGGCTTCGACACCAACGGCGGCGCGACCGCCGACAACAAGCTGGTGTTCGGCTTCCTGGCCCGTTCGCGAAACCTCGACGGGCTGGCGCTGACCGTCTTCGGACACCAGGCCACGGGGTCGACGCGCGGCGCCCAGATCTCCGGCTGGGGAAATCTGGCGGGGGGCGACGTGCACGGCCTCCAGCTCGCTGGCTTCGCCAACGTCGGCGGGGGCGGGATGCGCGGCACGCAGATCGGCGGACTGGTGAATCTGGCGCGCGGCGACGTTCACGGGATGCAGCTGAGCGGCATCGTGAACGCCGCCGGTGGCGCGGCCGCCGGCATGCAGGTCGCGGGGATCGCCAACGTGGCCCGGGAGTCGGTGCGTGGCCTGCAGCTCGGCGGCATCGCCAATGCCGTTGGCGGCTCGACGACGGGCCTGCAGATCGCGGGGATCGCGAACGCCACGCGGGAGTCGTTGCGTGGCATGCAGATCGCCGGGATCGCGAACCTGGCGGGCGGCGTCGAGGGGATGCAGCTGTCGCTGGTGAACGTGGGCGGCGACGTGGACGGCGCGCAGGTCGGCCTCGTCAACGTGGCCCGCCGGGTCCGCGGCACGCAGATCGGCCTCGTCGACGTCGCCACCGAAGGCGCCTCCGAGGTGCCCGTGGGCCTGGTGACGTTCGTGCGCGACGGCATCCACGAGGTCGAGCTGTCCACGACCGAGGCGGGCGCGCCGGTGCTGGCGGGCGTGCTCGGGACGCAGCGGATCTTCACGCGCCTCGGGATCGGCTTGCTGGGCGCGCCCGGCGACATCCCGGGCGGGCGCGCCGTCACGCCCGGGTCGACCGCCGATCGCGGTCACTTCCTGGTGCAATGGGGCATGGGAGGGCGCTTCAACCTGACGGAGCGCTGGTACCTGGACACCGAGCTCGTCGGCTGGCAGCTGTACCGGCACAGCGACTTCCATCAGGAGAACGCCGTGCTGGGCAGCGCGCGGGCGCTGATCGGCTTCAAGGTCGCGCCGCTCTTCAGCATCGTGCTGGGCCCGACCTACAACGTGGGCGTGGGCTGGAACGGCTTCGACCCGGTGACGAGCGCTGGTATCGCGGAGAGCGTCCAGCACAGCGGTGGCACGACGGTGCGCATGTATCCGGGGGCGATGCTCGGCGTACGGATCTAGGCGAGGCATCCGGCTCCGCTTGAAAGACGGTGAGGAGAAACCCATGGTGAACGCACTGGCAAGACGAGAGCAGGACTTCGAGCCCGGGGGGCGGGGATTCTGGGTCGATGCCTTCGGGGAGCGCCGCGACGCCGAGGCGGCCGAGGAGATCGCCCGGCTGCGCCAGCTCATCCGCGTGATCGGGCACGAGGTGAGCAACTCGTTGGCGCCCATGGCGTCGCTGATGGCCTCGGCGCGGGTCATGCTCGAGACGCAGGCGGGGCGTTCGCCACGCCTGCACGGCATCGTGGAGACCGTCGGGGAGCGGGCCGTTCACCTGCAGTCGTTCATCGACGATTGCCTGCTGCTGACCCGTCTCCCGGAGCCGCGGCCCGCGCCCGTCGACTGGAGCCGGGTGCTCGCTCGCCTGCGCCTGCTGTGCCCCGAGCTGACCGTCGAATCACCGCCACCGCGGGCAGGGTTCTTCGACGCCGTTCAGATCGAGCAGGTGCTGATCAACCTGCTGAAGAACGCTCGCGAGGCGGGCGGGACATCGAGCGAGGTGAGGCTGCGGTTCGAGGCGGCGCCGGGCGGCGGGACGCGCGTGGCGGTGCTGGATCGCGGCGCAGGGATGACGGACGTGCAGATCGCGGCGCTGGCGCGGCGCGGGTTCACCACCAAGCCCGCCGGCGGCGGCATCGGGCTGACCCTCTGCCGCGCCATCGTCGAGCGGCATCGGAGCCGGCTGACCATCGAGCGGCGCCGCGACGGCGGCACGAAGGTCTCGTTCTGCCTGCCGGACGCGTGAGCTTCGCGGGCGCGGGCATCTTGACGGCTCCCCAGGCCGCTTGGCAGGAAGGGGTATGTCGACTCCCCAGGTCATCGCCGCCCGCATTCGCGGCTTCATCTGTCTGAACGCCCATCCCGTCGGTTGCGCCGCCAACGTCGAGCGACAGATCGCCGTCGCGAAGGCCGGTGGTCCGGGGCGGGGCATCGTGGACGCGCTGGTCCTGGGCGCCAGCACCGGGTACGGGCTGTCGAGCCTGCTGACGACGACGTTCGGCTACGGCGCCCGATCGGTGGGCGTCTGCCTGGAACGCGCCCCGCAGGGGGACAAGACGGCCTCGGCCGGCTGGTACAACCTGGCGGCGGCGCGACGCTTCGCCAAGGCCGGGGGGCGCGTGGTCGAGATGGTGAACGGCGACGCGTACTCGAACGAGATCAAGGCCGAGACGATCGCGACCTTGAAGCGCCTGGGCATGAAGCTGAACACGGTGGTGTACAGCCTGGCCAGCCCCCGGCGGACCGATCCGATCAGTGGTCAGACGTTCACGTCGGTACTCAAACCAGTCGGTCAGCCGTTCTCCAGCCGCAGCATCAACCTGGGAAACGATCAGCTCGTCAACGTCGACATCGCGCCGGCCACCGATGCCGACGTCGAGGCGACGGTGAAGGTCATGGGGGGAGAGGACTGGGCGCTGTGGATCCGGGCGCTGCTGGCCGAGGGGTTGCTGGCCGAGGGGTGCCGCACCGTCGCGTACAGCTACCTCGGACCGGCGCTGACGTATCCGATCTACCGGTCGGGCACGATCGGCAAGGCCAAGGAGCATCTGGAGACGACGGCGGCGGCGCTGGGCGCCGAGCTGCGGGCGGCACTGGGCGGGCAGGCCCTGGTCAGCGTCAACAAGGCGCTGGTGACGCAGGCGTCGAGCGCCATCCCGGTGGTTCCGCTCTACATCAGCATCCTTTACAAGGTGATGAAGGCGAAGGGGACGCACGAGGGGACGATCGAGCAGATCGTCCGCATGTTCCGCGACCACCTGGGGCCACAGGCGACGCCGTCGCTCGACGAGGCGGGGCGAATTCGTCTCGACGACTGGGAGCTCGCGCCCGACGTGCAGGCGGCCGTCGATCGCGCGTGGAACGAGGTGACGACGGAGACGCTGTTCGCCACCACCGATTACGCTGGCTTCAAGCGCGAGTTCCGCGAGCTGTTTGGCTTCGAGGTCCCCGGCATCGACTACACGCAGCCCGTCGACGTCTCCGTCGACTGAGCGTGCGCGCCACCGTCGAGAGGTCCGTTCGTCCTCACCCTTCGCCCTCTCCCCGCGAGCGGCGCGAGGGATCTGCGGGACTGCGAGTGGTTGAATCACGATTGACCGTCCGCCCCACGGGATTGCGCGGCGCTGAATCATGATTGACCGTTCCCTTCACCACGGATCCCTCGCCCCGCGTGGCGGGGAGAGGGCGAAGGGTGAGGGGAACGCACTGCCGGTTCGGGTGGTGGAGGAGGCACCACCGGCGCCGCCTCAGCCCCACCTGCGCGGCGCTACTTCGCCGGCATCGGCTCGCCGGCCGGCGGCAGCTTCATCTCCGCGGGCTTGGTCCCCGGGGCGCTCGGGGCGGCGGCGGGCGCTGCCCCCTCGATTGCGCCCGCCGGGGCGCCCTCGTTGTCGGACAGCAGGCGGAACTCGATGCGGCGGTTCTGCTCGCGCCCCTTGTTGGTCTTGTTGTCGGCGATCGGCTTGTCCGAACCGTAGCCGATGGTGATGAGGCGGGCTTCGGCGATTCCCTGCGCGACGAAGTACGCCTTCACCGAGGCCGCCCGATCCTGCGACAGCTTCAGGTTCTTGGCGGCGACGCCTTCGCTCGACGTGTGCCCCGAGATCTCCATGCGCAGATCCGGGTAATCCTTCATCACCTTCACCGCCGCGTTCAGCAGCTTGAAGGAAGACTTCTGGATGTCGGCCGACTTCACCTTGAAGGTGATCCCCTTGATGACGCCCGTGAACTTCTTCACGGCGGCGGGGAGCTCGTCGGGGCAGCCGTCCTGATCCTGGTAGCCGTTGCGCGTCTCCGGCTCGGTCGGGCACTTGTCGGTGGCGTCGGGAACGCCGTCGGCATCGTTGTCGAGATCGGGGCAGCCGTCGTCGTCCTGGAAGCCGTCCTTGTCCTCGGCCTCGTTGGGGCACTTGTCGGTGGCGTCCGGGACGCCGTCGGCGTCGTTGTCG
The DNA here is from genome assembly GCA_036500205.1 of Polyangia bacterium. Lineage (GTDB taxonomy): Bacteria > Myxococcota_A > Polyangia > Fen-1088 > Fen-1088 > DASYCK01. Next base: position 8,692 of record DASYCK010000202.1, on the reverse strand, counting down.
GGATCGGGGCAGCCGTCGTCGTCCTGGAAGCCGTCCTTGTCCTCGGGCTCGGTCGGGCACTTGTCGATGTTGTCCGGGATGTCGTCGCGGTCGGTGTCCTTGACCAGCGGCGAGGGCGGGGGCATCGGCCCGGAGGCCTCGCCGCCGAAGCGGTAGGTGGCGCCGCCCAGGAACTCCCAGTCCGCCGAATCGGTGTTGTGTCCCGTGTTGGGCAGGAAGACGATGCGCGCGTCGAAGCGCGCGTCGATCTTGTTCGTTACGGCGTACTTCACGCCCACGCCGGCGTGGAAGTCGAGGTCGGTGTCGGGCGCGATCTCTGTGGGGCCCGGGTTGGGCTGCGCCGAAGCGACCTGCATCAAGCCGATGCCGGCCAGCACGAAGGGGCGCAGCCGGCCGTGCAGGATGTGCACGAGCAGGTGGGCCTTGTATGTCATCAAGTACAGGCGGTAGTTGTGGATGCTGTCGGCCGAGGGGATGCCCGCGACCTCGCCTTCCAGCGACAGCCAGGGCAGCATCGTCGCCGCCGCCCGGAGGCCGAACTCGCCGCCCGTCTTGGGGTGCGGAACGCCGGGGGCGTCGGCGACGCCGAGCTCGAGGTCGTGCGCGAAGATGTGCACCCCCCCGAACACGCCCAGCTCGAGCTGAAACCCCTTCTGGGGCAACGACGACTCCATCTCGTCCGCTCGCGCCTGTCCGCCCAGCGTCACGACCGCGAGAGGGGCGAGCAGCAGAGGCGCCAGCAAGATCGCCACGGTTCCTACTTTTCGAGGTCCACGCATATACGCTCTCCGGTTAAGGGCAGAAAATCGTTGCGAGACTATAACGCGAATCGCATTCCACTAGAAGTGCTTAAGAGCGCCTGGTCCGTTCAGGGAAAGGGCACTGTCGCTGAGCTGGTCCGAACTGGACTGAAGGGAACGGCCGCTGGTGACCGTTCTCTTTCTGCTCGGGGTGGCGGGGCCGAATAGTTGGTCTGGTCCGGACGTCGGATATAATTCCGATACAATTCCGAGATATAACGGCCGCCGCTCCGAACGTGAATTCCTCATCCAAAAGGGGTAACGACATGACTCGGTTTTCTCGAATCGCGATTCTCACAAGCTTCGTCGCAGCTGGCATCGTCGGTGTCGCGGGGGGCGGATTCGCGCTGGGGGACAGCGGAAAGTGCACCATCGCCACCTCGGGCGACAGCCCGACCGCGAAGGCCTGCGCCAAGGGGGGCCGCGCCGAGGCCAAGAAGGTGATGAAGAAGATGGTCGCCGACGCCAAGGCCAAGGGGGGAAAGTACACCTGCGAGGGCTGCCACAAGGACCTCGACAGCTACGAGCTGACGTCGAACGGTAAGGAAGACTTCAAGAAACTCGAAGCGCTGCTCGCGAAGTAGGACGGGCGCCGCCGGAACAGGGTCGTCGTCGCGGGTGCCAGCCCTCTTCGGAAGGGGGGGATGGCGCCCCGCGACGGTCGTTCAGTGTTGACGGAGGTCGCCCACGGCATATAGGAAGGGCCCCGGCCACCATGAAGACGCTCACTGAATTTTCCGGCACGGTTTTGCGCGAGGTCGCGCGTATTCGTAAGCTGCACCGCCCGGCGCGCCCGGCGCCCGAGGCGAAGCGGCCCGACACTGACGAGGGCGCTCCCTCCGAGGCGAACGCCGACGCGGCGCCGTCCGAGACGGACGCGCCGGCGGTCGAGAGTGCTGCGGCGGGCGAGGGCGAGGCGTCCACGGCCTCCGAGGTCGCCATCGAGGCGGCCGTCGAATCGACCGATGCGGCCTCCGCCACGGGTGAACCCGCCGAGGGCGAGGCGAGCGCCGCGGCCGAGGGCGAGGTCGCCGCGTCCGAGGGCGAGGTCGCCGCGTCCGACGGCGAGGTCGCCGCGTCCGACGGCGAAGCGCCGGCGGCCCCCGCCGCCGAGGCGCCCGTCGAGATCGATCCCGCGCTGAAGGCGGCCGACGACGCCGCCCGCGCCGAGGTCGAGGAGAAGATGGGCATCAAGGACGATCGCCTTGCGCGGCTGTTCGAGGCGCTCGATTCCGTGAAGGATCGCGTCGACAACGTCCGCTTGATTCGCGTGCTATCGGGGGACAACCCCCCGTCGAACGCGCGCAAGGTCGGCGAGCACTATTACGTGGCGGATCTGGCGCCGAGCGGCGGCGGGCCGCGCCGTCAGGATGACTTCGGCGGTCGCGGTGGCGATCGCGGCGGCAAGGGCGGCCAGCGTCGGGATCGGCCGGGCGGTGGTGGCGGTGGTGGCGGCGGCGGCGGTCCCCGCGGTGGCGGCGGACCGGGCGGCGGCGCCGGTGGCCTCCGCGGCGGCGGTGCGCCCGGCGGTGCCGGTGGCGGCGCGCGTGGCGGTGGCGGCGGCGGACGCGACGGATTTCTCGAGCGCGGCCCCTCCAGCCGTGAGGTTCCGGCGGCGGGACCAGGCTGGATGGTGAGCCGCGAACCGGCCAACGATCGCCATGGCGATCGGCCGGGTGCCAAAACGAAACCCCGTCCGGCGGGCGCCGATCGAGGGGATCGCGGTGGCTTCTTCGGAGATCGGCCCGGCGGCGGTGGTCGAGGCGCTGGTCCTGGTCGCGGAGCGCCTGGCGGCGGTGCAGGTCGTGGAGCGCCGGGCGGCGGCGGTCCCGGTGGGGCAGGCGGCGGCGCTGGCTTCGGCCCGCGTCGTCCGGCGGGTGGTCCCGGCGGCGGCGCCGGCGGCGGTCCCGGCGGACGCAGCTTCGGTGGCCCTGGCGGCGGCGCCGGCGGCGGCCCTGGTGGGCGCAGCTTCGGTGGCCCTGGCGGCGGGCGTGGTCCCGGTGGCGGCGGTCCCGGCGGACCGGGCGGTCGTGGACCGGGCGGCGGCGGTCGTGGTCCGGGGGGCGGCGGTGGTGGTCGTGGCCCCGGTGGTCCTGGCGACGCGGGTGGCCCCGGTGGTCCTGGCCCCGCGGGCGGCGGCCCCAAGCGTGACGCCAAGGGCTGGCCGATCGGGTAACGCGCGGGGGGATGCAGCATCCCCCCAGGAACCCCCCCGTTCCCCCGTTCGGCCTTGCCCGCCGAACCGCCCATCCTGAACCGACGTCGGCCGGACGCGAAGCCCCGCGCGTCGTTCGTCTGCGACGAAGCGGTGGCTACCGCCTATGGCCAGGCACTCGAACGAAACCGCGATCACCAGGACAAGATCCGCGAAGAGCAGAAGGCGTGGCTTCGAAACCGCGACGCATGCGGCGATCGCGCTTCGTGCATCGACAATCTCTTTTGGCGCCGTGTCGACGACCTGAAACAGGAGTAGGCGTGACTACCGCCCACGGCGCGGAGCTACCGTCGTCTGTCGCGGAGGGCGCGGAAGTCGGGGAGGGTGGCGGCGCGTAGGTACGGATTTTCCAGCAGCTCGCGCCCCATGGTCGACGTGGGGGTCGTGCCGTAGTCGTGACCAGGGTAGACGCGCGTCTCCTCGGGAAGCAGAGCGAGGCGCTGCAGGCTCTGCCACATCAGCGCCGTGTCGCCGCCCGGGAAATCTGTGCGGCCGCAGCCGCCCACGAACAGCACGTCACCGCTGATCAGGTAGCCGTCCGCCAGGAAGCAGGTGCCCCCCACGGTGTGACCGGGGGTGAACAGCGCCCGCACGCCGCGCCGGCCGATGGTGACGTCCTGTCGATCAGCCACCAGCTCGAGGGTCGCGGTGGCGTCGCCCAGCTCGTGCCGCACGCGCTCCAGCTCGCCCGCGTTGACCACGATGGTGGCGCCGGTCTGGGCGACCAGGCTCGCCACCCCCTCGACGTGATCGTTGTGGCCGTGCGTGATCAGCGCCTTGGTGATCTTCAGACCGCGACGGTTCGCCTCGGCGAGCAGGCGATCGACCTCCCACGCCGGATCGACGATGGCCGCCTCACCGGTCTCCGGGCAGCTCAAGATCTCGCAGAAGTTCTGCAGCAGCCCGACCTCCATCTGAAACAGCTCGGGCGGGTGGGGAAGGTTGGTGATGTCGTTGTCGTGAGGCGTGGTCATCGCTGGTGCACCGTCGTCGAAATAGCGTCAACGCCGAGGCCGACAAGCCGCGCCGGACGCGAGGCGCGACGACGAGGAATACCCGTTGGTATTGTGAGGAGGAGCAACGAAGCGGCCGGCGCGGATCGTCGGCCGAACGTGATGCTATTTCGACGGCGGTGCACTAGGGGACCTTTATCACGACGTCGGCGGCGCCCACGTTGTCGGCGCTGTCGGTGGCGCGAACGACGACGGCGTGCGGACCGTGCGACAGCTGAGGGAGATGAATCGAGAACGGCTCGCTCAGCTCGTCGGCTATCCCGTCGCTCGGCGAGACCAGCTGCCAGTCGCCGCCGTCGATCGCGTATTCGATCTGCGTGATGGCGCTGGCGTCGTCCTCGGCGCGCCCTTGCAGGATCGGGTAGCGCGCGCTCAGCTCGCGCACCGCTGGCTTGCGGTTGTCGATCAGCAGCGGGACCGAATCGAACCCCGACGACAGCGCGCGATCGCTCGGCTGGGCGCGCTCGTCGGACGCCAGCACGTGGACCACGTAGAGGCCGTCGGGGACCCCTTCGGTGTTCCAGTCGTACTCCGCCTTCGTGAGCGGATCGCCGATGACGCCGGCCAGGGGGCGCCAGATCGTTTCGCTCTGCGCCCGGAAGTGCAGGCGGTAGATCAGATCGTCGCCGTCGGCGTTGTCGACCTTCCAGCGCAGCTTCAGGACGGCGCTGTGCGGTCCGTGCGCGGGGGGCGCCGCCGTCGTCGCCGCGGCGGTGCCGGTCGCCGGTGGCGGGGCGTCGGCCAGGGTCAGCTCGGTGATGCGCGCCCGCTGATTCTGGGGCAGGTAGTACGTCGTCACGCCGCGCAGCCGCGCCGTCGTCGCGCCGAGCGTGGCGCGGTATTGCAGATAGCGGGCGCCGGGGCTCTCGATGGCGCCCGCGTCACCACCCCGTTCACGGTCCGGTTGCTTGGCCGAGGACTTCACCGCCAGCGGTTTCCAGGCGTTCCATCCGGCGTCGGGCTTGGCGGTGTTGCCCGAGCGGGTCTCGAACGCGACGCCAGCGCCCTGCCAGCGCAGGGTCCCCCAGCGCGCCTGGAATTCGGCGTCCAGCACCTTCGACAGGTACTGCCCTTTGCCCGCGTCGGGGGCGTGGGCGCGATAGATGGCGCCCCCGTCTCCCGTCCCCACCCAGACTTCGGCGCCGGCGCGCACCAGGGTCAGCGCCTGCCGCTCGGGCACGTCGACGACCAACGACGAGGTGCGATCGGCGGCCAGCCGGTACACATGGCCGTCGGTGCCGGTGGCCGCCAGCACCGCGCCGTCGGCGGCCACCGCCAGCGAGGTCAGGTAGCCGTCGGCGAGCGCGAACACCTGCTCGATGCGTCCGTCGGGCTCGAGGCGATACACCGCCGCCTTCGACTTTCGTTGACCGGGGCGCGGCAGGGCGCCCGCCGACGGCGGGGGGCCCCCCGTGCTGAGGACGATCTTCGTCCCTTTCGCCGCCACCGGCGTCGCCGGGGCGGGGGTCGTCGCCGGCTTGTCGAAGTCGTTCACCGCCACGAACAGCCCGGACGGCGCGCGCACGATGGCGCGAACCTCCTCTGCCTCGAAGTCCTGTAGCGCCGTCGCCTGGCCGTCGGGGCGGACGCGATAAAGGATCGCGCTCTCCGACGTTCCCGCCAGCAAGGTGCCGTCGCTGTCCTGCATCAGGGACACGATGTGCTTGTCGTGAGCGTCCCACAGCTGACGCGAGCGCCCCTTGTCGTCGACGGTGAACAGCTTCCCGGGCGAGCCGGTACCGACGTACGTCAGGCCGGCCCTGTCGTCGCGAACCAACGTCCACACGTAGCCGGCGTCCACGGCGCCGAGGGGGTGCGCGGCGCCGCTCTTCACGTCGACGGTGTAGATCTTTCCCCCGGGGGCGGCGCCGGCCAGCAAGGTTCCGTCCCCGCGCATGGCGAGCGCCGTCACCCACGCCGCGTCCAGGCTGGTCAGCTTTCGCACGGCCGTCGCGCTGTCATTGCCGCCAGCTTTCACGTTCAGGGGCAGCGCGATGATCTTCCCCTCGTCGCCCGTGCCGAAGTATCCGAGCGCGCCATCGCGGCTGGCCACGCCGCACCAGACGAAGGCGGCATCGACCGGCACGCGCGTGGCGAGCAGGCCGGGCACGAGCTCGCCGCTGGGAAGAATCGTCGTCCCGCTGGCCTCCCCCTCGTCGAAGTCCTTCGCCGAGGCCTGGCGAAACGTCCTGGTCGTCCCGGTCGCGGGCGACGACAGCGCGAACGAAGCAAGGCAGACGGCGAGCACGGGAGCGAGCTGCGGGGCGCGTGACATGGCGGCCCATGTTAGGGGACGAACCGTCGCCCAGCGAGCCGCCCCCGGAAATGCCGCCGAAAGAACGGTGAGACGTCACTTTTCTCCGCGGGCGAGTCCGGCGATATTGGCCGCATGCCGTCGCGGCTTCGCGCTCCCCATTTCCTTCTTCTGGCGCTGGTGGGCGCGGGGCAGGGCTGTTCGTTCCTGTTCGCCGAGGGGCCGCCGCCGGAGGTGCGGAGCGGGACGATCCTGACCTGCAGCCAGTCCTACGGGTGGCCCCTGCTCGACACGGCCATCGCCGGGTACGAAGGGGTTCGAACGGGCCTGGCCCTCTCCCGCTCGAGCGCCAACTATCGAGGGGCGCAGTTCTCGAGGGGCGAGGACATCGGAGCGAGCCTGGCCTCCCTGGCGCTGTTCGGCGTGTCGGCCTGGTATGGCTACGCGAAGGTGAACGCTTGCGACGCCGCCATCGATGAAGCCGCCAAGCATGAATGGGGCGAACAGCCGCTGCGCCTTCACTCGGCCCCCACGCCGCTCCCTCCGCCGTTTCCCACCGCGCCGCCGGCGAACCCCGGCGACGTGGCCACGCCGGGCGTCGAGCCCGCGCCTGACCAGGCGCCCCCGACGCCGTGACCGGTTTGATCCGCTCGTCGGGGCGCTACTTGCCGCCCAGGGTGCCGCGAACCTCGCTGATGGTCTGGCTCTTCCCTTCGGGGTGCTCGGCGAGATAACCGTCGAGCAGCTTGCCCAGCTGCTTCTTCTGCGCCGCCGACAGCGGCTTGCCCTTGTGCTGGGGCTCGCTGCCGCCGCCGTCCTCGGACGCGCTGTCCTTCTCCTTGGCTCCCTTGCCGCTGGCGCTCTGCTTTCCGGAGGCGGCTTTCTTCGTTTCGGCGGCGATCTCCTTCTCGAGCTGCTTGGCGCGCTTCTCCTCGCACCCCTTGGGCTCGCACTCGCCGGGGCAGCCGCACTTCGTCTTCTTTCCGCAGAAACAGGCGCCCGTCGTGTCGCGGTAACAGCCGCACGCGTTGGGCTTGGGCCCGTCGGCCGCGAAGGCGCGCGGCGCCTCGAGGAAGCTTCCCGCCCCCCAGATGACGAGGGCCATGACAAAGCTGGCGAACCCGGACTCATATGCTCGTTTGATCAACGAAGCCTCCGGTTCGTAATCGTATCACCGCGACGATTTTCGGCACCTTTGCCGCGCCGGCGTCTCAGACCGGCGGGGACTTGTCGGCGAAGCGGCGCGAATACAGCGTCAGCGCGGCGAGGCCGATGGCGACGGCGAACCACAGCGTGCATGCGCGGGTCAGGAACGTCGCTGCTGCCGCCGTTCCCCGTCCGATGCCCGTCCCGAACGTTCCCAGCAGCGCCAGCATCCCTGCCTCGGTGACGCCCAGCCCACCCGGCAAGAACGAGAGCGCCCCGGCGACGGTCATCGTCGCATAGATGAAGGTGGCCGCCTGCAGCGCCAGGACGGCGCCCGGGAAGCCGCGCACCACGAACCAGAACGCCAGACACTCGAGGAACCACGAGCCCACCGACAGCGCGGTGGTGATGACGAGCGGCCCCGGCTTCAGCAGCGTCGTCGCCGCGCCGTGGAACTCTCGCAGCTTCGGGACGAAGCGCGCCGCCCGGGGGATCCGCTCGGTCAAGATGAACAGCCGCTCGGCCAGCGTCTCGCTGCCGATCACCGCCAGGGCGAGGCCCACCGCGATCGCGCCGGCGCCCAGGAAGCGCCGATCGATGTGGAACGTGAACACGCCCCCCAGCGCCAGCACCAGCAGCGCCAGCAGATCGGTGATCCGTTCGGCCACGACGATGGGCGCCGTGCGAGCGGCGTTGATGCCGTGCGACTGTCGCAGCAGCAGCGCCTTCACCGCCTCGCCCAGCTTTCCGGGCGTCACCGTCAGCGCGAAGCCCGACAGAAAGACCAGCGCGCTGTCACGAAACGCGATGCGGATGCCGAGCCGCCGCAGGTAGTACTCCCAGCGCGCCCAGCGAATGCCGTAGTTGCCGGCGGCCAGCGCCAGGCCGATGCCCGCCGCCCCCCACGAGAATTGCCCCAGCGCCTCCCCCACGGCCCGCGCGTTCGCCCAGATCGAAAACCCGACATAAACCGCCACCCCGGCGACGACCCCCAGGATGACCCGGCCGAGCAACCCCTTCATGAGGCTTCACCTTCTATTGTGGGCGCGGGAACGGCGAGCCGGAGCGGCGGCTTCGTAGGCGGACAGACCGTCAATTGAAGCCGCCGAAGCCGCGCGGTCACCACTAGTGCACCGCCGTCGAAATAGCGTCACGTTCGGCCGACGATCCGCGCCGGCCGCTTCGTTGCTCCTCCTCACAATACCTACGGGTATTCCTCGTCGTCGCGCCTCGCGTCCGGCGCGGCTTGTCGGCCTCGGCGTTG
>DASYCK010000201.1:0-9166 GCA_036500205.1 Polyangia bacterium | reverse complement strand
CAGCCAGGAGAGGTATGTGGGGCTTCCGTCCGTGACCTCGAAGGCGAGGATCTCGGGGACCTCGTAAGGATGCAGCTGATGGATGCGCTGCATGAGCGTGTCCATCAACTGGGGGCGGGTCTTGACCAGGCACAGCACCTCTTCGTTCTCCTCGACCTTGCCCTCCCAGCGATAGATCGACTGGACGCCGCTGATGATGTTCACGCAGGCGGCCAGGCGCTCCTCGACCAGCGCGCGCGCCATCGCATCGGCTTGCGCGCGGTTGGGGGCGGTGACGTGAACTTCGAGCGCGTTCGGTCCGGCCATGCGGCCACAATATCCCACGGCGGCGCAGTTTGTCGTGCGGTCCTCTTGACGGGCGCGGCGTCGCTGGTACAGATTTCCGCCGCCTTGGTCATCGTTCAGAAATTCGGGGGCACCTCGGTCGGCAACGTCGATCGCATTCGCAACGTCGCGCGTCGGGCCATCGCCACCCAGAAGAAGGGACACGACGTGGTGGTCGTCGTCTCGGCCATGTCGGGCGAGACGAACCGCCTGCTCGGTCTGGCCCAGCAGATCACGGCCATCCCCGACGAACGAGAGCTCGACGTCATCGCTTCCACGGGCGAGCAGGTGACCGTCGGCCTGCTGGCGCTCGCCATCCAGGCCGAGGGTGGCAAGGCGCAGTCGCTGCTGGGGCACCAGGTCCGCATCCTGACCGACAGCGCGTTCGCGCGAGCCCGCATCCAGGACATCGACATCCAGGCCGTCCGCAAGGCGATGGCGGCCGGCAAGATCGCCGTGGTGGCCGGTTTTCAGGGCGTCGACAAGGACGGCAACATCACCACCCTGGGGCGGGGGGGCTCGGACACCTCGGCCGTCGCGGTGGCCGCCGCCTTGAAGGCGGACGTCTGCGAGATCTATACCGACGTCGACGGCGTCTACACCGCCGATCCCAACGTGGTGCGCACGGCGCGAAAGATCGACCGCATCAGCTACGAGGAGATGCTGGAGCTGGCCTCGCTGGGCGCCAAGGTGCTGCAGATCCGTTCGGTCGAGTTCGGCATGAAGTATCAGGTCCCCATTCACGTTCGGTCCAGCTTCAACGACAACGAAGGGACCTGGGTCGTTCCCGAGGAGAAAGCCATGGAAGCGGTTGTGGTCTCCGGTGTCACCGCCACGCGTGACGAAGCGAAGGTGACGTTGTCCGGCGTCGTCGACAGGCCCGGGACGCAGGCGCAGGTGCTGCGGCCACTGGCCGAGGCCGGCATCGTCGTCGACGTGATCGTCCAGGCCCACGTGCAGAACGGCCGCACCAACTTCACGTTCACCCTGGCGGGCAGCGACGTGGCGCGGGCCAAGGCCATCCTGCTGAAGCACTGCGGGGACCTCTGTCCGCCCGATGAGATCAAGGTCGAGGAGAACCTCTCCAAGGTCTCGGTGGTCGGTGTGGGGATGCGTTCGCACGCGGGCGTGGCCCTGAAGATGTTCGAAATCCTGGCGAAGGAGAACATCCACATCCACCTGATCTCGACGTCGGAGATCAAGATCTCGTGCGTGATCGAGGCGAAGTACGCCGAGCTGGCCGTCCGCTCGCTGCACGACGGCTTCGAGCTCGGCGCGTGAGGGGGCCTGCCCCCTCACGGTCTCCCCAAGAGTAGGCCGACGGGGCCGGCGCGGCGAAGCCGCACCTTCCGGGTGCCTGGACCCGCTCGATGCTCGCTCCGGTGCTGCGATCGCCGTCGGAGAAACTAGACGTACGCGTTACTTCTTGGCGGCCGGGGCCGTAGCGGGCGCCGCCGACTTCGGCGCGGCCGGCGCGGCCATCGCCGCGGGGATCGAGGCCGGGCCGGAAGCCGGCGCGGGGGCCGGGGCCGAGGTGTCGCCTTCGGGCGCGCGATCCCACTTGTCGACCTTGCCGGCGCCCGTCGTGTCGTACCCGATGCGATCCAGCTTGCCGCCCTCGTAGTACTCCCACTGGTCGACGCGGCCATTGGCGTCGGTGTCGCGCTCGATGCGGACCAGCTTCTCGTCCTCGTAGTAGTTCCAGACGTCGGGCTTGCCGTCGAAGTTCGTGTCGAACTCGGAGCGGACCTTCTTCCCGTTCGCGTAGTAGACCGTCTCGTCGATGTGCCCGTCCCAGTCGACGTCGAACTCCTCGAGGTTCGTCTTGGTGCCGGTGTCGTCGTAGTAGAAGACGCTGTCGACCTTGCCGTCGTGGTTCAGGTCTTCTTGCTTGCAGGTCATGACCTGGGCCCCCTGGCCGTTGGGCACGTAGTACTTCCAGATGTCGGGCTTGCCGTCCTGGTTCGTGTCGGCCGTCGTGACCTGCTTGCCCTCGGCCTTGCACCGGGTGCGGTCGACGGGCGGGGCGCCGGGGACGTTTCCGGAGGCCACCGGCGTCATGGGGCCTGCGCTCTGCGTGCTGCCGCATCCGGCCACCCCCATCAGGGCCATCGCGCCCATACCGCCGAGCGCCAGTGCCGTTGTGGAAAGCCGTCCGAACAGGGAGCGCCGACGCGCCAGCGGGCCACGCAAGTTGGTCATGATGGACCCTAACCGTAGGCTCAAACGCTTGATCTCGCAAGTGATCGCGTCAAAACGCCCCCCTCGGCACAGGGGCGTTTTGACTATTCATATATGGCCATGCATTGTCGCCGCCATGGCACGGAAGAAAATCTCCACGACCATCTACATCACGCCGGAGCAAAACGAGCGGCTGAAGCAGCTGCACGAGAAGACCAAGGTGCCGGTCGCCGAGTTCATCCGCCAGGGGATCGATCTGATCCTGGAGCGCGAGCGGCGGAACCTCCCCGGTCAGCTGACCCTGGACGTCGATCGCGACCGAGGTTAGTTCCGCAGCAGGCTGCTAAGCTCCGCCGCCCCTTCACGCCCCGGTCGCACGCCCGAACGAAAAAACCATCCCTTCATGTCGACGCCCATTCATCTGATCCGAAACTTCTCCATCATCGCCCACATCGATCACGGAAAATCGACCTTGGCCGATCGCTTGCTCGACGCCACCGGTGCGCTCACCGATCGCGAGCGCAAGGCCCAGTTCATGGACAGCATGGACCTGGAGCGCGAGCGCGGGATCACCATCAAGGCGGCGACGGTGCGGCTGATGTATCCGGCCGACGACGGCAACACGTACGAGCTGAACATGATCGATACCCCCGGGCACGTCGATTTCCACTACGAGGTGTCCCGCTCGCTGGCGGCCTGCGAGGGGGCCGTGCTGGTGGTCGACGCTTCGCAAGGGGTCGAGGCGCAGACCTTGGCGAACGTCTACCTGGCGGTGAACGCGAACCTGGCCATCGTCCCCGTCATCAACAAGATCGATCTCCCGGCGGCCGATCCCGAGAACGTGCGGCGCCAGATCGAGGAGGTGGTCGGCATCGACGCCTCCGAGGCCATCCTGGCCTCGGCCAAGGAGGGCATCGGCATCCACGAGATCCTGGACGCCGTCGTCAAGAAGCTGCCGCCCCCCGTGGGGGACGCGACCAAGCCGTTGCGCGTGCTGCTGCTCGACAGCTGGTACGACGCCTATCGCGGCGTGGTGATCCTGGTGCGGATCATCGACGGCACCATGCGCCCCCGCCAGAAGATCCGCTTGATGGCGTCGGCGCGGGAGTACGACATCCTGTCGCTGGGCATCTTCGCGCCGTTTCCCCAGGAGGTCTCCGAGCTGGGGCCAGGCGAGGTCGGGTTCTTCACGGGCGCCATCAAGGACGTCGGCGACGCGCGGGTGGGGGACACCATCACCGAGGCGGGGGCGCCCCGGGTGGAGGCCCTGCCGGGGTTCCAGCCGGCCAAGCCGATGGTGTTCGCCGGCATCTTCCCCATCGATTCGTCCAAGTACGAGGATCTCCGCGACGCGCTCGACAAGCTGCGCCTGAACGACGCCTCGTTCTCGCGCGAGCCCGAGTCGTCGGCGGCGCTGGGCTTCGGGTTTCGCTGCGGCTTTCTGGGCCTCTTGCACATGGAGATCGTGCAGGAGCGGCTGGAGCGCGAGTACAACCTGGAGCTGATCACCACCGCCCCCACCGTGCGCTTCCGCGTGATTCGTAACAACGGCGACATCACCGAGCTCGACAACCCGGCCAAGTTCCCCTCGGAGGGGGAGATCGCGCGCATCGAGGAGCCGCTGATCGCCGCCACCGTGCACACGCCTCCCGAGTACGTGGGCGCCATCCTCAAGCTGTGCGAGGAGAAGCGGGGAACGCAGACGGGGCTGTCCTACGCGGGTGAGAAGCGGGTCATCATCCGCTACGACCTGCCGCTGACCGAGATGGTGTTCGGCTTTTACGATCGCCTGAAGTCGGTGTCGCGCGGGTACGCATCGCTCGACTACGAGCCCAAGGGGTACGCCACGGCCGATCTGGTGCGCATGGATCTGATGGTGAACGGCGACCGCGTCGACTCGCTGTCGCTGATCGTGCACCGCGCGAACGCCTACCCCAAGGGGCGTGACCTGTGCGACAAGATGAAGGAGCTCATCCCTCAGCAGCAGTACGAGGTGGCGATCCAGGCCGCCATCGGCTCGAAGGTCATCGCGCGCACCACCATCAAGGCGCTGCGCAAGAACGTGACGGCGAAGTGCTACGGCGGTGACATCTCCCGCAAACGCAAGTTGCTGGAGCGTCAGAAGGAAGGTAAGAAGCGGATGAAACAGGTCGGAAACGTGGAGATCCCCCAGGAAGCCTTCTTGGCTATTTTGAAAGTCGATTGATGGCGGCGACAGGCCTTCTCGATTGGTGGCGGCAGGGTAGCGCACGGCGACGTCTGCGCGCCGAGGCCAAACACTTGCTTCGCGAGGCGCAGCGGATCGTGAAGCGAAAGAGCTTCCGCATCCCGCAGTCGGTCGCCGACGGGGTCCGCGCCTCGGTGGGGGAGCTCGAGACGTCCCTGAAGACCGAGGACCAGGACCGCATCCGCGACGCCCTGTCGACGCTCGATCAGATGCTGGAGGACAAGCTGGCCTTCGCGCGCAAGTCGACCATCCGCGAATACTCGGAGTCGATCGGGATCGCGGTGGCGATCGCCCTCTTGCTGCGCGCGTTCGTGGTCGAGGCGTTTCAGATCCCGTCCGGCTCGATGATCCCGACCCTGGAGATCGGAGATCACATCTTCGTGGCGAAGTTCTCGTACGGTCTGGTCGTCCCATTCAGCAACAAGAAGATCTTCGAGTTCAGCCAGCCGTCGCGCGGCGACGTCATCGTCTTCAAGTATCCGCAGGATCCCAGCATCGACTACATCAAGCGGGTGGTCGGGCTGCCGGGTGAAAAGGTGGAGCTGCGGCACAACGAGGTGTTCATCAACGACAAGCCCATGGCGCGCGAGCGGGTGGGGCCGTTTCACGATGACGGCGCGGCGGACGAACGCGACAGCGATCTGTGGAACGAGACGCTGGGGACGAAGCAGCACGAAGCGCTTCAGGACCCGAGTCGCATGCCGCAGAACTACGGACCGATCGTCGTCCCCGAGGGGAACGTCTTCGTGATGGGCGACAACCGCGACAACTCGTCGGACTCACGGGTCTGGGGCACCGTCGCGCACGATCTCATCAAGGGGCGGGCGCTGGTGGTCTGGTGGTCCCGGGGCACCCCCGACGAAGCGCCCTGGTATGCCAAGCCGATCGCCTGGATCAAGTCGATCCGCTTCGGCCGGTTTTTCCACGGCGTGAATTAGGCGTGGAAGGGGCTCCGCTCCTCCCACGAGCGCCGATGGCGCGTCAGCGGCTCAGGAAGTAGACCAGGGCGCTGATGATGAGGATGGCGGCGCCCACCACGCCCACCAGGCGGTAGACCTCGAAGCGGTCGGCGCGTTTGTCGGCGCCTTTCAGGACCCGGGCGATGTGCTCGCGCAGGGCCTTGGTGTCGGCGTGGCGATCGTCGCGGGACTTCGCCACCATCTTCAGGATGATCTCGTCGACGTAGGCGGGAATCTGCAGCGACGGCTTCAGACGCGACGGCGGCGGAGCCGGCTTCTGCATGTGGAAGTTGATGATCTGGACCGGCGTCTTGGCGTCCTTGAACGGGAGCTCGCCGGTCAACATCTCGTAGGCCATGATGCCGAGCGCATAGATGTCGGAGCGCCCGTCGAGCGGCTGACCGCGCAGCTGCTCCGGGGACATGAACTCGAGCGTGCCCAGGGTCTGTCCCACGGCCGTCAACGCCGCCTGACCGCGCTCGTCGGCCATCATCTTGGCGATGCCGAAGTCCAGCACCTTGACGTAGTCCTCGTCGCCGCGGTGCTCGATGAAGATGTTCTCTGGCTTCATGTCGCGGTGGACGATGCCGTTCTGGTGCGCCTCGCCCAGCGCCTCGGCGACCTGATCGATGATGCGCAGCACGCGATCGGGCTGGAGGTGCCCGGCCGCGCGCTCGAGGTGGTGCAGGCTGCCGCCGTGGAGCAGCTCCATCGCCAGATACAGCACGCCGTCCTCGGTCTCGTCGAAGTCGAACGTGATGACGGTGTGGGGATTGCGCAGCCGCGAGCAGGCCTCGGCCTCGCGCCGGAAGCGCGCCACGATGGTGGGATCGCCCAGGTTGTACGGGTGCAGGATCTTCAGCGCCACGTCGCGGCCGGTGGCGAGCTGCTTGCCCCGGAAGACGGCGCCGAAGCCCCCTTCGCCTACCTTCTCGCCGACGACGTAGCGCTTGTTCAGCGTTCGCCCGATCATGTTGTCGCGCGAGCCCGTGTTCTCGGACCGTCGCTCCGCACGCTGCGTGTTGGCGGCGGGCGGGGCGCTGTTGGGCGCGCTCGGTGAGGCCGAGAGGGGACCCGACGGCACGGAGCCGAGCCCTGCCGGCGCCAGCATGGTCGACTCGAACGCGGGGTTGCTCACCCCGGGCGGCGTCATCTTGGCGTTCTTGTTTACGGTCGCGCTGGCGCTCTTGGGGACGGCGGCCACCGTGGGTGCCACCTGCATGCCGGGAATGATGGTAGGGGCATCGAGCGACACCGAGGGTGACGACCGGTCGGCCGCGGACGTTGGCTGCTCGACCCGAGCGCCGCAGGCGCCGCAGAAGTGGGCGCCGTCCTCGATGACCGTGCCGCATTTCGAGCAATTCATCGGATGCACCTCATGGCGAACGCGCCGTCCCCTCGCTGCGGGAGGCCGCGTCGCGCTCGCATTTCAGGACCGATACGCTGCCCACGGCCACGGCGACCAGCACCAGGAAGAACAGCGCGATCACCGAGCGTCCGTCGCGGGCGGGCCCGTCGTCTCGGCGGTCGCGCTTCGCGGCGTTGCCGCCGGACCGCGACCCGGAAGGCATCTCCCGCGATTTTCGCTTCGCCCGCTCCACCGCGGCGCTCGTCTCGCCGACCAGGCGGGCGCTGGCCGTCACCGCGGCCATGGCCGCCACCGTGCCCGAGCGGGACGAGTCGCTGGAGGCCGACACCGGATCGCGCCCCGGGTCGTAGCTGACGAACCCCACCGTGTCGTTCGGGTCCGGATCGGCGAGCCCGGCGCCGTCGAAGCGGGCCAGGATGACGGTGATGTTGTCGGGGCCGTCCCGCTCCAGGGCCTTCTGCAGCAGCCCCTCGCCGGCCTTCTTCAGGTCGGTGTCGGCGGCGAGGATGTCGCGAATCTCTTGATCGGTCACGGGGCCGTGCAGCCCGTCCGAGCACAGCAGGACGACATCGCCCTTGCGCAGGGTGATCTGCGACATCACGACGTCGACGCGATCCTGGACGCCCAGCGCCTGCAAGATGATGTTCGCGTGCTCGAAGGCCTTGGCGTCCTCCGCGGTCATCGCCCCGGCCTCGATGAGCTGCCAGGCCAGCGACTGATCCTTCGTGACCTGTCCGAGGTTGCCGCTGCGGAAGACGTAGCAGCGCGAGTCGCCGATCTGGGCGACCATCAGCGTGTCGTCGACCAGGGCGGCGGCGGTGCACGTGGTGCCCATGCCGCGCTCGCTCTGGTTGTCGCGCGACTGCTGGAAGATGCGGTCGTTGGCCACCTCGACGGCATGGCGCAGGCTGCGCGCGAACGGCTCGTGCGGCTGCGGCTCGCTGGACGACATCGAATCGAACACGGCGTCGACGGCCATCTGCGAGGCGACCTCGCCAGCGGCCGCACCCCCCATGCCGTCGCACACCAGGAAAAGCGCGCCCCGCGCGCCCAGGGTCAGCTTCGCCGGCTCGTCGAGGCTGGACTCCTTGAACCCGCCCCCCAGGTCGGCGATGAGGAGGTTGTCCTCGTTGTGCTCACGAATCAGCCCCACGTCGGTCTTACCGAAGACCTCGATCTGGATTTCTGATTCGCTCATCGACGTAGGTGGGGGCCCGAATCGGGGGGAAGAACTCTCTAGTGTCGCCTCAACCCAGCTCGAACCGCAAGAGTTGGTCGCCAAGTCGAATCATGTCGCCTGGCACCAGGACATGCGGTGATCGTAAGCGAACATACGTCCCGTTGGAACTTTCGAGATCGGCCAAAATGGGGCGGCCGTTCTTCAGGGAGACCTGGGCATGCCGTCGCGAGAGGAATTCGTCGTCCCCGAACACCAGATCGGCCTGCTCGCGCCCCAGGGTCAGATCCGGCCGGGACAGGTGCACGACGTCGCGTCCCAGGCCGCTCGACGTCATCTGCCGCAGGCGGGCCCAGGCGGGGGAGGTCGGCGTTCCGAACAGCACCACGCCGTCCTCGACGGCGGGGCGAGGGCGCCGTTCATGGTCGGGGACCAGCTCGAACCTCATCACCTGGCGCCCCAGCAAGATGTGATCGCCGTCGATGAGCTCGACGATCGAGCGGATGCGCAGGTAGACACCATTACGACCATCGAGCGGGGTGATCATCGCCCCACCGAGCGTCAGATTCAACCGGGCATGTCGAGGGGCCAGCTGGGGGTCGGCGAAGCGCAGGTCCCCTTGCAACCGGCCGATGTCGACCTGCTGGCTCTCCAGCCAGTAGACGGCGTCGTCCTGGCCGTTCGGCAGCACCGCCACCAGACGGCTCCTCGCCGAGACCGCGCCCGCGACCACGCCGCCGCGCCGCCGCGAAGGGGGCGTCGGGGTCGCGCCGACGACATGGGCCGCTTCGGACAACCGATCAGCCTTCAGCCGAGTCCCACAACGGCGACAGGTACGGGCGTTGTCCGGATTCTCTTTCCCGCACGGTTTACAGCGCCACATCGGTCACCCCGCGTACGACCGCCCCGGAAGCATTTGCGAGAACCGC
>DASYCK010000200.1:0-2637 GCA_036500205.1 Polyangia bacterium | reverse complement strand
TTTCTACCGTCTGAACCTGGACGGCAAGCTCGGTCACATCGCGCGCCTGACGGCCTAGCCAGACCGAAGCGAGTGCCCTTCCTTCTTCCTTCTTCCTTCCTTCCTTCCGTTCTCAAAACAGGGCGCACCGCAGCCGCTGGCCGTCCGCGGCCAGCGGCGAGGAGCGCATCGCGCGGCCCCGGTCGTTGTCTTTCAGAAAACGTCCGCGCCGCGAGACCTCGTGATCCGTTCGTGAGAAAAGGCGGCTCAGAGCAGCTTGGCGCTGAGCGTGATCTCGGCGCTGCCCTTGAACAGCTTGCTCACCGGGCAGTTCTGCTTCGCCCCCTCGGCGATCTCCTGAAACTTCGCGCTGTCGAGCCCCGGCACCGTCGCCTCGGTCTCGAGCGCGAACTTCGTGATGGTGCCGCCCTCGAGGTAGGCGGTCGCCTTGGTCTGGACGCGGGTCGGCGTGTGCCCCGCCTTGGCCAGCTCGTTCGAGAACGCCATCGAGAAGCAGCCGGCGTGCGCCGCCGCCAGCAGCTCTTCCGGGTTCGTCCCCGTGCCCTCCTCGAAACGCGAGGCGAAGGAGAACGGGCCGGTGTAGGCCCCCTTCCCCACGGTCATCGTTCCCTTACCGGCCTTCAGATCACCTTCCCATTGTGCAGTCGAGCTTCGCGTCGGCATGTCGGTATCCTCCTGCCTTGCTCCTAGCGGGGGGCATGCCTGCCGTCAACCGATACGTACGTTGTCGATGAGCCGGGTGCGGCCCATGAACGCGGCGACGGCGATGACGGCGGGGCGATCGACGGCGGCGAGCGGACGCAACGTCTCGGCATCGCGGAGCTCGACGTAATCGACGCGGGTGACATTCTCCGCCAGCGCCGACTGGACGCCCGCCACCAGGCTCGCGGCCTCGCGGGTTCCCGCCGCGCAATCGGCGCGGGCGGCGAACAGCGCGCGCGAGATGGCGACGGCGCGCGCCCGTTCGTCGGGCGACAGGAACTTGTTGCGCGACGACATGGCCAGACCGTCGGCCTCGCGCACGGTGGGCAGCGCCACGATCTCGACCGGCATGTCCAGATCGCGCACCATGCGTCGGATCAGCGCCAGCTGTTGAAAATCCTTCTCGCCGAAGATGGCGACGTGCGGCCGGACGATGTTGAACAGCTTGCACACGACCGTGGCGACCCCCACGAAGTGCCCCGGGCGCGTCTCCCCGCACAGGCCGCGCTCGAGCTCGTGCACCTGGACGGTCGTCTGGTGACCGGGCGGGTACATCGTGGCGGGCGTGGGGAGAAACACCACGTCGACGCCGTGCGCGGACGCCTTCGCCAGATCGCCGGGGACATCCCGCGGATAGCGATCGAGATCCTCGCCCGGGGCGAACTGCGTCGGGTTGACGAAGATCGACAGCGCCAGACGATCGCCGTGCCGCCGCCCTTCGTCCATCAGCGCCGTGTGGCCAGCGTGCAGGAAGCCCATGGTGGGGACGAACGCGATCCGCTCGCCCCGGGCCCGGGTGGCGTCGGACCAGGCCGCCATCTCGGCGGGCGACGCGATGGTGGCGATGCTGGAAGACACGGTCACTCGAAGGTCTCGTCGTCGGACGGAAAGCGCCCTGCCCGCACATCGGCCGCGTAGTCGGCGAAGGCGCCGCGCGCCGCCTCGCCCAGCGCCGCGTAGCGACGGGCGAAGCGCGGCTTCCAGGACGGGTCGAGCCCCAGCAGATCGTGCATGACCAGCACCTGCCCGTCGCACGACGGACCGGCGCCGATGCCGATGGTCAGGCACGACACCGTCTTCGTGATCTCGGTGCCCAGCGAACGGGGCACGCTCTCGATCACGAGGGCGTAGGCGCCCGCCTCGGCGACGGCCCGTGCATCGGCCAGGATCTTCTCGCGCTGGGTGGCCGTGCGCCCCTGCACCTTGAAGCCGCCGAAGGCGTGGAGCGACTGCGGGGTCATGCCGACGTGTCCCATGACGGGGATGCCGGCGCCGACCAGGCGCGCGATCAGCGGCGCGACCTCGACGCCCCCTTCGACCTTCACCGCCTCGGCGCCCGCCTCTTTCATCAGGCGCCCCGCCGCGCGCATGCCGTCCTCGACGGACGCCTGGTAGCTCATGAACGGCATGTCGGCGACGACATGGGCGTGGCCCACGCCGCGGGTGACGGCGCGGCAGTGATAGATCATATCGTCGAGCGTCACCGGCAAGGTGGAGTCGTTGCCCTGGATCACCATGCCCAGCGAGTCGCCGACCAGGATCACGTCGACGTTCGCCTGGTCGGCCAGGCGCGCGAACGCCACGTCGTAGGCGGTCACCACCACCGTCCGCTCGGGCGTCCCCTTGCGCGCCGCGAGCGCGACCGTGGTCAACTTCGCTACAGGCTTCGCCGCAGCTTCGGACATGCGTGACTATCTAGCACGGGGCCGGCCCCGGCACGGCTCCCTAGCGGCGGGCCCAGTGGTTCACGCCGGCGCGTGTCCGGCGGATGACGGCGAACAGCTCGTCGCGGTGGTCGGCGTTCGCCACGAAGTCGAGCTCGCTGACGTCGACGATCAGCAGCGGTCCCTCCTCGTAGTGGAAGAAGAACTCGGCGTAGGCGCGGGCCACCTCCTCGACGTACTCCGTGCGGATCGGCTTTTCGGCGACCCGGCC
>DASYCK010000199.1:0-17011 GCA_036500205.1 Polyangia bacterium | reverse complement strand
CCAGGCGCAGGGGGGGTTGTTGCTGCCGGGGGTGCGTCGGGAGCAGGTGGTTCTCTCGGGCCAGGAAGAGCGTCAGGAGCTGGGGGAATTGCGGGGGCCGATGGTGGTGTAGGTACGGGGGGCGCCATGGGTTGCAGCACTGCCTGTGGGGCCAGAACGGTCTGCTTGTCTGGTTCGTGCGTTTCTGCTCGACGAGTATTCGTATCGAGCGGTGCTGTCATGGCGAACTTCGGAGGTGCCCTGGCGGCTGATGGAAAATGCCAGACCTTCGCGAATCTCGCCGGGCTTGGCGGAGCGTGGAGAGCTTGGGTATCTGACGCGACCACCTCTCCTGCCACGCGTTACCTGATGTCAGGTATTCCCTACCGGCTACTCGACGGAACAATCATCGCGTCGGACTGGTCGGTGCTCGTCAGCGGCATTTTGACGGCCAGCATCAACAAAGATGAATTTGCCGCCTTGAGGAACGCCACGGAAGTCTGGACCGCCACAAAACCTGACGGAACCTTGTCCGCCGAAGGATGCAGTAGTTTCACATCCGTCGACGCGTCCGAGGTGCCAGCGATTGTCGGACGCACTGGCAATACAGATGCCACGTGGACGAACGCATACGGTCAGTTTTGCGACAGAACCAACGTTCACCTTTACTGTGTCGAACAGTGAACCACTGGCACACACTTCATGGCCACCGATGTGAATAGCGCGAAAGACCATTCAAAATCCGTCGGGGCCAAGGACGTCGTCCTCGTCGTGATCAGTACGCTTGCCGTGTTCCTGCTCGTCGCGCTAATCGTCGCCAAAAGATCGCCGAATGGAGAAGCGACGTGGCTCTCCCTCAGTCCTGATACCGAGATGTACGTGAAAATGGTCGTCGGAGCGAAGGCCTCCCCACCCTTTGCGTACCGACGTCTGGTGCCTTTCATCGCTTCGCTGATTCCCTTTTCTCCTGTTCAGGCTCTCGGAGCGATAACGCTGGGATCTCTGTTGGCCGGGTACGGGATCCTTTCCTGGATCCTTGTCTCGCAGCTTCAGCTTCGTCGGGTCGCTGCTTGTTTGGCGCTGGTCGCCGTCATGACCTCGACCCGGGGGCTGTTGATCATCCAGAATCCGTACATCATCGACGGATTCAGCTTTCTCGTCATGACGATCATGTTGGCCGCGTTTCTGAGGGACAGTTCAGGAACGTTCGGCGCCGCTGCGATCATCGGTATCTTGGCCCGCGAAGACTGCGTCTTCGGCGTATTTGGGTTTGTTGCCAGCGCTGGACGTCGAAGGGCCAGAGCCTCAATCGTGGTCGCGCTGTCGGCAGCCGTCGCTTACGTTCTGCCGCGCCTGGGTCACGGGAGGGCATCCCTCGGCTTTTTGGGGCTCAGCCAGATCGTCCATGCATCGTATTACGCGAAGGCTTATTTCGCATTCGGGATCCTCTGGCCGATGGCCTTGGGCGGGTTGTTGGTCGCGCGAGGCTCCAAATGGAACCGTCTGCTGCCCTATTCGGCCTGCGCTTTCGCGGGTTCGATCGTATCCACGTTTTTCGCGGTCGACACGACGCGAATGTTCCTACCGATGCTGCCCCTCGTGGCGGTCGGATGCGGCCTTGTTTTCGACAGGCTGTTGGATCGACCTGCTCTCGTCGTGGCCTGGGCAGCGATCCTGCTCAGCAATGTCGGCCTCGCGGTGCCGACGGTATTCTCACCCCAGGCGATCCAGCACATGAAAGAGCTGGAGGAGTGGTATGTCCTTCTGGCGATTCCTATCGTCACACAGCAAGTCTGCGGTTTGGCGCTGGTGGCCTTTTCGGCCCGTGCGGTAGTCGCCCAATCGGCCGTGCCGCGTAGAAGCCAGAGTCTCGTCGACGGCTCAGCTTAGCCGCATTCGTCGGGTTCCATTCCCCGTCCGGATCGGCGACGTTACCTCGTCGTTGGTTCGGGTAGGCGCGGACGCGCTTCCCTAGAAGTTACAGGTGCCCAGAGTGCAGAGCGGCGCGGTGGATTCGGTGAGATAGGTGGCACCGACCATCAGCTTCGAGTACCCGCAGGAGTCGAGCAGCACGGTGGGCGGGCCTCCCGGGCAAGTGACCGTCACGACGCCGTTCGGGTCGGAGTGGACGGTCGCCACCAGCGCTCCCGACGCGTCCAGCGTCGTGACGTCTCCCGTGACGTCGGTGCCCGCTTCGGTGCCGGTCGGGAAGCTGTCGACGGCGTTCTTGCTGAAGCCAGCTCGGACGACACGGACTCCTTCACCCGACAGTCAGAACCCGGCTGCTGGAGAGGGTGAGCGATGAACGCGAACGCGAGCAGTGCCGGGCTCTGATGGATGTCGGCCATGCCGGCCGATGGCTGATGCAACCCGGTCCCCAGATGAAGCTTTTGGCCGCCGCCCTCGACCGAGCCCGGAGACCTGCGCGTCTCGGGCCTCCGCGGCGGCAGAGCGCGGACGTGATCTTCGAGCAGCGCGCGGGCGAATAGCAGGCTACGATCTTCGGAGAGGTCTCAGGGAATCGGAATGAACCAAAAAGGTTGGGTCCAGGTCGAACGCGAAAAAGAACTGCGCGAAGCGGCGCTCGTCGAGCTTCGCCCTTGTGGGTTCTGCGGGAGGACCGAGCGGTTCATCTTGCTCCACCGGGTCGCGACGACTTCGAATGCCAGCCTCACCGCTGAAGGCGACTTCACGGCGGCCGGAAGCTCCTGGTCCGTCGCGCCCGGGCTGTGCGTCCATCCCCGTCGGCCGTTCGATCCGTCGGCGGCTATCGCCACCGGGCGGTTGTGGCGCAGGGTCGAGACGCAGGAGCAGGTCACCCGCGAGGAAACGACGCTGGCTGGCGGTCGTACGGCCTGAGCGTTGGCCTGGCGTTGGACTAGCGTACGTCCGAGTCAGTGGCGGCGTTGAAACCGCGACCGCGGCGCGGTTATGACTGAGCGGTGAGCTCCGCCGCGACAAGCCCCCTTGCCTCTCCGCCGCGGCGCGATCGCCTGGCGTCCATCGACGTGATGCGCGGCCTGGTGATGGTGCTGATGCTGCTCGATCACGTGCGCGACATGGTGCACATCCACGCGCACGACTTCTCGCCGACCGACGTCGAGAAGACCAGCCTCGTGCTGTTCTTCACCCGCTGGGTGACGCACTACTGCGCGCCGACCTTCGTGCTGCTGGCGGGGGTGGGCGCGCGTCGTCAGGCGGCGGCGGGCCTGTCGCACGCGGCGCTGGCCCGCTTCCTGGTGACGCGGGGGCTGTGGCTGGTGTTCCTCGAATTCACGGCGGTGCGCGCCGGCGCCTTCTTCAGCTTCGATCCGCGCTTCATCGGCTTCATGCAGGTGATCTGGGCCATCGGCGTGTCGATGGTCCTGCTGGCGGCGCTGGTGCAGCTGCCGGCGCCGGCCGTCGCCGCCTTCGGGCTGGCGATGATCGGGCTACACAACCTGCTGGATCACGTGGGGCCGGCGCCGGTGGCCGAGGGGATGCCCACGCCGTGGCCCGTCGTGCTGTGGATGGTGGTGCACCGCTTCGGCCCCGTGTTCACCAGTGGCGGACGCATGGCCTTCATCATCTACCCGATCGTTCCGTGGGTGGGGGTGATGGCGGCCGGGTACGGCCTGGGCGGTGTCTTCGACTGGGAGCCCGCGCGTCGTCAACGCTTCCTGGTGCGGGTGGGCGCCGCCGCCGTCGTGCTGTTCGTGGCGTTGCGGGCCACCGGTCTGTACGGCGATCCCAGTCCCGCGACCCCGCAGCCCACCGCCGCGCGCGCCTTGATGTCGTTCCTGAACGTGACCAAGTATCCCCCGTCGCTCGACTACCTGCTGATGACCTGCGGGCCCGCGCTGCTGGGCCTGGCGGCGCTGGAGAGGCTGCGCGCCCTCGCGCGCTGGACCGTGCCGCTGCGCGAGCTCGGCCGCGTGCCGCTGTTCTACTACCTGCTGCAGTGGCCGTACGCGCACCTGGCGGCGCTGATCCTGGGCGCGCTCACCGGCCAGCCGCTGACGCATCTGTTCCGCTCGCCGCCCGACGCGTTCCGGATGGCGCACGGTTTTGGCTTCGGCCTCCCCGTCGTGTACGCCGCCTGGGCGGTGGGCGTGATCCTGCTGTACTTCCCCTGTCGGGCCTACGCGCGCGCCAAGCGGCGCCACCGCAAGTGGTGGATGAGCTACCTCTGACCCGTCCTCGGGAGGGGCGGCGGCGTCACGGGACCAGGCCCGCGAACTGGAGGATTCCATGGACGAGCTCGGCGCTCGTGTTTCCGGGCGCGCCGTCGACGTTCTCGACCGGCATGCCCACGTAGATGACAGTCGAGGTGCCGACGGTATGCGCCACCACGATGGGGGTGGCGGCG
Organism: Polyangia bacterium; assembly: GCA_036500205.1. GTDB lineage: Bacteria > Myxococcota_A > Polyangia > Fen-1088 > Fen-1088 > DASYCK01. The sequence continues at coordinate 12,684 of DASYCK010000199.1, read as the reverse complement.
TTGCTCCCTTCGTCGGCGGGATCGGCGTCGACCGTCGCCAGGACGACCGTCGCCGCTCCCGGGTTCACGAGGTCCGCCGTGCTCTCGATGGGCGTGTCGTCGAAGACCTCGAAGTGCATGCCGGCGAGCGGGGTCCCCGACGCGCCATCCACGGTGTACAGCCTGTTCTTCAACGAAACGGCGCCGGCGCCGGCAACATCGGCGTCGCCGTCCGCCGCCCATCCGGCGGCGCCGAGGTACGCGGTCAGGAACGTGTCGTCAGTCGGTGCCGTCCAGGCCCCGCCAGCACCGATGTCGGAGAGCAGGTTCTCCGAGAAGATGATCAACGTCTTGTGTCCGAGGTCGAGCCAGCGCTCGACCTCCGCTTGCTCGGTGGATGAGAACAGCTCCGAGGTGCCGTCGGCCGTGTACCAGAGCAAGGCCGTGTAGCGCGCCAGCTGGCCAAACGCGGGGGGCGGCGCCCCTCCGCCAGGCGGAACGGCGATGGTCTCGTAAGGTATCCGATCGACGGTGAGGTCGACCTCGAAGAGCGCGTCGGAATACGACGGCGGAAAGCCAGGCTCGACGTTGTTGGAGCTCTGATCGTGATCCACCAGAAGCGCCAGCGTCCCTTCGCCACCACCTGCGCCGCCGGTTGCTGCTCCCCCGTCACCACCGACCGAGGTCGAGCCGCCGATGCCAGGCGGCCCGGCCCCGCCGCCGGCCCGTCCGCACCCCCCAACCGCCGTCGCCACGACGACCAGAAGAAGCGCCATCCGCGCCGATCCGCTCCCGTCCGCGAGAAGGTCCGCCACGTCGGCCACAGACCCACATATACCCCAAAGGCGTCCTTCATTTTCGCGGACCTACGCTTCCGGGCGCTTCGCGGTTGATCCGATAAGAGCGAAACGGTAACGTAGGCCACAAGATCGATGTGCCGCGCGAGGCGCTGATTCTGGTTCGAGGTTCCACTCTTTCCCCCCCGGAGGAGAAACAATGCCCCGTCGGTTTGGCTCTGGATATGCCCTGTCAACGCTGGTTTTCGGCCTGACGGTCGCCAGCTCCGCCTGCGTCGGCCACGTCTCGGAGCCGGGCGCTGGAGCGGGCTCGGGCGGTAGCGGCAACCCGGGCTCGGGTGGCAGCGGCAACCCCGGAAGCGGCTCGACCAGCGGTGGTTCGGGCTCGGGATCGTCCAGCGGGTCGGCCTCCGGGGGCGCCGGCTCGGGCGGTACCCCCGGCTCGGGCGGCGACCCCGGCCTCGATGATGTGGCGGCGGCCTGCGCAGCCAGCAACAACGCGCTCGATGCCGGCCTGACGCCGGCCAGGCGGTTGACGCGCGTCGAGTACAGCAACAGCGTGCGCGACCTGATCGGCGGATCGGGGACGACGATCGACGCGCTCGGCGACGACGAACGGATCGGCCCCTTCAACAGCAACGCCATCGCGCCCATCACCGAGCTGCTCGTGCAGCAGTACTCGGAGGTCGCGGCCGCGCTCGCCGTCGACGCCAAGTCGCGCCTGACCCAGATCTCGCCGTGCGATCTGACGGCCGACAAGACCACCAGGTGCGCCACCAGCTTCGTGACGACGTTTGGTCAGCGCGCGTACCGGCGCCCCCTGACTGGCGCCGAGGTCACGCAGTACGTGAACCTGTACACCATCGGCCAGCAGGCGCCCGAGGGTGCCCCCAACGGCTTCCGCCTGGTGGTCGAGGCGATGTTGCAGTCACCGTTCTTCCTGTACCACTACGACGTGGGTGGCACGGGCACGCCCCAGGCAGGCACGGTCGCGATCACCCCCTGGGAGCTGGCGTCGCGGCTCTCATACTTCCTGTGGAACTCGATGCCCGACGACACGCTGTTCGCGGCGGCCCAGGATGGATCGCTGATGAAGGAGGCGACCATCAGCGCCCAGGTCGCCCGCATGCTGAACGATTCGCGCGCCGCGGGGACGATCGCGCTGTTTCACCGCCAGTGGCTGGACATCACCGATCTCCCCGATCAGCCCAAGGACCCGACGATGTTCCCGCAGTATGACGCCGCGCTGACCGACGCGATGATGCAGGAGACGGCGCTGTTCACGGACTACGTGATCCGCAAGGGGGACGGTCTCTTGAAGACGCTGCTCACCTCGAACATGGCCTTCCCGCAAGGGGGCCTGTTCGACGTCTACGGCGTGAAGCAGCCGGCTGGCTACACCGTGGGCACGCCGGTGATGCTGGACCCGACCCAGCGCGCCGGCATCCTGACCCAGGCGGCGTTCCTGACCCGCTGGGCGCACAACAACCAGACCTCCCCCGTGCACCGCGGGAAGCTGATCCGCCTGAACGTCCTGTGCGGGAACATCCCGCCGCCCCCGGCCAACGTGAACACCACGCCGCCCGTGCCCACGGCCGCCACCTCGACGCGGGAACGCTTCGCGCAGCACTCGTCGGATCCCACCTGCGCCGGGTGTCACAAGCTGATGGATCCCATCGGGCTCGGCTTCGAGAACTACGATCCCATCGGCGCCTACCGCACCATGGACGGCCTGGGCCCCGTCGATGCCACCGGCACCATCAACAGCGCCGGCCCGGACCTGGCCGGCGATTTCGACGGCGCCATCGATCTGGCGAACAAGCTGGCAGCCTCGCAGGACGTCAGCAACTGCTTCGCGGCGCAGTGGTTTCGCTTCTCGCTCGGCCGCATGGAGACCACCGACGACGCCTGCTCGATCCAGGGCATTCGCGACGCCTTCCGCGCCTCGGGCGGAGACATCCGCGATCTGCTGGGCCGCATCGCGCTCAGCCCGGCCTTCCGCAACGTGCGCCTGGATGGCGGTTAGGCCATGTCGAAAATCGCCAGGAGCTCCGTCATGAAGAACCGATCCCGCTTCGCCATCTCGCGCCGCCGCCTGTTGCAGGGCCTGGGCCTGGGCGCCGCCGCGGCGCCGCTGCTGCCGCTGCTGAACGCCGATGCGCAGGATGCCCCCCGCCCCAAGCGCCTCGTGCTCATCTTCGAGCCGGACGGCGCGCCGTCGAAGGACTACAACACCACCGTCGACTGGAAGCCGGGCGGCTCCGAGACCGACTACATGTTGCAGTTCATCCAGGAGCCGCTGCAGCCGTTCGCCGCCAAGATGGTGGTGCCGTGGGGGCTGACCCTGACGGCGGGCGGCGCCGGCGAGAACCACGCCTACGGCATGGCGGGCCTGTGGAGCGCCACCACCTTGCCCGAGCCGAACGCGGGCGCCAGCTTCGACGGCGGCAACGGCCACCTGACGGGCTGGGGCAACGGCATCACCATCGATCAGCTCATCGCCAACGGCTACGGCGCGAACATGCCGTACCAGCGCGCCGCCGACGACGCCAGCCCGGAGACGAAGTACCGGAGCATCGCGCTGGGCGTGCAGTGCTCGAACGCCACCACGCTGAACCGCATGACGTACACGGGGCCGAACGCTCCCATCCACCCCGAGATCGATCCCAAGGCCGCCTTCGATCGCATCTTCGCCGGCGTCACGCCGGGCGGCGCCACCATGACGCCCACCGAGGATCCGGCGGTGACGCGCAATCGGGCCGAGCAGCAGGCGCTGGTCGACATCCTGAAGGGCGATCTCGGCAACATCCGCAACCGCGTGGGGAAGGCCGACTACCAGAAGATCGACGCGCACCTGGAGGGCGTGCTGGCGATGGAGCGGCGCCTCGCCCCACCGAGCGGGGGCACCGGTCCGGGGGCGGGCTGCACGGTGCCGGGCGCGCCCTCGAAGCTGAGCGCGAACAACGCGAACTTCCCGGCGCAGGTGACCCAGATGATGGACATCGCCGCGCATGCGCTGGCCTGCGACGTGACCCGCGTCCTGACGCTGCAGATGAGTTACGGCTTCAGCAACGTGGTGCACACCTGGCTGGGCCACACCAGCGCCCACCACACCATGTCGCATGACGGGACGGACCGGCGCACGGAACTGCAAGCCATCGACAACTGGTACGCGCAGCAGATCGCCTACCTGGTGGGTCAGCTCGACGCCGTCAACGAGGGCAACGGCACGCTGCTCGACAACACGCTGATCGTGATGGGGCGCGAGCTCGGCAGCACCTCGCACCGCATGGATCGTTCCCCGCTGCTGATGATCGGCAAGGCCGGGGGCGCGCTGCAGACGGGGCGCTTCCTGAACTACGACAAGCAGGACCACGTGAAGCTGCTGGTGTCGATCTGCCAGCTGATGGGCATGTCGTCGGTGAACAGCGTGGGCGACCGGATCATGAGCTCGGGCCCGCTGTCGGGGCTGCTCTGAGTGCGCGGCCAGGAGAGATCGCGGCGTGGCGCCCGGCAGGCGTTGGCCCTGGCGCTGACGCTGACCGGGCTGGGATGTGGCGCCGGCTCGGGAGCGGGCAGCCCGGGCACGGGGGGCGGTTCGTCGTCGGGGGGCAGTAGCGGCACCGGCGGAACCATCGGCTCGGGCGGCGCTGTCGGCTCGGGCGGCGGGACGAGCAGCGGCGGCACCACGGGCAGCGGCGGCACCGCGACCGGCGGGACCAGCGCTTCGGGCGGCGCCGTCGGCAGCGGCGGTCTGGCCGCCACCGGCGGGACCATCGGCAGCGGCGGCGGCCCGGCGTCGGGTGGGGCAGGCCCCGGCGGCGCGGGCGCCGGCAGCGCTGGCCTTTCGGGCGGGGCCGGACGGATCGGCGGCGGCGGGGCCGCGGGGGGAAGCACCGCCGCTGGCGGGACCAGCGCGCCGGCGAGCTGTCCGTCGAACGCGCTGCTGTGCGAGGACTTCGAGGCCGCGGCGCTCGACAAGACCAAGTGGACGTCCATGCCCGCCGGCGGGACGCTGGCGCTCGACACCAGCCAGTTCTACGGCGGTCAGTCCGCGCTGACGATCATGGTCCCCGCCAACAAACAGGGCGGCTTCCTCGAGAACAAGGGGGCGCCGCTGTTTCCGCTGCCCGCGGCCCAGCAGATGTTCGGGCGCGTGATGGTGTACTTCGACAGCGTCCCCGACGGCCACACCGATCTGGTGCGCGGGTCGAAGGACGGCAGCACCCCCTGGTACAACGTCGGCGAGCAGCACGCCCAGATCCTGCTGAACTACTACGCCGGATCGTCCGCCGATTGCTGGGCGCGCCCCAGCCCCACCAAGGCCGTGCCGGCCAAGACGTGGATGTGCTGGGAATGGAAGTTCGACGGCCCGGCGAACCAGATGCAGTTCTGGATCGACGGAACGCTGTCCCGCACCGTCGACATGAAGGGCGACGGGTGCACCTCGGGCACGAACACCACCTGGACCGCGCCCAGCCCCTTCAACAACCTGCGCATCGGCGCCTACGTCGCCGAGGTGTCGAGCACCACGCCCGCCCAGATGTGGCTCGACGACCTGGCGGTCGGCGTGGACGGCCGCCTGGGGTGCCCACCCCCGAAGTGACCGGGCGGGACGCGGATCTTTCCGCCTTGGGTCGCCGGTCAATCGATCGGCTACGCGAACGGATTGATGATCTCGACACCTTCGATCCGCTGACCCGCTTGCAGATCCTCCGTCATCAGACGATCGCAGCCGGCCCGGCGCGCGGCGTGGACGATGAGAGCGTCCCAAAAACCGAGGCTGTACAGCCGGTGCAGCTTGATGCTTTCGATGATGTGGTCGACGTCGATCGTGACGGCGACGAGCCCGGCTAGAAGCTCGACCCTTTTCTGGGGCGCCTCGCGTCGATATCACCGCATCCCCGTTCGTCAGCGCGCCGAGGACGAGCGCTTGTGCCTTCCCTCGCTTGGGTCCGGCATCGGCATCATCGGCGTGGACGAGGGATGTTCGTGTCGAGAAATGCGCGAGCCATCAGGACCGACGGGGATCGTAAGCGTCGGACCGACGGATTCGCTTGCCGCCCGAGCGGCCAGCCGATTGCACCCAGAGCTTCCGCATTTCGTCGGCGCGTGCTTCGCCCGTCGGGCGTCCGGCGACGAGCTCGAGTTGCCGGCGTACCAGCTCGTTCAGAGTCGTCCCCTGGCTCCGCGCGATTTCACGGACACGCGCGACCAGCTCGTCGGAGAGAGCGACGGTCACATTCATCGTGTACACAGATAAGTGACACACGATCGTGTCAAAGCGTCGTGCGAGGCTCACCGCGCGGGGCGCGTCGACCCCATCAGCTGTCCCAGAGCCCAGCGCGCGGCCTCGGACACCAGGGGACTGGCGGCGTCGCAGAGCCGTTGCGCCACCTCGCGTCCGGCCTGGTCGCGCTGGGCGCCGATCGTCAGCAGAGCGTTCCGGCGCAGACCATCGTACTGGGCGCGCGCCACGGCCATCCCCGCCGAGAGCGTCTTGAAGTCGGCCTCGCTCAGCTCCGCCAGCTCGACGGGCGAGAGCCCGGCCAGGGGCCGAGGCTGGAAGCGTCGATCCCCCTCGGGGATGTCCGGCCCATTCCAGGGGCACACGTCCTGGCAGATGTCGCAGCCGAACACGCGGCCGACGAAGCCGCGCCGCAGCTTCTCGGGCACGGTGCCTCTGTTTTCGATCGACTGATAGGACAGGCACCGCCGCGAATCGACGACGCCCGGAGCGGCGAACGCCTCCGTGGGGCACGCCTCGAGGCAGCGCACGCAGTCGCCGCAGAGAAACTCGTGCGGCTGGCCATAGGAATCGACCGCGCGATCGATGAACATCACCGACAGCGTCACCCACGACCCGAGCGTGCGGTTGATGAGCAGTCCGTTCTTGCCGATCCACCCCAGCCCGGCGCGCTCGGCCCACACTTTCTCCATCGCCACCCCGGTGTCGACGCAGGCATAGATTCCCATCGTGGGATCCAGCTCGAGCAGAGCCTTGCGCAGCTTCCGCATGCGATCGCGATGGGCGTAGTGGTAGTCGCGCCCCCGCGCATAGCTGGCGACGCGCGAGCGCTCGCTGGCGGGACGGCGGTACCCGATGCCCAGCGCGATGACGGTCCGCACGTCCGGCAGGACCCGCGCGGGATCCAGGCGCTCCTCGACGCGGCGGTGCATCCAGTCCATGTCGGCGGCGTGGCCGGCCTGCAACCACGCTCGCAGCGGCGCCGCATCGATGGGACGCGCCTCGGCGAAGCCCACCAGCGTGAAACGGGCCGCCTGGGCGGCGGCGCGAATCAGCGCGGAATCGAGCGGGCGGGGAGCATCCACGACAGGGATTTGTCCCACGCGGCGCCCCCGCCGTCACGGCTCGTTTGAGGATCGGGTCCGCTTCGGCTAGTGGGACGGTCATGACAGCAGCGAAGACCGCGCCACCCGCGGGGGACGTCGGGGGACCGTTCTCCCTCGCGCCGATCGGATACGTCCGCTCGCCCTACCAGCGCCGCTTCGGAACGCCCCAGCAGGCCGCCGCCGTCGACTCCGAGGAGGAGGCGGTGCTGGAGCTGATACCGACGCTGATTCCAGCCGCCGCGCTCGCCGATCTGGTGGGCATGGAAAGGCTGTGGGTGCTCAGCTGGCTGCACCGGAGCGGCACCTGGGCGCCGCAAGTGATGCCGCCGCGCGGTCCACGCCAGCGCCGCGCCCTGTTCGCGACCCGCTCCCCCGATCGTCCCAACCCCATCGGGCTGTCCGCGGTGCGCCTCGTGCGCGTCGACGGTTGCCGCCTGCACGTGCGGGGCATCGATCTCATCGACGGGACCCCCATCCTCGATCTCAAGCCCTACCTCCCCTACGCCGATGCCTTCCCCGAGGCGAAGGCGGGCTGGATCGACACGGTCCCGCGCGATGCCCCACAGCTCAAGCGCTACGAGCCGGACCCGGACGACACCGCCTGAGCTCCGGTCCCCTGCCTTTCAGCGCGCGCGGCCCCGGGCGACATGCACCAGTCCGGTCTGGTCGATGTCGACGCGGCCTGCCTTCAGCAGCGTCCCCACCGCGCGCTTGAACGCCTTCTTGCTCAATCCGAAGAGCGCCCGGATCTCCTGGGGAGGCGATCGGTCGCCCACCGGTGGCACCCCCGGACGCGCGAGCACCTCCAGAATGAGCGCGGCATCGTGCTCCAGCTCCTGCTGAATGGGTCGCCGCGCGGAGAGCTCGAGCTTTCCGTCGGGATGCACATGCGTCACGCGAAATTTCGCCAGTTCACCGCGCGACAGGGAATGCGGCTCGTGTCGGGGCACCAGGCCCAAATAGCGATGCTCGAGGATCACGAACAGACCGACCTCCGGCTCGTCTCGCCAGACCTCCCCCTCCACCCACTCACCGCGATGGAATTCCGCGTCGATACCTAGCATGTCGTTCACACGCATCGTCCCCGCCAATCGCCCCGTGTTGTCGACGTAGAGACCGATGGGGTGCCTCTCGGCCACCTTCAGCTCCCTCGTCTGCTCCGCGAAGGGCACCAGCAGCTCCTTGGGCAGGCCCCAATCGACGAACGCGCCGAACTCGGTGCACGCGGTGACGGCCAGAAACGCCACCTCTCCTAGCGCCAGGCGCGGCATCACGGTCGTCGCCAGCGGCCGCCCTTCCGCGTCCAGCACGACGAAGACCTCCACGCGCTCGCCTTCTCGCGCGTCCTGCGGAATCTCCGCGCCCGGAAGCAAGATCGTCTCGGCCTCGGGCGCGGCGCCCGGCTCGACCAGGAAGGCACCAGGGCCAGCGAAGCGCCGAAATTCCAACGAAACGAACCGACCGACGAGGTCGTAAAACCGCGGACGAGGGGTGGCTGGCGACGGAGACATCACTGACGAGTGTGCCACGAAACGCCCTTTGGACGGACGGATCGGGACATCCCAAGTGCACGGGGTCCGGTTGTTGCAATTGCCCGCGGCACCGATGCCAAACCCCACGAAATCGCCTCGCCACGCCGCGGATCATGACACCGCTGTCCTGATCGTCGCGTCGATCGTTCTCGGCGGACTGCTGCTGCCCGCGTGCGACAGCTTCTTCACCGTGCAGGGCCAGGTCACCGACTGCGCATCGGCCGCTCCGCTTCCAGCCGTAGGCATCGACGTCCATGTCGAGCGTGGATACGGCGACCGGGTCGAGTCGTTCCCCGACATGACCACGACCGACGGGAAGGGGAGATACCACGTCGGCCTCAACGATCCGTCCGACAGCTGGGCCACCCTCACCTTTCATCACGAAGGCTACCTGCCGCTCACGCCGCCCCAGCTCAAAGGCCACACCGACGAAGACTCGCCCGTGAACGTCTGCCTCAGCCGAGCGCCGACGCCGGGCGCGACGCAGTAAGCAGGGACGGGCCGGCTTTCGTCGGCCGGATTGATGCGCCGATCCGGCTCGGACGGGAGAGATGATAGGGTCCGTTCCTTGCCGTCACCACTCATGGCGCGTCAGCAATCATCACCGGCCGCCGAGGACAGCGAGGAGGCGCGCGCCTTCCAGCAGACGCGGCTGGCGCTGTTCTGGAAGGTGTTGTTCTGGTTCAACCTGTCGGGCGGGGTCCTCGGTCTCGCCGGTGGCGGGATGGTGAAGCCTGGCCCCGACACGGTGATCACGTTCGGCGCGATCGCTCTATCGGGCACCCTGTGGTGGCTGTGCCGGCGGGGAAAACGCTCGCTCCGCTTCTGTCGGATCGTGGATGGCGGCGGCCTGCTGGCCGTCGCGTTCGTGGGGACCTTCCTCACCCGCTACATCCTGGTCGGCTTCGCGCGCGAGCATTCGCTGGTGACCACGGAAGGCTCGCTGATGGCAGACGCCTACGTGGTCATGATCGACCTGTTCCCCGCCGCGATGTTCCTGGCGATTCGTGCCGCCCTGCTCCCCTCCTCCCCGCGCCGCACCTTCATCCTCACCGCCATGGTCGGCGTTCCGAAGATCTTGCTGTCCAGCGCGCTGGTGCCGGCGATCGGTGGCGGACTGGCCTGGCGCGGGGCCAACTCGGGCGCCTTTCCCTGGCTGCCCACGACGTCGATCATGGAGTGGACCATCGCCACCATCACCTGCACCGTCATCTCGCGGGTCACCTACGGCCTTCGGGCCGAGGTGCGCGAGGCGCGCCGCTTCGGACAGTACGTGCTCGAGCGGAAGATCGGCGAAGGCGCGATGGGTGTCGTCTACCGCGCCACGCACGCCATGCTGCGCCGGCCGGCGGCGATCAAGCTGCTGCTCAAGGACCGCGCCAGCGAGTCCGACCTGGTGCGCTTCGAGCGCGAAGTGCAGCTCACGAGCCGCCTCGTGCACCCGAACACGATCTCGATCTTCGACTACGGGCGAACGGCCGAGGGCGTCTTCTATTACGTCATGGAGTATCTCGATGGCCTGGACCTCCAGAGCCTCGTCGACCAGTACGGCCCCGTCGAACCCGCGCGCGCCATCCACATGCTCGCGCAGATCAGCGGCGCCCTCGCCGAGGCCCACGCGCTGGGCCTCATCCACCGCGACATCAAGCCTGCCAACATCGTGCTCACCGAGCGACCCGACGCGTGCGACGTCGTCAAGGTCGTCGACTTCGGGCTCGTGAAGAGCTTCGGCGGGAACCTGGTCGAGTCGGCGGCGAGCGACGCCATCACCGGAACACCGCTCTACATGGCCCCCGAGGCCATCGCCCGGCCCGACACCATCGACGGACGCTCCGATCTCTACGCGGTGGGGGGCGTCGCTTACTTCCTGCTCACGGGGCAGCACGTTTTCGAGGCCGCCACGGTGCTCGAGGTGTGCAGCAAGCACATGCTCGAGGCGCCCGTCCCCCCGTCGGAGCGGTTGGGGAGGCCCCTTCCCGCCGATCTCGAAGCGATCGTGCTCGGATGTCTCGCGAAGGATCGCAACAATCGTCCCGCGTCGGCGGCGGCGTTGCGCACCAGCCTCCTCGCGTGCGCCGACGCCCGACGCAACGAGCAGCCGGCGGCCCGGGATTGGTGGCGCGCTCACCGCGCCGCTCACCCGAACAGCGCGACCCCCGTGGGCGCCGACTCGCGTCCGGCGACGATGGCGATCGATCTGGGCGGCCGGGACACCCTGGCCGTCGGCTGATCTCCGCTCCGTCGACACCGACGGCCCCAGCGGTGCCCGGATCGGCGTCGACGGAGCGGCCGCCCCCCGCCGGCTCATGTACCGGCACCTGCTTCGAGCAGCATGGCCATTACATCAACATGACGGACAGATCGGTCCACAGGGTCGCTTGCGGTTTCTTCACGACGTCATCGGGCGACGTGTGGGCCGCACTGGTCCTGGCATCACTGACGCGCTTCCGGCGAGTCCGTCGCCTCGTCCGCCGCTGCGCCGCCGGTCGCCGCGCACCGCGCCGCACCGCATTTCTTTTCACAGATTCTAACTAGTATCGTCAGTTACAATATGGCATTGTCTACGCCCTCGGGGACGACACGGGCGGGCGATGGGGGCCGACCACCGAAACAGGAGGCACATGAAGCGCCAATCGATCTGCGTCCGTGTGGCCATCCTCTCTTTGCTGGGTCTTGCCGGCTGTACCGGGCAAATCGGCGCCGCGGGCATAGGCTCCGGCGGTACTTCCGGCTCCGGATCGGGGGGCACGACCGGTTCTGGTGGGACTGCCGTCGGAAGCGGCACCGGGGGTACCGTTGTAACGACGGGTTCCGGCGGCGCCACCGGCACCACCGGAAGCGGGGGAACGACGGGAACGACTGGAAGCGGTGGCGCCAGCATGGGTGTCCCCGGGACCCTCAATCTGACGGGCTCGCCCAAGTACTACCGGGTCATCCGGCTGTCGAATGCGCAGTGGGCGGCGGCGGTCCAGACGGTGCTGAACGTCCCCTCGGGCGGCATGGAGCAGGACTTCGAGGGTGCCGTCTCGGGCACGACCGACTTCTCGAACAACGAGCTCGTGCTCGGCCTGGACTCGCGCAACTGGCAGGACTACCAGTCGGCCGCGGAGACGCTCGCCACCCAGGTGACCGCGAGCGCGTCGGTGCTGGCCACCGTTTATAGCGGCACCGATCCCGCTGGCCTCATCACGACGGTGGGACGACGGGCTTACCGTCGTCCGCTGACGACCGCAGAGCAGGCGAGCTACATGACGCTCTACACGCAGGGCTCGACGCAGACGGGGTCGGGGACCGCCTTCACCAAGGGCGCGTATCTGGTCATCAGCGCCATGCTGCAGTCGCCGAACTTCCTCTTCCGCACGGAGCTCGGGGCGCAAGGCTCGCCGCTCAACGCCTACGAGATGGCCGCGAAGCTGGCGCTGTGGTTGCGCGGAACGGGCCCGGACGACAAGACCCTGGACCTGGCGGGGGGCTCGGGCAAGCTGGACACCGCGGACGGGGCCGCGACCTTGGCCACCACGATGCTCGGCGAGGCGGCGGCCAGCAGCATGATGCGGCAGTTCCACGGCGAGTGGCTGCACTTCGACGACTACGCGCAGATCACCAAGGTGGACGTGCCGACGTACATGGACTCGCTGGCGCCCGAGTACCAGGAGTCCTCGTATCGCTTCTTCGACGACATCTTCACGAAGGGGCTGGGGCTGAAGGAGATGCTGCTGTCGACGACCGGCTTCTACGGCCCGGGAATGGCGACGCTGTACGGTGTGACGCCGCCGACGAGCGGGTACGCGCAAAGCGATCTGGGGTCGAAGCGCGTCGGCTTCTTCTCGCAGCTTCCCTACCTGACGCTGAACGGGATCAACGCCGAGGCGAACTCGATCCTCCGGGGGGTCACGTTGAACCTCGACGTCCTGTGCGCGACCTTGGGACCGCCCGCCGCGAACATCCCGCCCATTCCCCCCATCATGCCCGGGCAGACGAACCGCCAGCGGATCGACACGCTGACCGGCACCTGCGGGCAG
>DASYCK010000198.1:0-48256 GCA_036500205.1 Polyangia bacterium | reverse complement strand
CCCGACCTTCCCAAGCGAGGGTGACGGTCTCGAAGCCGCGGTGCGGGTGCCAGCCGACGCCGCGCTTGCCCTGCGCGAGCGGCGTGAAGGCGCGGGCCGGCCCGTAGTCCATCAACACGAACGGGCTGACCCGCTCGGGCGGAAGACCGGCGCTGGGGAAATAGGTGGAGACGTGAAAGCCATTGCCAACCCAATGGAACGTGGTGCTGCGATGGACGCCTGCCACGCTGCGAACGCCCTGGGGGCGCCCGCCTTCGCTGTTGTCGGTTGGCGTGCGAACGACGACTGGATTGCTCATCGATCCACCTTAATCACCAAATGCCCGGCGTACACCACCGCTCAGGCCCCCGGGGGCTTGCGGACGGGGGTATCCAGCACCTCGCGGACCCGCCGCGCCAGCACGTCGGGGACGATGGGCTTCTGCAGGTAGGCGATGCCCGAATCGAGGATCCCGTGATGAACGATGGTGTTGTCGGTGTAGCCCGACATGTAGAGGACCTTCATCTCGGGCCTGATCGAGGTCAGCCGGGTGGCCAGCTCGCGCCCGCTCATCTGGGGCATCACCACGTCGGTCAGCAGCAGCTGGATGGTGCGCGGGTGCCGCTCGCAGGTCAGCAGCGCCTCGCCAGCGTTGCGCGCCTCGATCACATGATACCCGCAGCGCAGCAGGATCTGATGGGCCACCTGGCGGACCTCGTCCTGATCCTCGACCAGCAGGATGGTCTCCGTCCCCTGCAGAGTCGTCGGCGCCACCACCTCCGGGACGTCGGCCTCGACGCCCACCGCCACCGGGAAGTACACCTTGATCGTCGTCCCTCCCCCCAGCTCGCTGTAGACCCAGACGTTGCCGCCGCTCTGCTGGACGATGCCGAACACGGTGGAAAGGCCCAGCCCGGTCCCTTTCCCCAGATCCTTCGTCGTGAAGAACGGCTCGAAGATGCGCGCCTGCGTCTCCTTGTCCATGCCCACCCCGGTGTCGGTCACCGCCAGCATGACGTGGGGGCCCGGCGTGACGCCGAAGTGCTCGTTGGTGTACGAGCCGTCGAGCACCACGTCCTTCGTCTCGATGGACAGCTTCCCGCCGCCCGGCATGGCGTCGCGGGCGTTGATGGCCAGGTTCAAGATCACCTGATCGATCTGGCTCGGATCGACCTTCACCTTCGACAGCGTCCGCGCGCAATGGATCATCAGCTCGATGTCCTCGTTGATGAGGCGGCGGAGCATCTTCTCCGCCTCCTGAACGACGACGTTCAGGTCGACGATGCGGGGGGCCAGCACCTGTTGCCGGCTGAACGCCAGCAGCTGACGGGTCAGCTCGGCGGCCTTCTCGCCCGCCTTCATGATCGACTCGATGTCGGCGCGCAGCGGATCGATCTCCTTGATGTCCGACAGCAAGATCGCGCTGTAGCTGAGGATCACCGAGAGGAGATTGTTGAAGTCGTGCGCCACGCTGCCGGCCAGCCGCCCCACGGCGTCCATCTTCTGGGCGTGGCGCAGCTGCTCCTCGGTGCGGCGCAGCGCGATCTCGGCGCGCCGCCGCTCGGCGACCTCGGTCGTGGCCGACTGAAGCAGGCGGGCATTGCCGATGGCCAGCGCGGCGTGGTCGGCCAGCGCCTGCGCCAGCTCGAGATCCTGAACGGTGAAGGGGGGCGACGACGGCTCGAAGCGGACCAGCGACAGCAACCCGATCGATTCACCGCGCACCCGGAGGGCCACGATGAGCAGGCTGTGGATGCCGATCGTCTCGTAGGCCTCGAGGATCTCCTTCGTGGCGGTGGAACGGAGCTCGTCGTAGTCGAGGCGCGGAATCAGCAACGCCTCGCCGGTCTCCAGCACGCGGCGCGCCGCCCCCTGCTCGGCGACGTTGTGCCGGGCCGAGACGTGCGCGCGGATTCGCGCCAACAGGGCGGCATCGGAGACGCGCGCCTCGATGGGGAGGTCCATGGCGGCGACGGTGAGCCACCCGTCGCTCCCCAGCAGCCGCACCACGCAGCCGTCCTTGACGACCTGGGCCAGCTTGTCGGCGATGACGTGCAGCAGGCGGTCGTAGTCGATGGTCGCCTCGGCGAAATCCCGCAGGGTCCCCGACAGGATCGATAGCCGGTCCTCCAGGAATCGGATGCGGGCGTCGCCGTCAACCGTCACAAGGCGAACCTATCACGAGACGGCAGCGACGGAAGCGGGGGCCGTCGCCGCGCGTCAGAACTTCGTGGCGTAGCCGAGCGTCAGCGGAGGCGCGCGCTCGGAGGTGAGGTCGCCCGCGCGGTAGGCGGTCAGCGCGTCGATGGTTTGCGTCGGCTGGGTGAAGATGATCGCCTCACCGACCGCCGCGCCGGCGGCCCCGTTGATGATGCCGCTCGCCCAGTGGTGAAAGCCGAGCCCCAGGAACAGCAGCACGCCGGTGTTGAACGCGAGGTTCCCGGCGTGCAGGTACCAGGCCTGCTGCTGCCGTTCGTTCTCGGCGTCGCGAATCAACAGCGCCTCGGCCTCGGCCAGCAGCGGACAGACGTCGGCGTCCGACGTGTCGGCGGACAGCTTGGCGTGCAACGTCGGACCATCGTGAGCCACGGCGAGCGGCGAGAAGAGAAAGGGGAACACGCCGATGGCGGCGCTGCCCGCGCTCGTGTACCAGTCGACCCGATCGGCGCGGCTCACGAAGGGGACGACCGCCAGGCTGGCCACGCCGCTGACGCCGATGCCGACGCCCCATCCCCAGGCCCAGAGGCGGGCGTGCCGTCCCGTCCGGGTCAGGCTGCGGTCGATGAAATCGAGGCGAGCCCGCGCCGCTTGCTGTTCGAGCTCCGTCGTGGCGCCGACCATCGGGGGGCAGGGCGCCGCCACCGCTCGTCTTGCCGTTCCACCGATCGCGACGAGCGCGAGCGCGATCGCGGTCCAGCGTCGGATCGCCGTTATGTGCCCGCCTTGCGCTTCAGCGTGTTGCCGGCCAGCGTGGTGGCGAGATCCCAGATCGAGCTCGGCATGCGGTGGCAGTCGGCGATCACGTCGTCGAAGGCCCGCACGATCCAGTCCTCGTCGGACTGCGAGACGCAAAGCGGGGGCAGCAGCTTGATGACGTACATCTCGTGACCGGCCACCTGCGACAGGATGCGGTGACGGGCGAACAGCGGAATGATCACGGTCTGGCAGAACAGCCCCTTGGTGGCCTTCTCGAGCAACGCCCAGGCGGCGCGCAGCGCCAGCGACTTCGGGGGGCCGAACTCGAGCGCGATCATCAGCCCTTCGCCGCGCACGTCGGCCAGCATCTCGTACTTCGACTTCAACGCCGACAGACGGCGCAGCAGGTTGCCGCCGCGAAGGGCGGCATTCGAGATGAGGCGCTCGTCCTCGATCACCGCCAAGGTGGCCAGCCCCGCCGCCATGGCCAGGTTGTTCTTCGCGAACGTCGAGCCGTGCACGACGGCGCGGTCCATGCGGTTGAACAGCTTGTCGAAGACCCAGCGCTTGCCCGCCACCGCGCCCACCGGCACGAAGCCACCCGACAGCGCCTTGGCCAGCAGCACCAGATCGGGATCGAGGCCGACGTGATCGCCGGCGAGGAACTTCCCGGTGCGCCCGATCCCCGTCTGCACCTCGTCCGCGACCAGCAAGGTGCCGTGCTTGCGGCAGAGGCGCGCCGCCTCGAGCAGATAGCCGGCGGCGGGGACGTTGACCCCCTTGCCCTGGATCGGCTCGACGAAGAACGCCGCCACGTCATCGGCCGCCAGCGCCGCCTGCAGCGCCGGCAGATCGTCGAACGGGATGCGCACGCTGTCGGCCAGCAGCGGGCCGAAGCCGTCACGGAAGCTGGCGTCGCCGTTCAGCGACAGCGCCCCCATGGTCAGGCCGTGAAACGCGTGGTCGCAGAAGATCAGCTTGGCGCGGCCGGTGGCGGCGCGCGCCAGCTTGATTCCCGCCTCGACCGCCTCGGTGCCCGAGTTGCAGAAGAAGATCTTCTCTTGCCCCGGCATGTGCGACAGCAGCCGCTCGGCCAGCAGCCCCGCCAGCAGCGACACGTCCATCTGCACCAGGTTGGGCAGGTCGGCGTCGAGGACGTCGTGCAAGGCCTTCTTCACCGTCGGGTGGCTGCGCCCCAGCGCGAACACGCCGAAACCGGACAGCAGATCGAGGTAGCGCTCGCCGGTGGCGTCGAACAGGTACGGCCCCTCGGCGCGCACGTACGTCCTGTCGAAGCCGATCGTCTTCAGCACCCGCACCATCTGCGGATTGAGGTACTTCTCGTGCAGCGCGAACCCTTCGCCCGCCCGATCCGCCAGCTCGGCGGTGATGTCGAAGGTCATGTGACGGAGGTCCCCAGGGCCGACGCTGGCGCCGGGCCGAGACCGACGAAGTCGAACAGTGGCAACCCGGCGTCGATGGCATGCACGACGTGGGCGGCCAGGCCCGCCACCTGGGTGCGGGTCAGCTTGGTCCCCAGCCCCTTGTCGCGCATCAGCCGCAAGGTCGCGATGGCCAGGCTGGCGTTCAGGGCGTTGAACGCCACCAGACCGCGATCGGCGCCCGCGGTGCGCAGCGTCTCGATGTACTCGGTGGCCTGGCGGAGATCGGTGCGCGCCAGGGTGAAGACCTCCGCCAGCGCCACCTGGCGCGGAAGATAGACCCGCCCCTCGACCGCGTCGCTGTTCGCGTCCTTGAGGATGTTCACGAGCTGCAGGCTCTCGCCGAACGTCACCGCCCGGGCGCGCAGCGCCGGCGCCACGTCCGCCAGCCGCGCGTCGCCCAGCAGGAACAGCTCGGTCAACATCTCGCCCACGATGCCGGCCACCACGTAACAGTAGTCGTGCAGATCGTCGAGGGTGTCGAGCCGCAGGATTCCGCGCTCGTCGGTGCGTTCGATGAAGCGGCCCATCCCCTGGGCGCTGCGGTCGACGTGGCGATGCAGCTGCGCGCGCGCCGGCGCCGCGAGCTGGCGATACCAGCCCAGCACGCGCGGGATCGCGCCGAGCAGCTCCTGGTAGCCGTCATGGGCGACGGGGGGCTCGCGCGTCCAGGTCTCGACCAGCTGGGCCGCCTGATCCGCTCCGTCCTCGTCGAGCAATCGCACGAAGTCGCCCAGCGCGGCGATCCGCTTCTTCGGCACCCAGGCCGTCGCGTCCTCGAAGGTGTCGATGATCCGGAACAGCAGATAGGCGACGCCGACCTCCGTGCGCAGCGGCTGAGGCAACATCGGGATGGTCAGCGCGAAGGTGCGGCTGGTCTTCTGCAGCAGCGCTTGCAGCGCCTCTTTCTCGGCTTCGTCGAACGGCGTCCCGGTCATGACGGCGCTCCTGTTTGGGCTGCGGGTTGCCCTTCGGGTTGGACGACGATGGCTTCGCGACGCTCGTCGGACGCAGCGTGCCGGTCGGGGGGCGCCGCCACCAGCGCCTCGGCGGCCCGCGCCAGCGCCTCGGCGCAGGGGCGCAGGCGTCGGCGCAGTGACAGCAAGACGGGGAGGGCCCCCAGCTCGCCCAGCAGGCCGCGCACCACCCGGCCGCGGCGCACCGCCCCCCCTTCGTCGCGCGACCGGTTGAGCAGGGCGGGCAGCGCCTCGTCGGCGGTGTCGCTGACGGCGCGCAGCACGATCCAGGGAATCCCCGCCCGCACCGCCGCGCGGGCGTAACCCGCCGACTCGAGATCGACGACGGCGGAGGGGGCCGCGGCGAGCCGCAGCAGCCGCTGCTTCTCGGCCACGCTGTCCGCGATCCGGTTCGCGGTGACCACCACGGCCGGTCGCGCCGTGATGGCGCGCAGCGCCGCGTCGATGAGCGTGCGCTCCGCATGCAAGGTGTCGGCGCCGCTGGCCGCTTCGCTGACGATTCGCTCCGCGATGACCAGCTCGCCTGCGCGCAGATCCCGGCTGAGCCCGCCGGCGAGACCGAGCACGAGCAGTCGCGCCGCTGGCACCGCCGCCAGCACGGCGGCGATACCCTCGCGCGCCTGGCGTTCACCATCGCCCGTCACCGCCAAGGTCACGGTACGTCCGCCGAGCCGCCCCGTCACCGCCTGCGTGGTGGGCGCACCGGTCGTGATCTGGCGCACGTCCGTCAGCCGCGCCCGCAACACCGCCATCTCCTCGGGCATCGCCGCCACGATGACGGTCATCGAGGCCTCACCCTCTGCTCTGGTCCGTGGAGAATGCACGGAAGTCGATTACCCCAAGAAGTTCCAGGCCGCCATTCGCAACATGTCCTTCGGGCTATTGCGCAGCTCCTGGACGGCCGAGGCCTCGAAGCCGGAGTGCATCGCGCAGTTCTGGCAACGGTCGTCCTTTCGCGACTCCCAGTAGGACCAGTCGGTCTTCGCCCAGAACTCGCTCCACTCCTGGGTGAACTTCTCGCCGATCAGATAGCAGGGGCCCTTCCAGCCGCGTGGCGTGAAGGTGACCGTGCTCCAGGGCGAGCAGTTGTAATCGCGCTCGCCGGCCGCGAACTCCAGGTACATCGGCGTCGAGTTGATGGGGTAGCGCTTCGACAGCTCGAGGACCCGCTGAAACTTCTTCTGGATCTCGAGGCGGGTGAGGAAGATGTCCTCCTTCACCGATTCGTAGTGATACCCGGGCGACAGCAGCAGGCCGTCGACGCCCAGCGATGTCACGAACCCGCACAACTCCTCGATCTCCTCGATGGGCGTGTTCTTGAACACGGTCGTGTTCGTCATCACATGGTAGCCGAGCCGCTTCGCCTCCCGGATCATCTCGATCGCCTTGTCGAACACCCCCTCGCGCGCGCACACCTCGTCGTGCGTCTTGCGCATGCCGTCGAGGTGGACGTTGATGGTGAGCCGCTTGGCGGGCGCGATCTTGCCGAACACCTTGGTGTCCAGCACCAGACCGTTGGTGCACAAGTAGATGTGGCGCTTGCGGGCGATGATCCCGTCCACCAGCTCCTTCAATTCGGGGTACAGCGTCGGTTCGCCGCCGCAGATCGACACCGACGGGGCGCCGCAGTCGTCGACGGCCTTCAGGCAGGTCTCGACGGGAAGGCGGTCACTCAGCTTGCCGGTGTGCCGCTCGGTCGAGCAGCCGATGCAGGCCAGGTTGCAGGTGTAGAGCGGCTCGAGCATCAAGACGAAGGGGTAGCGGCTTTCTCCCCGCATCGATTTCTTGAGCTGGTAACCAACCATGTCCGTCGTGATATGGAGAGGGAATCGCATGTGTCCTCGCTGGGGGTCCCGGTTGTCGTCCGCTGGTCTACTCTATCTGAAGTAAATTTCATGGAGTATTCGATCCAGCCTTCCCATCTGTCCCGGCTCTCGGCCCTCGGCCCGGCGCGCGTCGAACAAAGCATGACGCGGGCGCGCGACTGGCTCCTCGCCCGCCAGGAGCCGGAGGGGTTCTGGTGCGCGGAGCTCGAAGGGGACACCACCCTCGAGAGCTACATGATCTTGCTGGAGGCATTTTTCGGTCGCCGGGGCAGCGCGAAGTCCCTCGCTCTGGCGCGAACCATTCGCGAGGAGGCGCTGGCCGAGGGGGGCTGGGCCCAGTACGCCGGCGGCCCCCCGGAAGTTTCCGTGTCGTGCCTGAGCTACCTCGCGTTGAAGATCGCGGGCGACGCGGCCGAGGCGCCCCACATGCGGCGCGCCCGCGAGGCCATCGCGCGGCTGGGGGGGGCCGAGCGCGCGAACACCTACACGAAGTACCACTTCGCGCTGTTCGGCCAGTACCCGTGGACGGCCGTCCCCGCCATACCACCCGAGATGGTGTTCCTGCCCCGGGGGGCGCCGTTCACCGTCTACGATATGTCGGCCTGGTCGCGCACGATCTTCGTGCCGTTATCGATCTTGTACGCGACCAAGCCGGTGTGCGCGCTGCCACCCGCGGCGGGCGTCGGCGAACTGTTCACGGTCGCGCCGGGAACGGAGGAGAACGGGAAGCGCGGCGGCTGGAAGCGCCTGTTCTTCGGGGTCGACTCGGCGCTGAAGGTCTACGAGCGCGTCCCCGGCGTGGCGCTGCTGCGCAAGGCGGCGCTGGCGAAGGCCGCCCGGTGGATGACCGAGCGCCTGGAGGATTCCGACGGCTTGAGCGCCATTCTCCCCGCCATGGCCAACTCGGTGATGGCGCTGAAGTGCCTCGGCTACGAGGAGGGTCATCCCCTGTTGAAGGAGCAACTCGGCTATCTGGACGGGTTGCTGTTGCGGGGAGACGACGGGGCCTTGCGCATGCAGCCCTGTCTGTCCCCGGTTTGGGACACCGTGCTGTCGGGATACGCGCTGGCGCAGGCGGGCGTGGGGCCGGACGAGGCGCCGCTGCGCAAGGCCGCTTCGTGGCTGCTGGCGAAGCAGTGCCGGCGGCCTGGTGACTGGCAGCACCGCAACCCGGCGCCGCCCGGCGGCTGGTTCTTCGAATACCGGAACGAGTTCTATCCCGACGTCGACGACACCTGCATGGCGCTGCTGGTGCTGCAGAACGCGCGCGCGATGGAGCCCGAGCACGTCCAGCGGGCGGCCATGGAGCGCGGGCTGACCTGGATGCTGGGGATGCAGAACAGTGACGGTGGCTGGGCCAGCTTCGATCGCGACAACGACAAGCAGTGGCTGACCGAGGTGCCGTTCGCCGACCACAACGCCATGATCGATCCCAGCACCGCCGACATCACGGCGCGCGTGCTGGAGTGTCTGGCCACGTTTCCCGGGTTCGGCCCCGAGAGTCCCGTCGTGCGGCGCGCCGTGGCCTTCCTGCACAAGGATCAGATGTCGGATGGCTCGTGGTACGGGCGCTGGGGCGTCAATCACATCTACGGAACCTGGCAGGTGCTGCGCGGGCTGCGCTGCATCGGCGAGGACATGCAATCACCACCGGTGCGCCGGGCGGTGCGATGGTTCCTGAATCATCAGAACAGCGACGGCGGGTGGGGCGAGAGCGTCGGCAGCTACGACGATCCGGCGCTGCGCGGGGTGGGGGCGTCGACGCCCAGCCAGACGGCTTGGGCGCTGATGGGGCTGCTGGCGGCGGGCGAGGGGGACGAGCCGGCCGTGCAGAACGGCGTGCGCTACTTGCTCGAGCGACAGGACGAAGCCGGAACCTGGGCGCAGCCGCTGTGGAGCGGGACCGGCTTCCCGAAGGTCTTCTATCTGAACTATCACTACTACCGGCACTACTTCCCGCTGATGGCGCTCGGCCAGTATCGGGCTGACCGGCGGCGTCCGTTGAACCCGGTCTCTGAACCGGCCACTGAACCGGGGTCTGAACCCGGTCTTCGATCAGGTGCCTGAACCGGCCACTGAACCGGTCTCCGATCAGGTCTGTGAACCCGGTCTCCGATCCGGTCTCCAAATCTCTCTCTCTGAAAAAGAGCGGACCGGAGCAGTTGGCCGTCCGCGGTCAACTGCGAGGACCGCATCGTGCGGCCCCGGTCGTTATTTCCCTCGATGCGTGGTGCCGCGAGACCCTGTGGACCGTACGCCATAGCGGCGCTCGTCTTCATCCGGGATCGTAGGGCCTACGAGGTGTCGCGGCAGGACGTCGCCGGCAAGCCGCCGCCCGTGGCCGCGACAATGCGCTCCTCGCTGCTGGCCGCAGACGGCCAGCAGCTGCGGTGCACTCTTTTTTCAGATCGAGCCCGGAGACGGAATGGCGAGGGAATCGGGCTCGGTGCAGAGCGGGGTAGGATCGGCGGCGAGCGAAACGCGATCAGCGCCGAGCGAAGTGGGATCGGTGCTGCTGCTGTGTCGTGTTCGAAACAAACGCAGCGCCGCGGATGAGGTTGTTTCGTGTCGTGTCGTATTGACACGATGTCGTTAAAACGCGACAACGTGACTGATGAGAACGACGACGGCGTTGGCGAACGGCGTGGGCCGGCGTCGCGGGACGGTCGGCTTGACCCAGCAGAGCCTGGCGGCGCGGATCGGCGTCAGCCGGCAGAGCCTCAGCGTGATCGAGTCCGGGCGCAGCGTCCCCTCGGCGGCGGTGGCGCTGCGTCTGGCGCGCGCTCTCGGCTGCACGGTCGAAGAGCTGTTCTGGATCGACGCGCCGCACGCGCCGCTGACGGTCGCGCTGGCCCCTGGCGAAGAGCCGAGCGTCCTCGTCGGAGGATCGCGCCATGGCCATCGTTCCCGTTCCGACAGATCGGTCGAGGCGCGCGTGGTGCTGGCCTCCGTCGACGAGCGTTGGGTCGCTCATCGCCTGTCGGCTGGTGACGCGGGAGCGTTCCAGACGGCCGCCGACGCGACGTTGGTGGGCAGCCCCCACGCCGAAGGGACGGCGCGCGCGCGGCCGCTCGGCGACGTGAACGGCGCGCGCGACAACTTGCTGTGCGCCGGCTGCGCGCCCGCGTTCGGGGTTCTCGCCGCACGCGCCAACGTCAATGTCAACGTCGGGGGCGGACGCGTCGTCTGGATCGAGCGCTCGAGCGGCGCCGCGCTCGACCTGCTGGCGAACGGGCTCGTTCACGTGGCGGGCGCTCACCTGTTCGACGAGGCCTCGCGCGAGTTCAACGTCCCGTTCGTGCGGCGTCGGCTCCCTGAGCGATCGATGCTGGTGTTCAATCTGGCGCGCTGGGAGGCGGGGCTGGTCGTGGCGCAGGGGAACCCGCGCCGCATCCGCGGCGTGCGTGATCTGGTGCGCCCCGAGGTCTCGTTCGTGCGTCGCCAGAAGGGCGCGGCGGCCCAGGAGCTGGTCGAACGCCTGCTGCTGCGCGAAGGGCTTCAGGCGTCACGACTGAACGTGCGCGCCGCCGCCCGGGGGCACGTCGAAGTAGCCCGGCTGATCGCGCTGGGCATCGCCGACGCAGGAATCGCGATGGCTGCCGTGGCGCGCGCGCACCAGCTCGATTTCATCCCCTTGGCGGAAGAACGGTTCGATCTGATCGTCGCGAAGCCGCTAGCGGCCGATCGCCGCGTGATCAGATTGCTCGAGACGCTCGCGGGACGCAGCTTCCGACGCGAAATGGACAGCCTGGGCGGTCACGTCACGCGGGACTCGGGACGGCTGATCGCCGACACCAGCCTGCCGCAATGAGCACGACTGGGACCCGAAGAGCAGACAACGGCACGAGGGATGGAGCGACGGATGACCACAAGACCAGGGATCAAGCGACGAGCGGTCTGGGGTGCGGCGATGGCGATGCAGCTGTTCGGTTGTGACAGCGGCGTCAAGTACCCGGCGGGTGCCGGCGGCGCCGCGGGGGGAAGCGCGGGCGCGGTCGGCGGCA
This sequence comes from Polyangia bacterium, assembly GCA_036500205.1. Lineage (GTDB taxonomy): Bacteria > Myxococcota_A > Polyangia > Fen-1088 > Fen-1088 > DASYCK01. The sequence goes on along the minus strand of DASYCK010000198.1, from coordinate 37,112 downwards.
CCGCGGGTGAGAGCGGACCTGTCGGAGGAGCGGGCGGCGGCCTGGGAGGCTCGTCCGTCGGCGGGACGGCGGGTGACGCGGCCGGTGGAGCGGGTGGTGGCGTCGCGCAGGGCGGAGCCGGTGGAGGCGCGGCCGGGGGGGCTGGCGGCGCTGGAGGCGCACCCGTGGCTTTGCCGGCTTGCTCATCGCTGCCGAACCCGCTGTACGTCATGTCGGGTGACACGCAGGTCCCCGTGCTGAAGGCGCTGGGCAAGGCCCTGCGCCAGGACACCACGCCCACGACGATCGTCTGGCAGGCGACCGGCTCGTGCACGATCGTCGACGCCGTCTACAGCGGTACGCCGCTGAAGCAGAACCTGTCGTACATCCCGGCCGATCCGGCGTGGGATGCCACGACGGGCACCGTCCCCTCGTGCACGCCCGACGCGGCGGGCGCCCCCGTGCAGCTCGGCATTCCGATCGTCTATCCGGCGAGCTGCACCTCCACGGCGATGCCGACCACCGTGAAGGCGGTCAAGGGACCCGTGCAGTCGTTCGTGTTCGTCGTCCCCAAGGCAAGCACCGCCCAGTCCATCAGCGCCGAGGAGGCGTACATGGTCTTCGGCTTCGGCGCGGCCGGCGCGGTGGCGCCCTGGCTCGACGAGAGCTTCTATTTCGTCCGTCCCGCCACCAAGGGGACGCAGGTCAGCCTGGGCGCCATCATCGGCGTGCCGGCGACGAAGTGGAAAGGCCACCCCATCGACCAGTCGACGAACGTCGCGTCGATGGTGGCCGCGTCGACGGCTCCCGACAAGACCATCGGCATCCTGGGCACCGAGATCTACGACGGCACGGCGAACCGGGCGGCCCTGCGGTCGCTCTCTTTCCAGGCCTACAACCAGACGGGAGGCTACTTCCCCGACACGACGGTGACGGCGTTCGACAAGCGCAACGTGCGTGACGGGCACTACCTGGGCTGGTCGCACGTGTTCTATCTGACGGGCGCCGACGCGGGCGGCGCGATCGCGGACGCGCGCGCGTCGCGGGTCATCGATATCCTCACCGGCTCGCCGACGGCGGCCGCCCCGGCGGGCCTGAATCCGCTGACCCTGGTGGCGGGCAAGGGGCTGGTCCCCCTGTGCGCCATGAACGTCCAGCGCGGCGTCGAGGGGGGACCGCTGTCGGCGTTCCAGTCGACCGAGCCTTGTGGCTGCTTCTACGAGAGCAGCGTCGGAGCCGCGCCCACGAGCTGCGTCGCCTGCGCCAGCAGCGCCACCTGCGCCAGCGGTCAGACGTGCCTTCACGGGTTCTGCGAAGCGGCGAGCGGTCGGACGTCCCTCTCCGACTGCGCCGCCGCTCCGGCCACCGACGCCGACATTCCCAACAACGCCTGCACCGGGCGAACCGTCGCGCCGATGCGCGCGAAGCCGCAGAAAGAGATCGACAACGGCGGAACCTTGCCGCCGCTCCCTTGATGAACCGACCGCTGCTTCTGGGTGGCGTGGCGTGGCTCGCGGCGACGCTCTCGACGACGCCGCGCGCCCGCTCCGCGGAACCACCAGCGATTGCCACCGACGCTTTGACGCCGGTGGCGGCGCCGGGGGTTCGTCTGTCGGGCTACATCCAGGCGGACGGGCTCGCCTATGATCAGGCCTCGCAGGACGAGGTCGACCCATCCACGGGCATGCCGCTCAATCAGGCGCGGTACTTCGTGCGGCGGGCCCGGCTTCACCTCGACGTCGATCACGGCCACATGGCCGGCAGCCTCGAGCTCGACGCGAACACGGTGAACGGTCCTTCCGCGGGTGTCATCGACGCCGAGGTGACGGCGCGGGCCCGCGGGCGCGACGACACGGGGCGGATCTGGGGCGAGGCCTCGGTCGGCCTGCTGCGCATCCCCTGGGGCCACGAGATCTCCGAGCCGGATCAGGATCGGTTCTTCCTCGAGCGCAGCAGCGTCAGCCGGGCGCTGTTTCCCGGCACGTTCGATCTCGGCCTGCGCGCACGCTTCGGCTGGCGTTTCTTCGACGCGCAGATCGCGTTGATGAACGGCGATCCCCTGGGCGATCACACGTTCCCCGCGCAGGAGCCCAACAGCGCCAAGGATCTGGTGGGGCGGCTGGGCGTCTCCGGGGCGCGCGGGCGGGTCAGGTTCGCCGCCGGCCTGTCGGGGCTGGCGGGGCGGGGCTTTCATCGCGGCACGCCCGAGACGAAGGACGTGCTGGTGTGGCGGGATCAGAACGAGGACGGGATCGTGCAGCTGTCCGAGATCCAGGTCATCTCGGGCTCGGCGGCAACGCCGTCGCAGAACTTCCGGCGGTTCGGCCTGGGCGGCGACGCGCGGGTGACGATCGTGCTGCCCCGGCTGGGCACGCTCGATCTGTTCGGCGAGCTGATGTGGGCCTCGAACCTCGACCGGGCCCTGGTGCCGGCCGATCCGGTGGCGGCGGGGCGCGATCTGCGCGAGCACGGCTTCGTGGTCGGCGTCGTGCAGCAGGTGGGGAAGTGGTTCGCGGTGGGCGGGCGATACGACACGTACAATCCCGACGCCGACGCTTCCCAGCAGCGCGCCCTCGCGGTCGTCCCGGTGGACGCGACGTTCGCGACCTGGACGGCGACGGCGGCCTGGCGCTGGACGGCGCTCGATCGCATCGTCGTCGAGTACCAGCACGTCACCAACCCGCTGGGGCGCTCCGTCTCGGGGGCGCCGACGACCCTGGGGGGAAACACGCTGGCGCTGCGGGGGCAGCTCGCGTGGTGAAGGCGTTCGTCTTCACCGCGCTGTTCGCGCTCGGGTGCGGGGGGATGGCCGGCGACCTCGGTCTCGACGCCGAGCTGCACGTGGCCGGCAGTCAGCTCCATCCCGGTGATCTGGAGGCGATCGCTGCCACGGGACCGCCCGTGATCAGCGTCTTCAACAGCCTGACCACCGTGCAGCCGGGCGAGCGCGACAAGGCTTTGACCGGCACGCTCGATCCCACCGCCACGGCGGCGGCGATCGGGCTGCGGGGCGATCGCGGCTACTTCGTCGTGGTGGCCGGACCGCCGGGGCTCGATGCGCCCGACCAGCCGACGTTCACGGCGACGCTGTCGTTCTCACCCGCGCTTCCGGTGGGACCGCAGCTGCTGGTGGTCCGCGCCGTCGACGCCGCCGGAGACTTCGGCGCGCCCGCGGTCGTGCCGCTGACCGTGACGTCCCAGCCCACGCCGACAGGGACGCTGGTGGTGAGCCTGCGCTGGGACACCGAGTCCGATCTGGATCTGCATGTCGTCGTTCCGGGCGGCGTGGAGGTGTGGGCGCGAAACATCAACTCGTATCAGCTGCCCACGCCGGGCACGCCCGTCGATCCGATCGCCTGGCAGCAGGGGGGAATCCTCGACTTCGATTCGAACGCCGGCTGCGTGATCGACGGACGCCGGCAAGAGAACGTCGTGTGGCAGGGGGGGCCCCCGCCAGGAACGTACCTGGTGCGCGTCGACACGGCGTCACTGTGCGGGACGACGGCGGCGCGCTGGTCGGTCGAGGTGCTCGAAGATGGCGTGTCGCTCGGCGCCAGCCAGGGAGAGAGCCTCCCGTCGGATGCCCGCTTCTCGAAAGGCCTCGGCAGCGGGGTCGAGGCGCTCACCTTCGATGTCGTCGCGCCCTGAGCGGCGTGGCTGGCGCGCGCTGGCGGTCGGCGCGGTGGCCGCGTTCGCCGCCAGTCGGCCGGCGCGCGCGGACGACGCGAAGAACACCACCCTGGTGCGCGCCCCCTCGGCGGCGGCGGGGCCGGTCAGCGCGTCGGTCGACGGGGACGAAGCGAGGCACCTGGCCGGAAGCGGCGGCGATCCCTCTGTGGCGGCGCAGAATCTCCCCGGCGTGGCGCGTCCGGCGCCCGGCGCCACCGGGCTGGTGATGTGGGGGGCGACGCCCGCCGAGACGCGCGTGCTGTTCGATGGCGTCGACATCCCCGCGCTGTATCACTTCGGGGGATTTCGCGCGACGGTGGGCGCCGAGCTCGTCGGCCGCGTCGAGGTCGTCCCCGGCGCTTTCGCCGCCGATTACGGCGACGCCCTCGGCGGTCTGGTGCGGGTCGAGTCGCGTCCTCTTGCCGGCGACGGCGACGGCACGAATCTGTCGCTGGACGCCGACCTCCTCGACGTGGCCGCATCGCTGCGCGCGTCGCCCGCTCATCACCTGCACGTGGCCGCCGCGGTCCGCGCGAGCGTGCTCGATCAGACCTACGGTCGCTTCGCGCCGGCGGCGGCGACGGCGCTGTTCCCCGTTCCGCGCTACGCCGACGCGCAGCTCGAGGCGACGTGGGAGATCTCGTCGGGCGCATCGCTGCGCGCCTTGCTCCTCACGTCGTTCGATCGGCAGCGTCGCGACCTGGGCGACGCCGCGCCCGGCCTCGCCGATCGCAGCGAGAAGCAGCAGCGCGACTGGTGGCGCGCCGCCGTCACCTACGAGGAGCGGGGCGACGACGACGGGCTCACGGCGACAGCTTTCGTCGGCGGCGACCATGCCACGCTCGACCAGCGCTTCGGCGCGACGCCCGCCACGCAATCGCTCGACGCCACCAAGCTGGGACTGCGCGCGTCGTACCGGGCGCGCCTGACGGAGGGGCTTCGCCTGCGGATGGGCGTGGACGGCCTGCTCGATCGCGCCGCCCTGCACCGCGGCGGCAGCCTGACGGTCCCCGCGCGCGAAGGTGACCTCACCTACTTCGGACAGCCGCCGGGCGACGACGTGAACGCCGACAGCTGGTCGGGTTCGGTCGCCGACGTGGGGACGTTCGTGACGGCGTCGTTCACGCGCGGGAAGTGGATGATCGCGCCTGGCCTGCGCGCCGACGCGTTCCCGATCGACGCCAGCCGGGCCCTTCCCCCCGTCGGTGCGACACCGCCGTTCGGCGTGGCGCGCCTCGCCTGGGCGCTCGATCCGCGGTTGTCGGTCGTCTATGCGGCGTCGCCCGCGCTGATCATCACCGCGGCCGCTGGCGCCTATCATCAGGCGGTCGAGCCCGCCGATCTGAGCGCCGTGTTCGGCAACCCGGGGCTCGACCCGGGGCGCGCCGTTCATGCGACGCTGTCGTTGTGGAAGCGACTCGCCACGCACCTGACCGGCGAGGTGACGGGGTTCTATCGCCGCCTCGACGGCCTGGCCGTGCGCTCGTCGCAGGTTCCCCCCACCTTGGCGGGCGCGCTGGTGGGGGATGGTCGCGGACGCAGTTTCGGCGTCGACGTGGTGCTTCGCCGCGCGCTGGGGCCCGGCACGTCCGGTTGGCTGACGTACACCGCGAGTCGCGCCGAGCGCTGGACCGCGGACGGGCCGGTTCGACTGTTCGACTTCGATCAGACCCACGTCGTCACCGCCATCGCCAGCCACCAGCGCGGTCCCTGGTCGGTGAGCGGGCGCGTGCGATACGCGACCGGGATGCCGCGCACGCCGCTCACGAGCAGCTTCTTCGACGTGCGCGATGGTCTTCGACAGCCGCTCTTCGGCGCCCAGAACAGCGTACGCCTGCCAGCGTTCGTTCAGGTCGACGCGCGGCTCGATCGCACGCTGGTCGCCGGGCCGGTGGGTGTGACCCTGTACCTCGACGTGCAGAACATCTTCGGCCGCCGCAACGCCGAGGAGATCGTCTACACGCGAGATCTCTCGACCTCGGGCTATTTCACGGGCCCGCCGGTGCTGGTGCTGCTGGGCGTGAGGCTCGAGTCGTGAGGGCGGCAAGGCGCTTTCCCTGGCTGGGTAGCGTCGTGGCGGCCCTCGTCGTGTTGTCCCCGGCCTGTCGGCCGACCCTCGATGACCGCCCCTGGTTGGTGAAGACGCTGCAGGTCGTCGGCTGGAAAGCCGAGCCGCCCGAGGCGGCCCCGGGCTCGAACGTGACGTTGCAGGTCGTGGCCCTCGCTCCGGGGGGCCCGGTCGATCCGACGGCGACCTCATGGACGTTCTGCCACGCCGCCAAGCCGCTCGACGAGGACCGGGTCGTCACCGCATCCTGCCTCGTGGCGGGGGCGCCCGACGCCGTCGGCGATCCGGTGCAGGTGGCGCTCCCCACCGACGCCTGTCGCCTGTTCGGTCCCGACACGCCACAACCGGCCCCGGGAGCGCCGCCCACCCGTCCCCGCGATGCCGACGCGACGGGAGGCTACTTTCAGCCCGTGACGATGGCGCTGGGGGATGCCCTCGCCGTCGGACTGGAACGCGTCACCTGCGACCTGCCCGACGCGTCCCTCGCGGCGGCGCGCGCCTTTCAGGCTGCCTATCACCCGAACCAGAATCCCATGCTGACCGGCCTGGCCCTCAGCGTCGGTGGGGCGCCGGTCGATCCGGCGGCCGTGCCCGCGGGGGCCGCGTTGCTGGTCACGGCCACGTGGACGGCGGACGCGCTCGAGACCTTCCCGGTCTTCGATCGCGCTTCGGGAACGATCGTCGACGTCCAGGAGACGCTCGTCGGGTCGTGGTACGTCACCACCGGCGACCTGGCCCAACCGGCGGTCGAGATCGCCGACGCCGCCGTGGTGTCGGCCGGGACGGGATGGACCGTCCCCGCCGGGACGTCCACGGCCGAGCTGGTGTTCGTGCTTCGCGACAGCCGGGGGGGCGCCGACGTGGCCCGGATGGCGATCGCGATCACGCCCGGTCCGTGACGTCGCGCCCGCGCCCCGATTGCAAAGCTCAATCTGAACGGGTAGACCAGACCATCATGAAACTTTTGATTTCGGCCGGTTTCCTGGTGCTTTTCGGCGCCGCGAGCTGCAGCGGCGGCAAGACGGAGTACAAGTACAGCTTCTCGGCAGGCACCGACTGCACCACGGGCAATCAGGTGTTCACGACGCTGTCGGCGATGTGCACGGCACTGCAGAGCGACGCCGACAACAACGGCTGTTCCCTGGCCGCCCGGCAGGCGTTCTTCGCGGACAACTGCCCGGGCACGTTCGCGGAAACGCCGTAGGCCGTTCGGTCTGGCCTGACCTGCCGCGGCCAGTGCGTCCGCGGTCAGACAGGGCTCAGTTGATCCGTCGAACCTTCATCTTCTTGTGCGACGCCCGGCGCGCCTTCTCCAGCTCGCCCACGACCTGCAGCGTCTCCGGATCCTTGGGGTCGAGCATCAGCGACCGCGCCAGCGCCGCCAGGGCCGTGGCCGTATCGCCCACGTTCAGCAGGACCAGCGCGCGGTTCCGGTGATAGCGGGCACAGTCCGGACGCAGCGCCAGAGCCCGATCGATCGAGGTGGCCGCCGCCTTCAGGTCGCCGGCCTGAAAGTCCAGCACGCCGAGATCGTTGTGGGCCTCCGCACAGGCGGGGTGCCGCCCGAGGAAGCTGGCCAGGCGGGCCTTCGCCCCGGCGACGTTTCCCCCGGAGGCGAGGGCGGCGATGACGATCTCTTCCGATGCGTACGAGGCATCGTCCGAGGCGTACGAAGCGTCGTCGGCCGGTTCGCTGTGATCGAGGTTCGACATTCCTGCCATCATCGGCTGATCGGCCCCGAGGCTTGAAGGCCCGCCGCGAATAACGACGTCTCCGGGTCTTTTTGGCCGCCGGGCTTGCCAGGCGCGCGGCCAGTCTGCTATCACGGCAAATATATGGGAGACCATACAAACGCGACGCCCCCCCCGCCCGACGCCGCCGCGCGCGAGGTGCTCGACGGCGTGCGACGCATCGTTCGGGTGCTGCGGGAGTCGTCGCGGGCGTCCGAGCGGCACGTCGGTCTGTCGGCGGCGCAGCTGTTCGTGTTGCAGCGGCTGGCCCAGACGTCCGCGCTGTCGATGAACGAGCTGGCCGCGCAGACGCTCACCCACCAGAGCTCCGTGTCGGTGGTGGTGAGCAAGCTGGTGGCGCGCCACCTGGTCGCGCGCGCCGCCTCCTCGGCCGACGGCCGGCGGGTCGAGGTGACGCTGACGAAAGCGGGGCGGGCGGTGGTCGCGCGGACATCGCTGGTGCCGGCGCAGGATCGCCTCATCGCCGGCGTGCTCCGCCTGCCGCCCAAGGATCGCGCGGCGCTGGCCGATGGGCTGCGTCGCCTGGTCGCCGCGATGTCGCTCCCCACCGAGGCGCCCGGAATGTTCTTCGAGGATGCGCCGCCGGCGAAGCGGAGACGGGCCTCGCCGGTGACCCGTGCCCCCGCTCGAAAGAAAGCGTGAATGATGTCCGCCCCCTCTGAACGGTCTCACCGTCCCGCTTCTCACGACTCCCTGGGCGACTTCACCGCATCGACGCGGATGATCGCGCTGTCGCTGATCGCCGTGCCGCTCGGCGGCGTCTGTGCCCTGGTGGCGGTGGCGCTGCTGAAGCTGATCGCGCTGTTCACGAACCTCTTCTTCTTTCAGCGGTTCGCCACCGACGCGCTTTTACCGGCGCAGAACGCGCTGGGGTGGGGGGCTATGGCCGTCCCGGTCGTCGGTGGGCTGCTCATCGGGTTGATGGCCCGCTTCGGCTCCGACCGCATTCGCGGCCACGGGATCCCCGAGGCGCTGGAGGCGATCCTGATTCGAGGCAGTCGCATTCAGCCACGGGTCGCCGTGCTGAAGCCGCTGTCGTCCGCGATCTCGATCGGCTCGGGCGGACCGTTCGGCGCCGAGGGACCGATCATCATGACCGGCGGGGCGGTCGGCTCGATCACCGCGCAGCTGCTGCACCTGACGGCCGCCGAGCGAAAGACGTTGCTGGTGGCGGGCGCGGCGGCCGGAATGGCGGCGACGTTCGCCGTGCCGCTCGCCGCCGTGCTGCTGGCGGTCGAGTTGCTGCTGTTCGAGTTGAAGCCGCGCAGCCTGGTGCCGGTGGCGTTGTCCAGCGCCGTGGCCACCATCGTGCGGCGATTTCTGCTGGGCCCCGGGCCGCTGTTTTCGCTGGCGCCTCATCCGGCCCTGCCCAGCCCCACCATTCTCCTCGCCTGTGTCGCCGCCGGCCTGGCGGCGGGAACGCTGGCCGTGGCGATGACCGCCACCGTGTACGCGGCCGAGGACGCGTTTCAGAAGTTGCCGCTGCACTGGATGTGGTGGCCGGCCCTGGGCGGCGTCGCCATCGGCGTGGGCGGGCTGCTGTGTCCGCGGGCGCTCGGCGTCGGCTACGACCAGATCGAGTCTCTGCTGAGCGGCCACATGGCCGTCCAGGCCATCGTCGTCCTGCTGCTCGTCAAATGGGCCATCTGGGCCACCGCGCTCGGCTCGGGGACCTCGGGGGGCGTCCTGGCGCCGTTGCTCATGATCGGTGCTGGCCTGGGCGGGCTGCTGAACTTCGTTCTGCCGTCCACGATGGGGGTCGGCTTCTGGCCCCTCGTCACCATGGCGGCGACGCTGGGTGGCACCATGCGCGCGCCGCTGACGGCTGTGGTCTTCGCCGCCGAGCTGACCGGCGACTTCGGCATGCTGTTGCCGTTGCTGGTGGCGGCCATGACGGCGCACGGTCTGACGGTCCTGGCCATGCGCCGCTCGATCCTGACCGAGAAGGTGGCGCGTCGCGGACATCACATCTCGCGCGAATACTCCATCGACGCGCTCGAGCTGATCTTCGTCGAGGAGGTCATGCGTCGCGCCGTCACCACGTTCACCGCCGCCGACACGCTAGCGAAGGCGGCCACGGTGCTGGCGACCGACGGCGGCGCCGAACGGCAGCGCCTGTTCCCGATCATCGACGACGACGGGCGCCTGGTCGGCGTCGTCACGCGGCGCGCGCTGATCGGGGCGCTCGCCAGCGACGGGGAGACCGCGGGCCGCCCGCTGTCCACGCTGATGCAGCCCGACCCGGTGGTGGCGTTCCCCGACGAGCCGCTGCGGGTGGTCGTCCATCGCATGGCGGCCCGCCAGCTGACGACGTTGCCGGTCGTCGAGCGCGCGGGTCCAGGGCGGCTGCTGGGCAAGCTCACGCTGCGGGACGCCCTGAAGGCGCGCGTTCGTCACCTCGACGAGGAGGAGAGCCGCGAGCGGGTGTTGAAGCCGCTGGCGGGGCTGGGCTGGCGGCGCAAGCGCGGCGCGCCCGCCGTGCCCTGACGCGCGCGACGGGCCCGCCGCTCCCGAAAAACGCGCGGAGCTGCGCATCCTTTTCGCCCCCTCGGTCGTCGTCCAGGCGAGGTGAGCATGAAGACGATGATGATCCGCTACAAGACGTCCGAGGCGCAGGCCGCCACGAACGAGGCCCTGATCCACGATGTGTTCGACGAGCTCCGGGCGCGGACGCCCGCCGGGTTCCGCTACGCGACCTTCCGGCTGGCCGATGGAATGACGTTCGTTCACGTCGTCACCATGGAGACGCCCGACCAGAACCCGCTCCCGGCGCTGCCGGCGTTCCAGGCCTTTCAAAAGCAGATCAAAGAGCGCTGTGTCGAGCAGCCGGTGGTGACGGAATTGTTCGCCGTCGATTCCTACGGCTTGCTAGCGTAGCCGGCGGGCGCCATGAGCAAGGTCAAAGGAAGTGGCACCGCGGCGAGCCCGTGGGAGCTGAAGACGCCGCCCGGGACGTCGGAGTACCAGGCCTACCGCGCCGGGGACGCCGATCCGCCTGCCTTGGTCGTGCAGGTGGGCAAGACGCAGCTTCGCTATCACCTGCGCGCCATCGACGATCTTCACGCCATGCTGACCAGTCACGGGGATTGGATGTCGCTGGGGAGCGCCGACGAGCAGAAGCCGGCCGCCGACGGCACCGTCGAGGGCTGGGGGCGCTCGGGCGGCAATCCGGTGAAGGGCTGGTACGGGTTGAAGAAGGGGTTGCGGGGGCGGCTGGGCATGTACCTGCCTCCCGTGCTGGAGGCGCTGGGACTGGCGGAACTGGAGCACAACCCGAAGAACAATCGCATGCGAGCGCTGGCGAAGAAGACGTGATGCGGGGCAGGGGAGCGAGACCGCTGCACGGCGGGCCGACGTGACGGAGACGCCGTCCAGCTTCGCGGAGGCGCGCGAGCAGTTCCTCGCCCTGGTGGGCGACGTGCGCCCCGAGCTGCACCGCTACTGCGCCCGCCTCACCGGTTCGGTCATCGATGGCGAGGATCTCGTTCAGGACACGCTGGCGAAGGCGTTCTATGCCGTCAGCCAATCGCCCGACGTGCCGCCGCTGCGCCCGTGGCTGTTTCGCATCGCCCACAACGCGGCGCTCGACTTCCTGAAGAGCCACGGGCGGAAGTACACGGAGCCGAGCGCCGAGATCGAAGAGCTGGCGGGCTTCGAGGAGAGGCCTGATCCGGCGGTCGTGCGCGCGGCGCTGGCCCGCTTCGTGACGTTGCCGGTGACGCAGCGGAGCGCGGTCATCCTGAAGGACGTGCTCGGCCATTCCTTGGAGGAGACGGCGGAAACCATGGGGACCACGATCCTGGCGGTGAAGGCGGCGCTGGTGCGTGGGCGGGGGCGCCTGCTCGAGGACGAGCGCGAGGAGGGGACGATGGCGATTGCGGCGCGAGCGGCCCTTGACCGATACGCGAGCCTGTTCAACGCCCGCGACTGGGACGGGGTGCGCGCGCTCGTCGGCGACGACTGCCGTCTCGATCTGGTGTCCCGGTCGCAACGCCGTGGCAAGCAGGTCGGTCTCTATTTCACCCACTACGAAAAGCAGAACGTCCGGCTGCGCGTCGGGCGACTGGAAGGGCGCCTGGTGCTCGCGGCCTATCCCCGTGAGGGGGGCGATCGGCCCGCGTACTTCATCCTGCTCGAGGTCGAGGGGGAGCGGGTGACGCTGATTCGCGACTTCCGCTACGTCCCCTACATCGCCGCGGAGGCCGACTTCGCGCCGATCGCCGACTGACGGCACACCTGCGATCTTTTTGGACAGATGTGGGTTCCACAAGCCCAAGGTTGTCTGTTATTCTCCGCGTTCGAGGGAACAGGTGGGCCATTTCGTCTTCTATGTCTGTCTGACCGCGACAATTGTAGGGGCTGGGTGCGCGAAACCGTCGCCCCGGGCAGCCGGCGGTTCGACCAACCCGGCCGTGGTTGCCAGCGCCGCCCCGGCCGGCGACGGGAGGCCCGCTTCGGCGGCTGCCCCGGCCAGCGTCGTCGCCGCGCCTGCCGTCGCGCGCGCGCCAGAGGCCGAGGTCGAGCTGGTGGGGAAGGGCGGCGCTTCCGGTGCCGGCAATGGAATGGCGGTGGTCATCGTCATGCTCCCCGCCACGGGCGAATCGCCGGGCAGCGCGCATCCGCACAAGTACAGGCTGTCGTTGACGGCGGACACCGAGAACGCCACCGTCGAGGTCGACGGGCAGCCAATGGGCGCCGCGCGGATCCAGCATGTCTACCCGCAGATGAAGCCGGAGCGGGCCTCCGCGCGAACGTCGCCGGTCGCGGCACCCGTCGCTGTACCCGTCGCTGTACCCGTCCTGGCGCCGTCGCCTGGCCTGCCGCTCGCCGGACTGCGGGGGATCGAGGACGTTCATGTGCGGCCGCCGCGCGTCCGCGCCACGCCGATCACCACGCGCCCTTTCGGCGTGTCGTCGCCCGACATCGCGCTCACCTCGAACGGCGCGCCGATCATCGACTGACCGCGACGTCAGGTCGCCGGCCGGCGGTTCAGGACCAGCCAGTAAAGCCCGAGTTGCCGGGTCGCCTCGATGAAGTCGGTGAAGTTCACCGGCTTCTGCACGTAGCTATTGGCGCCGAGCTCATAGCTCTGCACGACGTCTCGATCCCGCGAAGACGACGTGAGGACGACCACGGGAAGGAACTGTGTCTGGGGAGAGGAGCGGATCTCGCGCAAGATCTCCAGCCCATCGCGCCGGGGAAGCTTCAGATCGAGGAGCACCAGCTCTGGCATGTCGTCGATCGAGCGCGTCGCGTGCTCGCCTTTCCGGAACAGGAAATCGAGCGCCTCCTGTCCGTCTCGGATGATGATGACCTCGTTGCGGAGGTGGTTCTTCTCGAGGGCCCGCAGGGTCAGGGCGATGTCGTCCTCGTTGTCTTCCACCAGCAAGATTCGCCCTGCCATGCCTAGCCTCCCCGGTGTCCTGTCGAATTGGCCAGCGTGAAGAAAAACGTGGCCCCCTCATTCGGCGCCGACTCCGCCCATATCCGCCCCTCGTGCCGACGGATGATGCGACTGACGATCGCCAATCCTATGCCCGTGCCTTCGAAGTCTACGCTCTTGTGCATGCGTTGAAAGGGCTGGAACATCTTTCCGGCGAAGGTGGGATCGAAGCCCACGCCGTTGTCGCGGATGAAATACACTGTTTCAGGGCCGGCCATTGCGCCGAACTCGAGCCGGGCCTCGGTCAGCTTGCTGGTGAACTTCCAGGCATTGCGAACGAGATTTTCGAGGGCGATGCGCAGCAGGCGGGTGTCGCCTTGCGTGTGAACGCCAGGCGCGCAGACCAGCTCGACCGTGCGTTGGGGATCGCCGTCGCGTAGCTCCTGCACGATCGAGCCGATCAGGGCCGACAGATCGACGTTCTGGCGGCGCAGCTCCATGCGGCCCACCCGGGACAGCTCGAGCAGATCCTCGATGAGCATTCCCATCCGCTGGGCGGCGGCGCGAATTCGCCTCAGGTAGTCGACCCCTCTCTCGTCGAGCTTGTCGGCGTAGTCGTCGAGCAGGGTCTGGCTGAAGCCGTCGAGCGGCCGGAGGGGCGCGCGCAGATCGTGCGACACGGAATAGTTGAACGCCTCCAGCTCGGCCAGCGTCCCCCGGTGCGCCTCGACCTCGTCCTTCAGCCGCTTCTGGCTCTGGTACAGATCGAGGAACACCTGCACCTTGCTGCGCAGGACGTCGGAGTTGATCGGTTTGAACAGGAAATCGAAGGCGCCGCTGCCGTAGCCGCGCAGCACGTTCTCGGGCGTCTCGTGCATCGCCGTGATGAAGATGATGGGGACCTCGCGGGTCGCGGAGTTCTCCCGGGCGTAGCGGGCCACCTCGAAGCCGTCCATCTCCGGCATCTGGACGTCGAGCAGCATGACCGCGAACTGCCGCTTCAGCAGCTGGCGCAGCGCTTCGTTGCCCGAGCTGGCGCGGACGACTTCGCAGCGCACGCTCTCGAGGAGCGCCTCCAGCGCCACCAGATTGGCCTCGACGTCATCCACGATGAGGACGCTGGGGCGCTGCGGAGACGACGCTCCGTTACGAGGCGCATCGGTCATGACGGCTTCGGCTCCTCTCCGCGGTGGACGGGGCGGGTAACGACGATCATGGTGACGGCCTCGGTTGCAGCCGGTCGTGCAGCTCCGTCAGCAGGCGCTCCGAGTCGACCGGCTTCGGCAGATAGGCGCTGGCGCCCGCGCTCAGGCAGTTGCTCTCGTCGCCCGTCATCGCCCGCGCCGTCAGCGCGATGACGGGAAGATCCTTGAAGCGGGAGTCCTGGCGAATGCGTTGCATGGCCTGGTACCCGTTCATCTCGGGCATGATCAGGTCCATCAGCACCGCGTCGACGTCCGGACGGCGATCGAGCGCGTCGAGCGCGCTTTGCCCCGTATCGGCCACCAGCACCTCGGCGCCCTTTCCGCGCAGCAGCGCCGACAGCGCGTAGACCGTGCGCATGTCGTCGTCCACGACCAGGATGGTCTTGCGTTCGATGTGCACGTCGGCCGAGCGCAGCAGACGTCCAGCGGCGGGCCGGCGGGCCGCGCCCCCTTCCTTCAAGCGGAGCACGAACCGGCGAACTTCGTCGACCAGTCGGTCGTTCGATGCCCCTTCCTTCAACACCACCGCCTCCGCATAGGCCTCCAGCGCCTTGATCTCCGTCCGATTCAGGGCGCGGGCCGTGTAGATCACGATGGCCGGCGCGGCAGCACCGTAACGTTCGCGAAGCTGGTGCAGGAACTGCAGACCGTCCATGTCGGGCAACCTCAGGTCGAGCACCACGCAGCCGAACTTCTCCCGCTCGAGCAGCGCCAGCGCATCGTAGGCGCGGGTCACGTGCCGAACGTCGATCTGTTCGTGGCCCAGCAGCTTGACCAGCGTGCTGCCGGCTTCGACGTCGTCCTCGACGATCAAGATCCGCGCCGTTCCCGCGTGATGGCGCGCCAGCAGCGTGTCGACCGCCACCTGGAGATCGTGTCGCGTGGCCGGCTTGGTGAGAAAGCCGACCGCGCCCAGGGCCAGCCCGCGCGCCGGCGCGTCGGCCGCCGACACGAAATGCACGGGAATGCTCGCGGTGGCCGGCTCGGCGCGCAGCAGCTCCATCACGCGCCAGCCGTCGATGTCGGGCAGCCTGACGTCGAGGAGGATGCCGGTGGGACGCCGCTCGCGGGCCAGCCGCAGTCCGGACTCCCCATCGGCCCCCACCAGGCATTCGAGCCCCTGCGCGTGGATGAGGTTCCGCAGCGACTCCGCGAAGATGGGATCGTCCTCGATCAGGAGCAAGAGTGCCGCCTCGCCGGTCGGGCGGTCCGGCCCCGCGGGCGCGCTGCTCGGGGCATGGGTTGGCGGCGGCCTGGGTCGGTCATCCGGTGCCTCGGGCTGCGGCATGTGTTCGATCGGGACCACGCAGGTGAACGTGCTGCCCTGGCCCAGGGTGCTCTCGAGGGTGAGCTCGCCCCCCAGCAGCCCCGCCAGCTCGCGCGAGATGCTGAGGCCGAGCCCCGTCCCCCCGAAACGCCGGTCGACGCTCCCCTCCACCTGTTCGAAGGGGGCGAAGATGCGGGCCTGATCGGCCTCGGCGACGCCCAGTCCGGTGTCGACGACGGCGAAGGCGAGGGCCCTCTCGACGGGCAGGTCGATCCGACGAGGACGCAGGGCCTCAGGCGGACGACCGATGCGCAGGGTGACGCCCCCTTGCGACGTGAACTTGATGGCGTTTGCCAGCAGGTTCTTCAGGATCTGCTCGATCCGCTGGCGGTCGGTGGTGATGGAAGAGGGGGCGTCGGGCGCGATCTCGATCGAGAGCTCCAGCTTCTTGTCGCGCGCCAGGGGGCCGAACATCATCTTCAGGTTGGCCGCCAGCTGGCGCAGCGGGACCTCGGTGATGTGCAGCTCGTGCTTCCCCGCCTCGATCTTGGCCAGGTCCAGGACCTGGTTGATGAGGGCGAGCAGATCCTTTCCGGCCACATGGATGGTGCTGGCGAACTCCACCTGCTTGGGCGACAGGTTGTTCTGCTCGTTCTCGGCCAGCAGCTTCGACAGCAGCAACATGCTGTTGAGGGGCGTGCGCAGCTCGTGGGACATGTTGGTGAGGAACTGCGATTTGTAGGCGCTGACGGTGCTCAGCTCGGCCGCCTTCTGCTCCAACGTTCGCCTGGCCTCATCCAGCTCGGCGTTACTGACCTCCAGATCACGCCGTTGCGCGTCCAGCTGCTCGGCTTGCCTGACGAGATCACGGTTGGTCTTGCGCAGGGTCTCCTGTTGCGACTCGAGCGCCTCGTTGTTGGCGCGAAGTTTTTCTTCCTGGTCCGTGAGCCGGATGGTCTGACGCTGCGTCTCCCCGAGCAGCTCTCGCATGGCGTCGCGGGCGCGCGCCACCTCGATGGCAATCACCAGGTTCTCGCGCATCGCCAGCAGCGCTTCGGTGAAGCGATCGGACCAGGCCGAGAACGTCGCCAGCTCGAGCACGCCGGTCACGCGCCCCAGATGAACGAGCGGCAACAGCGCGATGACCCGCGGTCGCCCTTCGCCCAGCCCCGAACGGATGCGGAGGTAGTCTGCCGGCGGTTCGTCGACCAGCATCAGGTCGGTCCGCGTCGCCGCCTGACCGACCAGCCCTTCGCCGGGACGGAAGGCCGGGGTGGCGGCGACCGGCGCTCCCGACAGCGCGTGCTGTCCCACCAGGCGCAAGGTCCCGTCCCCCTCGGCGTAGTAGAGGGCCGCCGCCACGGCGCCGAGATAGCGGGCGAGAAAGGCCACCGCGCGGTTGGCGACCTCGGTCGGCGAGAGCTCACCGCGCAGCTCCTGCCCCAGACCTACGAGCGCACCCTTGATCCAGTCGTTGTAATCCCGCTGCTCGGCGAAGTGGCGGAGGCTCTCCGCCATCACGTTGGCCTGCCGGGCAACGTCGCCCAGTTCGTCGTTCTCGACCACCGCGATGGGACGCGCGAAGTCTCCCCGTCCGAACCGGTGCAACCCGCTCGTCAGATCGGTGAGCGAACGCAGGACGCCGCGCCCGAGCGAGTACGAGAGGATGATGACCAGCGCGAGACAGGCGATGCTGATTCCGAGCCGCACCCGCGCCGCGGTGACCTGAGCGCGCGTCGCCATCGTGAACGCCCCTGTCAGTTCCCCCCGGTCGAACGAGATGGCCGTGCGCAGCCGTTCCGCGACGCGGGCCTGACTGGTCTGCATCGCCGTCATCGAGGCCAGCAGCGCCTCGCCCGTCTCGCCGGCCATCAACCGCCGCGCCAGATCGGTCGCCAGCGCGTAGTACTGCTCGACGGCCCCGCGCAGCGCCAGGCCCGCGGCGGGTTCCACCGCCCGCGGCGTCGCTTCGAGCTGGTGCAGGAATTCGTCGAGAACGGCGCGGGTGGCCACCAGCGCGTCCATGTCCCGGGCCGCCACGGCGTCCTCGATGCCCCGGTGGAGGCGATCGAACTTCTTCTCCAGCTGGGGACCGATCTCCAGCTTGGGGAGAAACCGCTCCTGCACGTTTGCCAGTTGCTCGTCCGCGCGATGAGCGATTACTTGGCCGCTGACGATGAGCACCACGAAGGCACCGGCCGCCGCGCCGACGATCGCGATCAACTTGGCTCGGAGGGAAAGGCGCATGCTCGCTCCGTCAGTCCTGTCGCCGCGTCCACGGCGCGACCGGGAACCAGGCACGCGGTCGCCGGCTTCGGTCCGGGACGCGGTCACCCCCGCTACGAGCACTGATAACTCGCACCGCGACTATAATGCCCCTTGGGGCCATGGTGTCAACGTGCGCGGTCGTCGTTCAGGAGCCTGCGGGCCAGACGATCTGAACCCCGTTGATGGGCGAGCGCATGGTGGTGCTGTTGCCGCCCGGCTTCACCTGCAGATCGAAGGTGGCGCCCATGACGTTCCGGAACACGATGTAGTTTCCCGCGCCGCCGTCGGGCGCCAAGGTGTAGGCGTAAGGGGAGGCCGGGGTGGTCGACGTGGGGCCGGGTTGCGTCACGTTGAACGTCACGGTGCCGATCGTGTACGTGTAGAGGCGCGTCTCGGAGCCGGGAATTCCCCCGAGGACGTAGACGTAGACGTCGTAACCCCCGCTGGTGATCGACGCGGGCAAGCCGGTGAAGGAGACCACGGTGACGGGCGCGGTGGGCCGGTTCCCCGTCCAGCCCGGGTTGAGACAACCGTTCATCATGCGCACGTCGCCCGGCGCATCCGGATATCCGATCGCATACGTGCCGGCGCTGCCGGTGTAGATGGGGGCGTTCCAGCTAACGCCGGCGCCGGTGGCCGCGCTGCCATCGGAGAGGGCGAGGGTCGACAGCGTTCCCATTGGACCGGCGGCGCTGTTCCAGTTCTTCGCGGGCTTCACGCCGGCGATCTCGGAGGCCGCCATCACGACGGTGCCGCTGACGCCGCCCGCGCCGCCGGCGGCCACTCCGCCGACGAAATCGACGCTCAACATGCGCTGGTCGGAGGCCCCACCTCGCCCTCCGGCGCTGGTGGCGCCGCCGCCCGCGCCACCAGCGGGGGTGCCCGTGCTGCCACCGCTGCTGGTGATGCCACCCGTCCCGCCGACGACACCGCCGGAACCGTTCGCCGTCCCTCCGCTCCCGCTCACGGTCCCTCCGCTCCCGCTCGTGGCGCGCCCGCCGGCGCCGGTCGTCCCGCCGCTGCCGGAGACGACGCCGCTCGTGCCCCCCGACGCTCCGGCGGCGCCGCTCGGGTGTCCGCCGCCGCCCCCGGCTGCGCTCACCTGCCCGCCGATGCCACCCTGCTGCCCGGGGGCTCCACCGGTCGCGCTCACTTTTCCGCCGCCCCCACCGGTCCCGACGACGGTCACGCCCCCGGACGAAACGATGACGCCGCTTCCCCCGACATCCCCCAGGCCGCCCGTCCCCGCGCTGGGGTCGACGGCGCCACCTTGGCCGCCGACGTCGGCCGGCGCCTGCGCCAGCCGCGCATAGTTTCCGTTCGGTTCGCAGCCCGCGCCCAGCACGGCGCCGGTGCCCACGAGAATCAGTGACAGGACGATGAGACGCACGATATGAGCCCTTGAATCTCCGTCTCCGAGCTTACCAAAATAGTTCGGGTTCATGGCCGGGAAAATGGTGAGTGGCGGTGTTCTTCGCTTTTCGTTGGGCAAATCGCCTGTGCGACATAGGCAGCTTCAGCGCACATGTAAACGTCGGGTTGAGCGAAAACCGCGAGCTGGATACAGTTGCGCGCGAGGACCATCCCGATGAAGACACGCGCCGCCATCGCCCACGCCGCAGGAAAGCCGCTGACGATCGAAGAGGTCGACCTCGAGGGCCCGAAGGCGGGCGAGGTGCTGGTCGAGATCAAGGCCAGCGGCGTCTGCCACACGGATGAATTCACCCGCTCGGGAGCCGATCCCGAGGGGCTGTTCCCGGTCATCTTCGGGCACGAAGGCGCGGGGGTGGTGGTCGACGTCGGCGCGGGCGTCACCTCGGTGTCCGTCGGCGATCACGTGATTCCGCTGTACACACCCGAGTGCCGCGGCTGCAAATCGTGCCTCAGCCGCAAGACGAACCTGTGCACCGCCATCCGCGCCACCCAGGGCAAGGGGGTGATGCCCGACGGATCGAGCCGGTTCTCCATCGGCGGCACGAAGATTCACCACTACATGGGGTGCTCGACGTTCTCGCAGCACACGGTGCTGCCCGAGATCGCGCTCGCGAAGGTGAGGCGCGACGCGCCGTTCGACAAGATCTGCTACATCGGCTGCGGCGTGACGACGGGCATCGGCGCGGTGATCTACACGGCCAAGGTCGAGCCGGGCGCGAACGTGGTGGTGTTCGGACTGGGCGGGATCGGGCTCAACGTGGTTCAGGGCGCGCGCATGGCGGGGGCTGACAAGATCATCGGCGTCGATGTGAATCCGGCGCGCGAGCCGCTGGCGCGAAAGCTGGGGCTCACCCACTTCGTGAACCCGAAGACGCTGGGCCAGGACCTGGTCGCTCATCTGGTCGAGCTCACGGGGGGCGGCGCCGACTACAGCTTCGAGTGCGTTGGTGACGTGACGTTGATGCGACAGGCGCTCGAGTGCTGCCATCGCGGGTGGGGCGTCAGCGTGATCATCGGCGTGGCGGGCGCCGGCAAGGAGATCTCGACCCGGCCGTTCCAGCTGGTCACGGGGCGGGTCTGGAAGGGGTCGGCGTTCGGCGGCGCGCGCGGTCGCACCGACGTCCCCAAGCTCGTCGACTGGTACATGGAAGGGAAGATCGACGTCGACAGTCTGATCACCCACAAGTTGCCGCTCGAGCGGATCAACGAGGCGTTCGATCTGATGCACGACGGGAAGTCGATCCGGACCGTCATCGAGTTCGCCTAGGGCCTCGCCAGACGTCGCCTACCGATCGTGATTGGGGTTACTGGGCGGCTGATATCGGCCGCCCACGGATCAATTGCCGCCTCATTCGAAGGGGGCCTCTGCCGCCGACAATTGAAAAGTTGCACATTGTGCAATGTTTTATTTGAAGAACATGTTACGTTGCGCGCCAACTGATCGGAAGTTCACCGAATCACGCATGGGGGAGGCTTCGCATGACGCGCAATGGGAATGCAGGTCTGGGTACCGGGTTGTCCGTGCTGGCGGTTTCGTTGGGACTCGTTGGTTGTGTCGGCGGCGGCAATGATGGCGGGGGCGTCCCCGCCCCGAGCGCCGCGCCCAAGGCCGCGGTCGCCGGGGCGGCGACGCCGCTGAAAAAGCTGCAGACCATCGTCCAGACGGCCTTTCCCGGCGCGCGCCTGGACGTGGTCCCGGGCGGGGCGCAGCGGCTGTTCGGTGGCGTGCTGGCGCGCGGTACCACCCCGGCGGAGGCGGTCGAGCGATTTCGGGCCAGCTACGCGGCCGCCATCGGCGCGTCGCCGAACGATCTCGTCCCCCACGATCTGCAACGAAAGGGGGGCCTTGCCCCCGCCGGCGCGGCCCCCTCGGCCGTCGGGCTGATGTACGACGAGACGACCGGTCAGCCGAAGTTCTGGCTGTATCACTATGGTCAGACGACGAACGGCCTGGCCGTTCATCGGGGGGGACTGGCGGCGCTCGTGCGCAATGATGGCGCGAACGCCGTGGTCTGGGCGTCGTCCTCGGTCAAGGAACTGTCCGCGCTGCACATGCCGCGAACGTTGGTGCCCATCACGCCCGACCGCGACAAGTCGTTGCGCGCCATTCGCGGCACCACCGACTTCTCCGGGCGGGTGCTCGTCACGCCCACGGCGCTGGCGCAGGTCTCGGCGGCCGAGACGGTCGTCTTCGCCGGAACGGACAACCGTGAGGCCCCCGCGCGCCCCGCCATTCGCTACACCGTCGACACGATGCCGGCCGGCCGGTATCAGCTCGTCGCCGATGCGCGCACGGGCGACGTGCTGGATGTCGAGAACCTGATCGTGTCCGACAACGTCACCGGGACCGTCGCCGCCAACGTCACGCAGGGCGACGTCGCCATGGAGTGCGCGGACGAGGTGTCGACGCCGTTCCCGTTCGCCGAGGTGGACGGGCCGAGCTCGGCCCAGGCCTTCACCGACGCCAACGGCGCCTACACCCTGACGAACGCGGCGACGGGGACGGTCAGCGTCACGTCCCTGATGGGCGGGCAGTTCTTCGACGTCTTCAATCTGGCGGGAAGCCTCGAGACGTTGAGCTCGTCGGTCGTGCCGCCGGCCCCCGCCAGCTTCCTTCACAACGCCGCCGACAGCGACCCCACGGTCATCGCGCAGGTGAACGGCTACGCGAACGCGAACCAGATGCGCGCATTCTTGCTGAAGTACCTGCCCACGTATCCGGTCATCGCCACGCAGCTCAATTTTCCCGTGAATGTGAACCTCAGCAGCGCGAACAACCCGACCTGTCCCGGCAACGCGTTCTACGACGGCGTCTCGCTGAACCTGTGCCTCGGCTCGACCCAGTTCGCGAACACGTCGTTCGCCAGCGTCGCCCATCACGAGTACGGGCACCACATCATCGCCTCGGGCGGCAGCGGCCAGGGGGAATACGGCGAGGGCATGGCCGACTCGGTGGCGGTCCTGCAGTCGGGGCAGCACGGCCTGGCGTTCGGTTTCTTCTTGAACCAGTGCACCATGGCGCTGCGCGACGCGGACAACACCTGCCAGTTCTCGTCGGCCTCGTGCTCGAGTTGCGGCAGCGAGGTCCACGACTGCGGGCAGTTGATGTCGGGCATCGTGTGGAGCATCCGCAAGGCGCTGGCGCTATCCCATCCCGACACCTACGTCGATCTGATCAACAAGCTGGTGTTGAGCTCGATCCCGCTGCACAAGGGGACCGGGATCAATGCGCAGATCGCCATCGATCTGCTGACGCTCGATGACGATGACGGCAACATCAACAACGGAACGCCTCACTACAACGAGATCTGCACCGGCTTCGCGGCGCATGGTCTCAGCTGTCCGCCCATCCTGGTCGGCCTGAACGTGGCGCCGACCGGCGACCTGGCCTCCGAAGGGCCGGTGGCGGGCCCGTTCGCGCCCGCCAGCGCCGTCTACACGCTCTCGAACCTCGGTCCCGCCGCGAGCCTCTCTTACACGGCGGCCACGACGGCGGCCACGCCCTGGCTGACCATCACCAACGGGGCGGGCCAGATCCCGCTCGGTCAGACGGTGCAGGCCACCGTCACCATCAATCAGGCGGCGGCCGCGACCCTGGCCAAGGGGGGCTACGACGCCGTGGTCCAGTTCACCAACCTCACCGACGGCGTCGGCAACACCACGCGCGCGGCGCATCTGCAGGCGGGGGTCCCGTTGCCGATCTTCACCGAGACGTTCGAAGGGGGACTGGGGAGCTTCTCGCCGGGCACCGAGCCGACCAACCTGTGGCACGTCAGCGCCGGTTGTGCGTCAGCGCAGGCTGGCCACTCGGCGCCGAACAGCCTGTACTTCGGGATCGATTCGAGCTGCACATACAGCAACGGCTCGACGGTGACCGGGACGGCCACCTCCGGGACGGTACAGATCACCGACACTTCGGCGGTGAAGCTGCGCTTCAACTACTTCCTGACCACCGAGCATCTGTCGTCCTTCGACAAGGCATCGGCACAGGTCTCGATCAACGGCGGGGCCTACACGGTGGTGGCGAGCAACACGCAGGGGGGCGTGACGCTGCAGGAGACGACGGCCTGGACACCGGCCGAGGTCGATCTGACGTCGCTCGTCGCCGGGCTGACGGCGCCGGTGGTGCGGGTGCGATTCGCGTTCGATTCGGTCGATTCGATCGCCAACAACTTCACCGGCTTCGTGGTGGACGACGTCCAGGTCCTGGCATTCGGTGGGGCCGTCGTGAACGCGGCGCCCGCCGTGAACGCGGGCCCCGATCAGACGCTCGCGCCGTCCGCGACCGCGAGCCTGAATGGCCTGGTGACCGACGACGGTCTTCCCAATCCTCCGGCCGCTGTCACCACGACCTGGTCGATGGTCAGCGGTCCTGGGGTGGTGACGTTCGGGAACGCGAGCGCGAAGGTCACGACGGCGACGTTCTCGGTGGCGGGGACGTACACGCTGCGGTTGACCGCCAGCGACAGCGCGCTGACGTCGAGCGACGACGTGATCATCACCGTCGCCGCGCCGCCGCCGCCGAACACCGCGCCCGTGGTGAGCGCGGGACCGGATCAGACGATCACGTTGCCGGCGACGGCCAGCCTGGTCGGGACGGTGACTGACGACGGAAAGCCGAACCCACCGGCGACGGTCACGACGACCTGGTCGAAGGTGAGCGGCCCGGGGACGGTGACGTTCGCGAACGCGAGCGCGAAGGCGACGACGGCGACGTTCTCGGCGGCGGGGGCGTACACGCTGCGGCTGACCGCCAGCGACAGCGCGCTGACGGCCAGCGACGACATCATCGTCACGGTCAATCCGGCGACGACGGCGAACACGGCGCCGGTGGTGAACGCGGGGCCGGACCAGACGATCACGTTGCCGGCGACGGCCAGCCTGGCCGGGACGGTGACGGACGACGGAAAGCCGAACCCGCCGGCGACCGTCACGACGACCTGGTCGAAGGTGAGCGGACCAGGGACGGCGACGTTCGCGAACGCGAGCGCGAAGGCGACGACGGCGACGTTCTCCGTGGCGGGGGCGTATGTGCTGCGGTTGACGGCCAGCGACAGCGCGCTGACCGCCACCGACGACATCGCCATCACGGTGAACGCGGCGGGGAGCGGGCCCTGCGCGGGGCTGTGCACCAACCCGACCAACTTCACGGTCAACGGCAGCTTCCAGTCGGGAAACATCGGGACCGCCGCCGTCTGCTACCAGACGACGTCGGTCGTTCACGGTGGCAACTGCGGCAACTTCGTCAGCCCGCGGACCCTCAAGGTCAACGGCACGACGGAGCCCTGCTCCGGCGGGAACTGGGCGTCGGTCCCGGCGGCCAAGAACGGTGGCTACTGCATCCAGACGACTGCGGGAAATCAGGCGTTCGCGTTCTTCACCGCCTTCTGACGTTCATCGCTCTCGCGCCCCGCGAGGGCGGGGCGCGAGAGGGCGTTTTCAGGCGAAGAGCCGGGCGACGGTTTCCCGTCTGAAGTCGAAGATGTCCCGGAGTTGCCGCTTCACGAACAGCGCCCGCGCCAGCGCGCCCAAGGGCCCGAGCGGCATCTCGTATTCGATACGGTCCTCGATCATCGTCCCTCGATCGGCGTCGGCGAATCTGTGGACGTGGCGCCACGACCGGTACGGACCCTTCGTTTGCACGTCCACGAAACCGACCTGCGGCTCGTGGGACTCGATGACGGTGCGCCATCCGAAGCGGAGGCCATGAAGCACCAGCTGATAGTCGATGATGGCCCCGGCCCGCATCTCGATGGGCAGCGGGGTCAGGATCCGGAAGTGCAACGACCCGGGGGTGAGCCGCTCGAGGTTCGCCGGATCGGCGAAGAACGCGAACACCTCGGATCGCGGGCGGCCGACCAATTGCCTTCGTTCCAGAACATGTTTCATGGGCTGTCTCCGGGCGCCGGGTGGCGACACGCGTCGGTAGAACGCGCGCCCGGCCCGACGGTTACATTCCGGGACTGTTTCCAGGCGACGGACGTTTCTTTCGGTAGACCCCTTGTAACCCGAAAATTCGACCTTAGGTTACCGCCGACGACTCGGTGACCCACCGAAGCGTTGCCCTTTGTCCTCGCTAGCCTCAGGAGTGTCCATGAATTCGGTCCGCGCCAGGCACCTGACTTCCCGTCCACTCTTTCTCTTCTCCTTGGTCCCCTCGCTCGTGCTCTCCACCTTGGCGCTGGCAGGAACGGCCCTGGCGCAAGACGCGCCCGCCGCTCCGCCGGCGGCGACCTCGGTCAGCTCCGAGACGATCGTCAGCAAGGACAGCGCGCCCAGGGAGTTCCGCTACGAGCTGGGCCTGACGGGAGGTGTTCATTTCTTCGATTCGCAGAGCGGCCTGGGGCGCTTCACCAGTAGCCCCCCCGATCTTTCGCCGAAGACCTCGTTCGCCATGGGCCTGCGTCTGGCCCTCAACTTCAATCACTGGGTGTCGGTCGAAGGCGAGGCGTTGTGGATCCCCACGCACACCGTGCTCGATCCGGGCGGGACGGCCATCAACGTGTTCGCCTACCGCGGCAGCGTGGTGTTCCACATCATCCCCCGCGGTCCGGTTCGCCCCTTCATCCTGGCCGGCTTCGGCGGCCTCTCCTCGATCTCCAATAACACCACGTTGATCGGCAGCGACAACGACGATTTCTTTCACGCCGGTGCGGGTGTGAAGATCGCTCTCGGCGAGCACGCGGGCATCCGGCTGGACGGCCGGGTCATGGCCCCGCCGGCCTTCCTCGCGAAGTCTTCCAACTCGAACGCCGTCGGTGACGAGACCGGGTTTCACGGCCCGGACTGGGAGGTCCTGGGCGGCGTTTACCTGAACTTCGGCGAGATCCAGCGCGAGGTCACCACCACCGTCAGCAGCAAGGAAGTGGTGGTGATGGCGGCCGCGCCCAATCCCGATCCGGACGGTGACGGCATCGCCGGCACGGCCGATAAGTGCCCGAACGTCGCCGAGGACAAGGACGGCTTCGAGGACGATGACGGCTGCCCCGATCCCGACAACGACAAGGACGGGATTCCCGACGCGCAGGACAAGTGCCCCGATCAACCCGAGACGTTCAACGGCATCGATGACGAGGACGGCTGTCCCGAGATCGATACCGATGGCGACGGCATCCTGGGCTCGCGCGACAAGTGCCCCGACGAGCCCGAGACCGTGAACGGCTACAAGGACGACGACGGTTGCCCCGACGAGATCCCCGCCGCCGTGAAGAAGTTCACGGGCGTCATCCAGGGGATCAACTTCAAGACCAACCAGTCGACCATCCTCGAGGGCTCGTACGCCATCCTCGATCAAGCGGTGGCGGTGCTGAAGGAGTTCCCGGACATTCGCCTCGAGGTGGGAGGCCACACCGACTCGGTCGGCAAGGCCGACTACAACCGGGATCTGTCCCAGCGACGCGCCGATTCGGTGAAGCTCTACCTCGTCGGCAAGGGGATCGACGCCAGCCGACTGACCGCGGTCGGCTATGGCCTGGACCGCCCCATCGCCGACAACGGCACCGAGTCGGGCCGGTCGAAGAACCGGCGCACCGAGTTCAAGCTGTTGATCGGCGAGGACGGAAAGCCGGCCGCGCCGGGGGCTCCGGCCACCGCCGTTCCGGCGGCGCCGCCGGCCGGCAAAGCGGCTCCGTTCGACTCGGGTCCGCCTCCCGCTGGGGCGACCCCCATGCCCCCGACGCAGTGACCGTCGGTCGGCACCGAGGGGTGCGGTAGGATGAGGTCGTGAGCGCCGCTCTGTTCGTCGTGGCGCTCACGGCCGTGAGCGGGCAGGGGGGCGCGGCGGGGACGTCCGCTCCCTGGGACGCGCGGTATCAGGTGAGCGCCTCTCCCGATGGGCAGGACCTGCGCGTGGAGGCCGAGCTGAGCGGCGTGACGGGCGGCGCGCTGACCATCGATCCGGCGAGCGCGCCGTTCGTCGATTCGCCGATGATGCGGGTCTGGTCGGGACGCTGGTTGCCGGTCGTCCCCGCCGCGCACGGCACCTGGCGCGCCGAGCTCTGTCGGGCGAGCGCTTGCCGGCTTCGCTACGTGTTTCATCTGGGCGCGGCCGCGCGAGCTTTGAACGATCCCGACAGCGCGGCTGAACGCGGTGGCGCGGTGGTGGCCCCCGCCTCCACCTGGCTGATGCGACCGGCACGTTTGCCCGAGACGGGGCTCCGGGCGCGCCTTCGGGCGACGGCTCCCGCGCCGCTGGTCTTCGTGACGGGACTTCCGCGCGTCGCCGGCTCGAGCGACAGCTACGCGGTCACCCTGCTGCCCGACTTCTCGTCCCCCTATGCGGCGGTCGGCCGCCTCGACGTCCAGCAGCTCGACGCGCCCGGCTCCGACGTTCAGCTCGCCTTCGCGATGCCCTCGCTCGGCCCCGATCAGCCGCGGCTCCGGGCCTGGGTGACCGCGGCGGTGCGCGCCGTCACCGCCTACTTCGGTCGCTTTCCCGTCGATCGGGCGCTGGTGCTGGCGATCCCACAGCCGGCGGGGCTGCACGGCAAGGCGATGGGAGGTGGGGGCGCGACCGTGTTAATTCAGGTCGCCTCAGGGGTCGACCTCGCCGACCCATCCGTCGATTGGCAAGCGGCGCACGAGATGGTCCATCTCGCGGTCCCGCAGATGGCGCGCGCGCATCTGTGGCTGACCGAAGGGCTGGCGACCTACGTCGAGCCGCTTGCTCGCGCTCTCACGGGCGAACTGCGGCCCGAGGTCGTCTGGCGCGATCTGATCGTGGGCTTGACCAAGGGGCTGCCCGCGCCCGGCGATCGTGGGCTCGATCGGACCCACACCTGGGGCCGCACCTACTGGGGCGGCGCGCTCTTCGCGTTTCTCGCCGACCTCGAGATCCGCAAGGCCTCGAAGGACGAGCAGTCCCTGGCCACGGCCCTGCGAGGCATCCTGCGCGAGGGGGGCGACACCCGCGTGTTCTGGTCGGCGGAGCGGTTCATGGCGACCGCCGACCGCGCCTTGGGCCGCCCCATCCTCACGCCGCTCTACCGTCGCTGGGCGACGACGCCGATCGCCGTCGATCTCCCCGCGCTGTGGCGGGCCCTCGGCGTCTCCCTGTCCGCCGATGGGCACGTGACGTTCGACGAGGCGGCGCCGCTGGCCGCGCTCCGCAGGAGCATGATCGGGCCCGTCACGCCGAAGCACCCGTGACGGAGCGAACCGCCGCCGCCGTTCAGTTGGTCGACGCGAGCCGCGCGCTGTCCCACCCGCCACCGAGCGCCTTCACCAGTTGCACGCTGGCGGCGTAGCGGCGGCTCGCGATGTCGGCCTGGGCGCGCTCGCTGGCGAGCTGGATGGTCTGGGCCGTCAGCACCTCCAGATAGGTGGTGACGCCTCCCTTGTAGCGCTTGGTGCTGAGAGCCAGAGAATGGCGCGCCGCCTCGACGGCTTCCGTTTCGGCGTCGGCCTCCTCGCTCAGGATTCGCAAGGCGGCCAGGCTGTCCTCGACCTCGCGGAAGGCGTTCAGGATGGTCTGTCGATAGGTGGCGACCTGACCTTCGTACTGATCACGGGCCTGATCGGTCAGGGCGTGGCGCCGCCCGGCATCGAACAGAGTCTCGGTGGCCGATGCGCCCAGCGACCAGAAGAAGCTGGAGACCTGGAACAGCGTCCCGAGCACGCCACTGTCGAGGCCGGCGGAGGCGCCGAGCGTGAAGTGAGGATAGTAAGCGGCCACGGCGATGCCGACCGCCGCGTTGGCGGCCGCCGTGCGACGTTCGGCGCCCGCGATGTCGGGGCGCCGCTCCAGCAGCGCCGACGGCACGCCGCCCGGGATGCCCGGCACCGGGCCGGCCACGGCCAGCGGCGCGGCCGCCAGCGAGAAGTCGGAAGGGGGAACGCCGACGAGCAGGGCGATGGCGTGTTCGAGCGCGCTCCGGGCCACGCCGAGATCGATCGATTGCGCCTTCACGGCGCGGTACTGCGTCTCGGCCTGGGCGACGTCCACCTCGGTGGCGATGCCGCCGTTGAACCGCACCTGGGTGAGGTGCAGGAAGTCCAGATCGCTCGCCAGGGTGCTCTCGAGAAGCTGTCGCTGCGTGTCGAGACCACGCAGCTCGAAGTAGTCGCTCGCCAGCTCGCAGCGCAGGCTCAGCTCGACGTTGGCGAGATCGGCGGCGGTGGCCTGGACGTTGGCGCGCGCCTGTTCGACGGTTCGCCGCACCGACCCCCACAGATCGGGCTCCCACAGCGCCTGGGACTGCAACGCGTAGGTGTTGAAGTCGTATTTCGTGACCCCGCGGATGGTGCCGGGCTGGTTGTACGACTCGCGGGTGTGCGTGGCCGACGGCCCCGCCGTCAGCGTCGGGAAATAGCCGGCCCGCGCCACCCGCACCTGCTCCCGAGCCGCCAGATATTGCGCCGTCGCCGCCTTCAGCGACTGGTTCGAGACGGCGATCTTCTCCTCCAGCGTGCTCAGCTGAGCGTCGCCGAACATCTCCCACCACTTCCCCCGCACGGTGACATCGGCCGGGCTCGCCGGTTTCCATGCGCCGTCGGGGAGACCGGGCGGCGGCGGCGGTTCCTTGAAGGCGGCCGGCGTCTTTCCGGCCGGAGCGGGCCGCTGATAGTTCGGACCCACCGTGCAGGCCGACAGCGTCGCGAGCAGCGCCGCCAGCCGAATGGGACGTCGGCCGATGGCCAGGATGCAGGAAGAGGCGCGCATGCCAGGCGTCTACTGCCCCGCGCCCTTGGCCGGTGTCGCGCCGCCGCCGGCCGGATGCACCTGCTCGGGCTGCACCACCCGCACCGCCTCGCCATCGATCAAGGCGTCGGGCGGGTTCTGGATCACCTGATCGGTCGCCTGCAGGCCGCTGCTGACCTCGACGGTCTTGCCGTCGTCGCGCCCGATGGTGATGGGGACGAGGACGGCGCGCCCGCTCCGCACCACCCCGACCCGCAGCCCCTCGGCCCGGAACATCAGCGTGGGCACGGGCAGGATCAGGGCCGGCTGCGCCGCCCGCAGCTTGAAATGAACCTGCGCGTACGAGCCGGGGAACAGCTCGTGCTTGGCGTTGTCGACCTCGACCTCGACCAGCAGGGTGCGCGAGGCGGGATCGATGGCGTTCGAGGTGCGGACGATCTTCCCCGTGAAGACGCGTCCCGGATACTCGGAGAGGGTCAGCTCTGCCGTCACGCCCGGGACGCAGGTCCGCGAGTAGATCTGCGGCACGTTGACGTAGACGCGCAGCACATCGTCGGCGGCCAGGTGGAACAGTTCCTTGCCGGCGCCGGCGTCGATCAGCGTCCCCACGTCGACGTTGCGCGCGGTGACGACGCCGTCGAACGGCGCCACGATCTTCTCGAAGCTGGTCAGCTGTCCCAGCCGGCGCACGTTGGCCGTCGCCGCCTGCACCTGGTTTCCGGTCGAGCTGGCCTGGGTCCTGAAATTCTCGGTGTCCTGCTTCGACACGGCGTTCTCGTCGAGCAGCCCCTGGTAGCGCGCCGCCTGCGCCTGCGCGTACTTCGAGTTGGCCTCGGCCGTCGCCAGATCGGCCTGGGCCTGGGCCAGCTGCTGATCGATCTCGGGGCTCTCGATGACCGCCAGCCTCTGACCCTTCTTCACGTGCGCGCCGATGTCGAAGGCCCACGACTTCAGATAGCCGCTCGTTCGCGCGTAGAGCGGCGAGTCGGTGAACGCCTGGATGTTGCCGGGCAGCACCACGTCCTGGTCGAGCTGGCCCGTCAATGGCTGGGCGACGATGACGGTGGGCGCCGCCAGGGCGTCGGTGTCCTGCTGCAGGGTGGTGCGCGCCCTGACCCGGGGCACGATGCCGATGACGGCGAGGACGACGGCCCCCGCGATCAGCGCGAAGACCAGCAGCAGCGCCTTCCCCCGAGACAGGGGAGGCTTCTCGTCGTGTGCAGGGGGACCCGGGTGTTGCGTCATGACTTTTTTGTGATCTCCGGACTGCTCATTCCGCTGCCACGGCGGTGGGGGTGCGATCCGCGTAGGCCTGGCGGCGGCGCTCCAGCGCGCCGTGCAGGACGTTGAAGAAGGTGGGAACGAAGAACAGCGTCGATACGGTGGCGAAGATCAGCCCCCCGATGACGGCACGGCCGAGCGGGGCGTTCTGCTCGCCTCCGTCGCCCAGCCCCAGCGCCATGGGGACCATGCCGATGACCATGGCCAGCGCCGTCATGATGACCGGGCGGAAGCGCACGAAGCCGGCGTTGAGGGCAGCGGCGCGGGCGTCCCCCTTCAGCTCCTCCAGCTGCTCGCGCGCGAAGCTGACCACCAGGATCGAGTTCGCGGTGGCCACGCCCATGCACATGATGGTGCCGGTCAGGGCGGGCACGCTGATGCGGGTGTGGGTGACGAACAGGAACCAGATCACGCCCGCCAGCGCGATGGGCAGCGCCGAGATGATGATGAAGGGATCGAGCCACGACTGGAAGTTCACCACGATCAAGAGATAGACGAGAACGATGGAGAAAAGCAGCCCCGCCAGCAGGCCCACGAACGAGCTGTGCATCGTCTGCACCTGACCGCGCACGCTGATCTGCGAGCCCTTGGGCAGCTTGCTCTTCGACTGGTCGATGATGGTCTCGATCTTCCTGTTCACGCTGGCGAGGTCGGTGTTCACGACGTTGCCGTAGATGTCGATGAGCGGGGCGATGTTGTAGTGCGACACGGTGCCCACCGTCGCGGTGCGCTTGATGGTGGCGATGTTTCCCAGGATCTGAACCGGCTGGCCCCGGGCCGGCGAAGCCACCGTCCCCTTCGTCGCGGCGGCCATGCCCGGGCCCGTCAGGGGAATGTTCTGGAGATCCTGCAGGCTGTTGAGGTCGTACTGCGGGGCCTGCACCGCCACGCTGTAGCTGACGCCGTTCACGGGGTTGAGCCAGTAGCTGGGGGACGTCTGGAAGCTGCCGCTCGTCGCCGTGAGAAGGCTGGTGGCGACGTCGCGCTGCTGCAGGCCGACCTGCAGCGCCTTGGTGCGATCGACGTCCACCATCAGCGCGGGGTTGTCCGCCGGCTGCTGGATGCGCAGGTCGGCGGTGCCGGCCACCGTCTTGATCCTGTCGAGTAGCTCCACGGCGAACTCACGGTTTCCCTTCAGATCCTTGCCCACGATCTGCACGTCGAGCGGGGCGGGGAGCCCGAAGTTCAGGATCTGGGTGATGATGTCGACCGGCAGCTCGTAGAAGGTGACGCCGGGAAAGCGCTGGCTCAGGATGGTGCGGAACCGCTGCACGTACCCGTCCGTCGGGTGATGCTTCTCGGCCAGCGACACCAGGATGTCGGCGTCGGCCGGGCCCACCGGCGCCGAGTTCGAGTAGGTGGTGTTGATGCCGCTGTAGGGGAGACCGATGTTGTCGATGATGGTGACCAGCTCGTCCTTGGGGATGACCTCGCGGAAGACGCTGTCGATCTGGTCGCACAGCTTGGCGATGTCCTCGATGCGGGTGCCGGTGTGGGCGCGCACGTGGAGCTTGAACTGCCCGCTGTCGACCGAAGGGAAGAAGTCCTGCCCCAGAAAAGGGTAGAGCAGCGCGGCCGAGGCCACCGCGAAGCCGAAGAAGCCGAAGAGGAACAGCTTGGAGTGGGCCACGCACAGCTCGAGGACGCGGTGATACCCGTCGCGAAAACCGTCGAAGAGTCGCTCGAAGCCCAGCTGGAACCGCACCAAGACGTTGCGACTCGACTTCTTGGCGTTCTCCGCGGCGGGGTCGTGCTTGCGCAGCAGGTACTTCGCCATGGTCGGCACCACGGTCCGCGACAAGACGTACGAGGCGATCATGGCGAAGCAGACCGCCTCCGCCAGCGGCACGAACAGGAACTTGGCCACTCCTCCCAGGAAGAACATCGGTACGAAGACGATGCAGATCGAGATGGTGGACACCAGCGCCGGGACGGCGATCTGGGCGGCTCCATCGAGGATGGCGTGCTC
This sequence comes from Polyangia bacterium, assembly GCA_036500205.1. Taxonomy (GTDB): domain Bacteria; phylum Myxococcota_A; class Polyangia; order Fen-1088; family Fen-1088; genus DASYCK01. The sequence continues at coordinate 4,199 of DASYCK010000198.1, read as the reverse complement.
GATCTCCTTCCCCTCGTCGAGGTTGCGGTTGATGTTCTCGATCTCGACGGTGGCGTCGTCGACCAGGATGCCGACCGCCAGGGCCAGCCCCCCCAGGGTCATGATGTTGATGGTCTCGCCCAGGGCCGCCAGCGCCAGCAGCGACGACAGGATAGACAGCGGGATCGAGACGGCGATGATGACCGTGCTGCGCCAGCTGCCCAGAAAGATGAGGATCATGATCGCCGTCAGGCAGGCGGCGATGATGGCCTCCCGCACCACCCCGTCGATGGCGGAGCGGACGAACACCGACTGATCGGCGAGCGGCGTGATCTTCAGGTTCGAGGGGAGCTGGGGACGGAGGATGTCGAGCTTGTCCTTGATCCCCTTCACGATGTCGAGCGTCGAGGTCTCGCCGGTCTTGATGACGGAGAGCAGGGCGGAGCGCTGGCCGTCGACGCGGACGATGTTCGTCTGGGGAGGGAACCCGTCCCGGACGTGGGCCACGTCGCGCACGTAGACGACCGCCCCGTTCGCGGCGCGGATGGGGAGGTTGTTCAGATCGTCGAGGTTGGGCGGGGAGCTGTTGGTCTCGACCTGATACTCGAACGCGCCGATCTTGGCGGTGCCCGACGGCAGGATGATGTTCTGGGCCCCGATGGCGCTCGAGACGTCGGCCGGCGACAGGCCGCGCGCCTGCAAGGCCGCCAGGTTCAGGTCGACCTGGACCTGGCGCTGCTTGCCACCGTACGGGTAGGGGATGCCCGCGCCGTCGACCGTCACCAGCTGCGTGCGGATCGAGTTCAACCCGTAGTCGTTGAGCTGCTGCTCCGACAGCCCCTGTCCCGACAGGCCGAGCTGGATGATGGGCACGCTGGAGGCGCTGTACTGAACGATGAGCGGCGGCGTCGTGCCGGGCGGCAGCTGCCGCAGCTGCGTCTGCGCGATGGCGGTGACCTGGGCCACCGCGTTCGCGATGTTGACCTTGGGCTGGAAGAAGATCTTGATGACGGCGATGCCGTTCAGGGACTGCGACTCGATGTGCTCGATGTTGTTGACGGTGGTGGTCAGCGACCGCTCACTCTGCACCGTTATGCGGTCTGCCATCTGCTGCGGCGACAGTCCGGTGTACTGCCAGACCATGGCGACCACCGGGATGTTGATGTTGGGGAAGATGTCGGTCGGGGTGTTGATCGCCACCAGCGGACCGAGAATCATCAGGACGAGGGCGAGCACGGCGAAGGTGTAGGGTCGCCGGAGCGCCAGACGAACTATCCACATGGCGTTTCATTTTCCTTGGAACAAGTCGGAAGCAAGATCAACTGTTGGAGCAATAAGGCGGCCAAAGGGAAGGGGCTGCCTCCTTCGGAACGATGCCGCCGTCGCCGTTCGGATTCCGTACAGTTGCACGGGTTCGCGACAGAGGCTGCCTCGAATCGCCCCCCCGTCGTCGCTCTGATAGGCTGGGACGCTTCCAACTGGAGGGACTCGACCGGCGTGAGGTTCAAGAAGGCAATCATTCCGATGGGACGGCCGGTGCATGGCGACCTGCCCCTTCAGCACGTCACGGTCGGCGACGGCAGCACCCGACGGGTGGCGGCCCTCCAGATCCAGGAGCTCCTCGAGGCCGGGATCAGCCAGGTGGCGCTCGTCACGCGGCCGGGTAACCAGCGCCTGTTTTCGGAGCTACGCGACCAGTTCGGAGAGGCGCTCGTCTCCATCGAGCAGCGCGAGCCGCGCGGCTTCGGTGACGCCGTGCTGTGCGGCGAAGAGTGGGTCGGTGGCGAGCCGTTCATCGTGCAGGTGTGCGACCACGTGTTCGTCACGAACGCGACCACGTCGTGCACCAAGCAGCTCGTGGAAGCGGCGACCCGCGAGGGCTGCCCGGTCTCGGGCGTGCAGGCAAACGCGGAGAATCAGCTGCCGTACTTCGGCGTCGTCGGGGGAAGCCGGGTGAAGGGGGCCGCCCGGCTCTATTCGATTCAGACGGTGATCGAGAAGCCGACGCCGACGGTGGCCGAGGAACGCTGCATGATTCCCGGCCTCCGCCAGGGGATCTACCTCGCGCTGTTCGGCACCCACGCCCTGAGCCCTGGGGTGTTTCAGATCTTGCGGGAGCAGCGGGCCGCCCTGTCGCCGGACGGGCGGCTCGGCTTGACGGAGGCGCTCGCGGCCCTGGCGTCGCGTGAGAAGTATCTGGCGCTCGAGGTGGACGGCCTGCGCATCGATCTCGAGGGACCGTTTGGTCTGCTGCGCGCCCAGCTGGCGCTCGCCTTGAATGGCCCACGGCGCGAAGAGGTGTTGCGACTGATCCTGGAGGAGGTCGCACACATGCCGGGGAAACCGGGCCTTTGAGTCCCCAGCACCCGCTCGTCGCCGCGATTCTCGGGTCATCGCAGCAGGCGCGAATCGGTGTGCTCGAGCGCTTCGCGGAGACCGCGAGCTACCAGGAGCTTTGCGAGGCGGCGCGCGCGCTGCACCTGTTCGCCAGCGACCCCGCCCGGAACCTGTATCAGCGCGTCCGCGCCATCTTCCAGATGCACGCGCTCTACCGGTACACGCTCCCCTCCCGTCCGGAGCTGCCGCGCCTCGGCCACATCCCGCGCCACGGTCACGAGCTGATGCTGGGACGGCACTATCTGGCCGCCGTCGATGCCTTTCTCGCGGCGGCGTCGAACGAGGGGCTCTCCGATCCGCTCGCCAGCGCGCTGGCGGCCGCCTATCACGGCCTGGGGTTCCAGCTGCTCGCGGAGCAGGTGCAGCACTCCGTGCGCTCATTGCGCGGCAATCGCTGGATGTTCCGCGTCGGCCACGCGCTCGATCACCCATTGCGGGTCCGCGAGGAGCTGACCGTGGCTCGCGACGGCTACTACCCGGTCGTCGTGGAGCGGACGCCGGTGCGTATGGACCTGTCGCACAGCGGATGGAGCGACATCTTCTTCCTCGGCATGGACTATCCCGAGGGGGCGCGTGTCCTGAACGTGTCGGTGGATCTTGCCGTCTACGAGCGCGACGAAGCGCCGGCGCCGCCCATCACCTGCTTCTTTCGTGTGATCGACGAGCCCGTCCTGCGCTTGGTCAGCGTCGATCTGGACGCGGTGGCGGAGCTCACCGAGACGGCCGAGGTGTTCAACTACGGCAGCGACTACCTGGGCCTGCTCAAGGCAGCGGTGATCGCCGCCGGCATCGTTCCTCCCGCGCTGGAGGGGTCCGATCAGCCGCTCGCCCTGGTGCTCGAGCAGATCGTGGGGCGCGGTCGCGGCATCGAGCTGGCGAGCCAGGTGAACGACATCCCGAAGGGGAGCCGCCTGGCCGTCTCGACCAATCTCCTCGGAGGGCTCATCAGCGTCTGCATGCGCGCCACCGGACAGATCGAGTCACTGGCGGGCGGCCTGAGCGAGGCCGAGCGACGCATCGTCGCCGGGCGGGCCATCCTGGGCGAGTGGCTGGGCGGCTCGGGCGGCGGCTGGCAGGACAGCGGCGGGATCTGGCCCGGGATGAAGCTCATCGAGGGCGTGGCGGCGGTGGAGGGGGACGTCGAGTGGGGATCGAGCCGGGGGCGGCTGCTGCCGAACCACACGCTGCTGGGCGCCGATCGGGTGTCGCCCGAGGCGCGGCGCCGCATCGAGGAGTCGCTGGTCGTCGTGCACGGGGGGATGGCGGCCAACGTCGGTCCCATCCTGGAGATGGTGACCGAGAAGTTCCTGCTGGGCACCACGCGCGAATGGAACGCCCGGCAGGAGATGTTGAAGAGCTTCGAGGGCGTGGTGACCGCGCTCGGTCAGGGCAACATGCGGGAGCTCGGTCGCCTCACCACCTCGATGTTCGAGGGGCCGCTCTCCACCATCATCCCCTGGGTCTCGAACTACTACACCGAGGCGCTGATCGCGGACACCCGGGCGCGCTTCGGCGATGATTTCTGGGGCTTCTGGATGCTGGGCGGCATGTCGGGCGGTGGCATGGGGTTCATCTTCGATCCGCGTGTCAAGGCGCAGGCGGAGATCGAGCTGCTCGCCATCATGCGCAAGCGCAAGCAAGAGCTGTCGCAAAGCTTGCCGTTCGCGATGGACCCCGTCGTGTATCGCTTCGTGGTCAACGACGCGGGGACCTGGGCGACCTTGCTCACCGGGTCGTCGGCCATCCTGTCGCCCGAATACTATCTCTGCTTGCTGCCGCGCTGGCTGCAGGACGGCTCGCGCTCGTTCTCGGCGCGGCGCCGG
>DASYCK010000197.1:0-9879 GCA_036500205.1 Polyangia bacterium | reverse complement strand
CCGGCGGACATCGAATCAATCTGGCTCACGCCCCACCTGCCGGCGGTATCAGCGCGACGACTTTAACCACGGGCTGCTAGGGCCGTCATGCCCGTCCCGAAGTGGAAGTGCCCGGGAGGCCGATTTAGATAGCTTTCGAGGCGTGACCGGGATTACGCTGCACGGGCGGGGAGTGCGTGAGGGGAGAAGGGACATAGCCAGTAAGGCCACCACGCCGCGCCTGCCGGCAGCGGTGGGCGGTGGCGTGGGAGCGACTTCCGTGGAGGCAAGCCCGGGGCTCGTTCCCCACGCGGAGAAGGAATCGGCGCAAGCGCTGCTGGCCTCCGAGGAGCGGTTCCGCCTGCTGGTCCAGTCGGTCAAGGACTACGCGATCTTCATGCTCGACGCCGACGGGCGAGTGACCACCTGGAACGCAGGGGCGCAGTCCTGCAAGGGCTACTCGCCCGCCGAGATCATCGGCCAGCACTTTTCAGTTTTCTACCCGGAGGAGGATCGAAAGCGCGGGAAGCCCGAACACCTGTTGCAGATTGCCCGCACGTCGACGCAGGTCGAGGACGAAGGGTGGCGCATCCGCAAGGACGGCACCGCGTTCTGGGCCAACGTGCTCATCACGGCCATCCGCGACGCGGAGGGCAACTTGGTGGGCTTCGCCAAGGTGACGCGGGATCTCACCGAACGGCGCAACGCCGAGGACATCGCGGAACGCAAGCGCATCGAGGAGCGAGAAGCGCGCCAGAAGAGCCAGGAGCTGGAAGCGGAGAATCGCCGGATGCACGAGGCGACCCGCTTGAAGAGCGAGTTCCTGGCCAACATGAGCCACGAGCTGCGTACCCCGCTCAACGCCATCATCGGCTTCGCAGAGCTGATGTTCAAAGGCAAGGTGGGGCCGGTCTCCAGTGATCACAAGGAATACCTGGGCGACATTCTGACCAGCTCGCGCCATCTCCTGCAGCTCATCAACGGCGTGCTGGATCTCGCCAAGATCGAGTCGGGCAAGATGGCGCTTCGTCCCGAGGTGGTGGATCTGGAAAACATCGTCACGGAGGTCAGCGACATCCTGCGCGGGCTGGCATCCACCAAGCGCATCCGCATCGAGACGCAGGTCGACCACTCGATGGTGGCGGCGCTGCTCGACCCCTCGAAGTTGAAGCAGGTCCTCTACAACTACCTGTCCAACGCGCTGAAGTTCACCCCCGAGGAGGGTCTCGTCACGATCCGCGTGACCCCCGAAGACCGGGATCGCTTTCGCATCGAGGTCGAGGACACGGGCATCGGCATCCGGCGCGAGGACACCCATCGTCTGTTCGTCGAGTTCCAGCAACTGGACGCCGGCATGGCCAAGAAGTATGCCGGCACCGGCCTGGGGTTGGCCCTGACCAAACGCATCGTCGAAGCCCAGGGCGGCAGCGTGGGAGTGAGGAGCGAGCCAGGCAAAGGGAGCACCTTCTGGGTGGTGCTTCCGCGCCAGCCGAGCGGTCCCGCCAGTGCCACGTCGCAACGTATCGTCCTCAAGGCGTCCGCCGACGACGAGGCTGTCCCCGACGCCATTGCCGAACCGGCGGCGTCCGCGCCCAGCGGCGACGCCGGCGCAGGAGAGACCGATGCCCGGTGAAACAATTCTGGTCGTCGATGACAACGCGGCGAACCTGAAGCTCGCGCGAATCCTGCTTCAGAGCGACGGCTATCAGGTGACGACGGCGACGAACGCCGAGGAGGCGCTCCGCTTGCTTTCGACGTTCACCCCCCGTCTCATCCTCATGGACATTCAGCTCCCCGGCATGGATGGCCTGGAGCTGACCCGCCGCTTGAAGGGCGAGGACGCGACCAAGGACATCGTGATCCTGGCGCTGACCGCCTATGCCATGAAGGGAGACGAAGAGAAGGCGCGCGCGGCCGGGTGTGATGGCTACATCGCCAAGCCGATCGACATCGATTCGCTGCCTCAGGTGATCGCCGAGCATTTGCTGGCGGCGAAGGGCCGCTCGTGAGCACCGCGAGCGACATGACCATCCTGGTGGTCGAGGACGACGCGGCCACGCGAAAGATGATGCGTCTGACGTTGCAGGCCGAAGGCTACGCCGTCGAGGAGGCGGAGAACGGCCAGGCCGCCCTGCAACTGGTGGCGAAGCAGGCGCCTGCCTTGGTCCTGCTCGACTGCGCGTTGCCCGACCTGGACGGCTTCGAGGTCGGCAGGCGACTACGGCTGCTCTCCCGCAACCTCCCGGTCATCGCCGTGGCCGGCTGGGCCCAGGCCAATGAACCGAGGCTGCTGGCGGCCGGTTTCCTGGATCTGGTGGTGAGGCCGGTCGAGCCTTCCCACCTGATCGAGGTCGTGGCCCGGCACGTCGGCCAGGCGCCGGCGCGGGTGTTCCCATCCGGGCGGACCGTGCTCCTGGCCGACGACGATCCCACCCAGCGCAAGCTGGCGCAGCTGGCCTTCTCCAAGTCGGGCTTCGAGGTCATCGCCGCGGAGGACGGCGAAGCAGCCTTTCGTCTGGCCACGGAGCGGATTCCGGACGTCATCGTCTGCGACGTGCTGATGCCGCGCATGGATGGTTTCGCGGTCTGCAAGGCCATTCGGTCCGATCCCAAGCTAGCGGGCGTGCCCATCGTCCTCATGTCGGCGCACTACCTGGAAGAAGAGGATCGTCACCTGGCCGCCCGCTTCGGCGCGAACCGCTACGTCTCGCGCGCCGAGGGTCTCGACGCGGTGGTACGGGCCGCGCTGGAGGCGCTGGAGGCGCCGGTCCCCCAACCGGCCCTGTCGGTGGACGATCTACCCGATCTACAAACCGAATATTTGCGACGGGTGGCCAACCAGCTGGAGCGGCAAGCCCGCATCGGCATCGGGGTGGCCCGGCGCGTCTCCCTTCAGGCTTCGGCGCTGTCGCTGCTCGACGGAATCTCGGACACCTTGGCCCGGCAGCTCGATCCGGAGAGCGTCCTCGACGACACCTTGGCCCGGTGCCTCGACGCCGCTGGGCTCTCCATCGGGGCGATTTTTCTGGGCACGAACAAGGAACCGTTGGCGCTCAAGGCTTGGGTCGGATCAGGAATGAGGGTGAGCTGGGAGACGCACGCCGCCCTTCTCTCGCGCGCCATCAGCGAAGGCGACGTCATCCTCCCCTCGGTGGCGGCGGCGGCGGCCGGGGACGCTCTGCTTGCCGCGCTGGGCGCGGCGTCGGCCCTCATCGTCCCCATCGCGGCGCGTGGCGAATCGCTCGGCGCCCTCCTGCTGGCCTCGAGCGGCGCCGACTTCGCGGGGAGCGAGGGGAAGGCCGCCGTACGCGCGGCGCAGTCGATCGCTCGGCAGCTCGGACAGGCGCTGGCGCTCAGCCGGATGTTCTCGAAGCTGGCGTCCGCGGAGCGCCACTACCGCGCGCTGTTCGAGAACGCCGGTGACGCCATCGGGCTCCTGACGCCCGAGGGGGTCATCCTGGAAGCGAACCGCGGCTGGGCGGAGATCACCGGCCTGACGCCCGCCGAGCTCGTCGGTCATCACCTCTCGGACTTCGCCCCCGAGGGTGAAGAAGACGCACGAAAGGCCGACTTCCAGGGGGCCGTCGCGCGCGGCGGAGGAACCGAGCCCCCGGTACGCTTCCGCCGTCGCAACGGGGAGCTGGTCCAGGTCGAGCTTTCCCGCACGATCATCGAGGTGGCAGGTTCGTCCCACGTCCTCGTCATCGGGCGCGACGTCAGCGAGCGGCTGCGGCTCGAGGAGCTGCTGCGGCAATCGCAGAAGATGGAGGCCGTGGGGCGGCTGGCGGGGGGGATCGCCCACGACTTCAACAACGTGCTGACCGTCATCTTGACCTATGGGGACACCTTGCTCGACGAGCTGAGCCCCGGCGAGCCGATGCGGCTCGACGTCGAGGAGATCTGCAAGGCGGGGCGCCGCGCGGCCGATCTGACGAGGCAACTGTTGATGTTCAGCCGACAGCAGGTCATCGAACCTCGGGTCATCGATCTGAATCATGTCCTCAAGGAAACGGATCGGATGCTGCAGCGGATCGTCGGCGCCGACATCGATCTCGTCTCGGTGTTGACGCCAGAGATAGGACGGGTTCGCATCGATCCGGGAAGCATGGAGCAGGTCATCATGAACCTGGTCGTCAACGCTCGCGACGCCATGCCGACGGGGGGCAAGCTGACCCTGGAGACGGCCGACGTCATGCTCGACGAGCGCTACGCCGGCATCCACCCCGACGTGAAGGCGGGACCGTACGTCATGCTGGCGGCGACCGACACGGGAAGCGGCATGGACAAGGCGACCCAGGCGCGCATCTTCGAGCCCTTCTACTCGACGAAGGGCCTCGGAAAGGGGACGGGCCTCGGTCTGGCGACCGTCTTCGGGATCGTGCGGCAGGCCGGCGGATCGATCTGGGTCTACAGCGAGGTGGGCCGAGGGACGACGTTCAAGATCTACCTGCCGCGCGTCACCGCCGAGATCGACGCCGTTCGCCCCGTGCAGCCCGTCGCCCTCAGGCGCGGCTCGGAGACGGTCCTGCTGGTCGAAGACGACGAGCAGGTCCGGGTGGTGACCGCCTCGATCCTGCGCAAGAACGGCTACCAGGTTCTGGAAGCAAGCAACGCCGGGGCAGCCCTCCTTCACTCCGAACAGCATGCGGGCGCGATTGATCTGCTCTTGACCGACGTGGTGATGCCTCAGGTGAGCGGTCCGGAGCTGGCCAGGCGATTGGTGACCTTGCGACCCGCCATGAAGTTGCTGTGTATGTCGGGCTACACGGACGACAGCATCCTGCGACACGGCATTCTGGAAGCGCACATCGCCTACCTGCAAAAGCCCCTCACGCCACTCCGGCTGATGACCAAGGTGCGCCAGGTCCTGGACGAGACCGACGTCAGAGGCGAATATTGACCGGGGGGGACGCCACGACATGAACGGCGACGAACCGACACAAACGCGACCGCTCGTCTTGATCGTCGACGACGAGGAGGCGATTCGCACCGCGCTGGGCCGCCACCTCCGGCGCATGGGATACGACGTCGTCGACACCGCGGACGGCAACGAGGCAATCACGCTCGTGGAACGCCTGCATCCAGCCGTGGTGCTCAGCGACATCCACATGCCGGGAATGGACGGTCACGAGTTGCTGCGACGTCTGACCGCCCAGGGGCTGCCGGGCAGCGTGATCCTGATGAGCGGACAGGGAGAGCTCGACGACGCCATCAGCGCCCTGCGCGAAGGCGCGGTCGATTATCTGAAGAAACCGTGGGCCGAGGAGGAGCTTCGGAAGGCCCTCGACCGCGCGCTCGACCTGTTCGGCGCGCTCCGCGAGCTGAACGTGCCGGCCGGCGCCGGCTCGCCCGCACAGCTTCGGCGGGGCGCGAATCTGGCGGGACCGATGGACGCGGCAGCGCGGATCGAGCAACTGGCGACCGCGCCCGCGCTGGCGACGCTGGCCGCATGGGACGACGGCCCCGCCCTGCGCTGCCTGCGCAGGTTGGCCGGGGAGGAGACCAACGCCCAGGAGGGCGTGGCAACGTGTGTCGAGCAGGATCCGCGGATGGCGGAGGCGGTGCTGCGAATGGCGCGGGCTACACCAGCCTGGACGGCCGGAGATTCCCCGGACGTGCGCGCCGCCCTCGAAGCGCTGGGCGCCGACACGGCGTGGGCGGTCACGCAGGCAGCGTCGCTGCGCGAGCTGTTCCCCGTCGCCGTGCCGGCCATCCGCACGTTGAACGATCGCATCTGGCGCTTCTCGGTGTCGCGCGCGCTGGCCATGCAGGGCATCGCTGGCGTCGCTGACCCCGAGGTCGCCCTCGGGCAACGCGAATGTTTTCAGGCGGGACTGCTGCTGGACGTCGGGGCGTCGTACCTGCTGGCGGCGCTCTCGAAGTCGATGGATCCCCTCGAGCGCATCTCCGATTCGACGTCGATGCTGGCCGCGATCACCAGGCACCACGCGGCGGTGGGCGCGAGGATCCTGCAGCGCTGGCAGCTTTCGGCGAAGCTGGTCGAGCTGGCGCGCGAACACCACGCGGAGGCGCGGGCGTCCGCGCTGTCACCGCTCGAATGCGCGACCGCGCTGGGGGGCGCCGTCGCGATGCGCCTGGCGGGGTTCGGCGATCCAACCGGCGATCGGGTGTTGCGGTCGGATCTGCTGGCCCGCTGCGCCTACACGCTGGGCGTGGGCGACACCGGGTTGCGCCGGCTCACCATGGAGCTGAGCGCGCGCGCGAACGAGACCTGGGCCGCGTTCGGCTGAAGCGTCTCAGGCACGCTTTTCCACGATCGGCCACGGTGTGGGGCGCGGGCCGGCGTGCCAGTTGTCGTGGCGACCGTCCCAGTAGATCATCTTCAGGTCGGCGGTGTCGACGTCGTCGAGTGCGTTCAGGTTGATCGAGACGTAGTCCCCACCCATCTCGGCCAGGTGGCCCCGCCCGAAGCACTGCACGCCGCAGGTCTTGCAGAAGAACCGCCGTCCGGTCTTGCCGCCCCATTCGTAGGCGCCAAGGTTGTCCTCTCCGAACAGCAGCGTGAAGGCGTCCGGCTCGACCGACGTTCCGGTCATCGCCGTCTTCGTGCAGATGGTGCAGTTGCAGCGCGAGCCGGTCACCTCGGCACCCAGGCGCACCTCGAAGCGAACGGCGCCGCAATGGCAGCTGCCGGGGTGGACGGTGTCGGGGGCGGGGGCGATGTCATTCTTGGTTTTCATCCGTGTTCTCCTTGGGTTGTGTCAGCCGGCGAGGACACGTTAGAGCGGAGACGTGACAGCATTATGTCAGGTATTATCGCTTCACCATGCGTCGCACCGAACGCCTGTTCGCCCTGGCCGAGTTCCTGCGGGGACGTCGCACCGGCATCACCGCCGAGGAGCTGGCCGCGCGGTACGACGTCACCATCCGCACCATCTACCGGGATCTCGACTCCCTGCGCGCCGCCGCGCTCCCCCTGACCGCCGAGCGGGGGCGCGGCGGAGGCTACGCGCTCGAGCGCAGCTACACCCTCCCGCCGGTGAACTTCACGGCGCGCGAGGCGGCGCTGTTGACCGTGCTGGGGCGCTTCGCCATCGACATGCGACTGCTGCCGTTCGCCGGCACGCTCGAGTCGGGGCTGGACAAGGTGCGCGCCGCGCTTTCGACGTCGGCCCAGCGCGAGCTGCTGACCCGGCTGGCGGAGCTGTCGTTCCACGGCGTCCCGGCGCTCCCCAGCAAGCAGGCGGTGCGGGCGGCGCTCGAGCGTGCCTGGTTCGAGCAGCAGCCGCTGCGCATCACCTACGTCGACGGAAACTTCATCGAGACCAAGCGCTGCGTTCGCGTCGTCTCGGTGGCCATGGACCGCCACGAGACGCGCATCGACGCGATCGACGTCGAGACCAGCGCGCGACGCCAGTTCCGCCTCGATCGCATCGCCCACGCCGAGGTGGTGACTCCCCCCGTTCAGGTCGAGCGCATGAAGACCTGATTGCCGGTCGCCTCGTAGGCGGCCGTGCGGATCTTCTCGCGGATGGCGCGCGGATCGAGCAAGCCGACCAGGCGCACCCGCTCGCGGTTGCCGCGCCCGCCCGGCTCCGAGGAGATGACGACGATCTCGCCCACGCGCAGCAGCCGCTCGAGCGCGGTCTGGTGAAACACGATCTCGTCGATGGCGCGCATGTCGATCTCGGTGATGGTCTTCGACAGCACGCCCCCCTCGATCAGCAGCCGCTGATTCGACAGGCGGTAGTGCTGGCCGCGCAGCGCGACGATCTGCCAGACCAGCTTGGCGGCGCGGCTCCCCACCACGAACACCACGAACACCACGGCGGCCAGGCGCAGCCCCGGCTCGTCGTCGTGAACCGTCCTGGCCAGACCATCCGAGATGCCGCCGATGAAGCGCAGCGCCGGGTGGTAGCTGAGGGCCATCGCGGTCGTCATCACCATCGCGAACAGCACGGTGCTGACGATGCCGACCGTCATCGTCTTGATCGACGGCGTGCCCTCCCACAACGTCTCCTCGGGAGCGGTGGCGCGACCGAACGCGGGGCGCGCCGCCACCGCCGGGCCCAGCGGATGCCCGCAGTGCGGGCAAGCCGCGGCCGAGGACGAAACCTGGCCCTTGCACTCGGGGCACGCGACGATCGCCATGACGGCGCTAACGTAACACGAACGCGGTTACGAGCCCGATGGCCAGACGATCTGGATGCCGTTGACGGGCGCGCGCTTGGTGGCTCCGGACACCGCCGTGGAGGTCAAGGTGAACGAGGCGCCCATGACTTGCTTGAAGACGACGTAATTGCCGGTCGTTCCCCCGCTGGTGGCCGGCGAAAAGGTCGTGAAGGCGGTGGGCCCCGTCTGTGACACGGTGACGCTGGTCGACCCGATCGCTAGCGTATGGGTGCGGGTTTGCCCGGTGCTGAGCGCGGCGAGGAAATAGACGTAGACGTCGTAGCCGCCCGTCAGGCTCCCCAGTCCGCTGACGGCGATCGTGGCCGACGGAAGGGCTCCACTCGCCGGATCCAGGTAGCCATTCATCATGCGCGCGTTCCCTGGCATATCCGTCAACCCCGCGCTGTAGACCCCTGGACTGCCGGTCGCGCTCGCGGCGCTCCAGGTGATGCTGCTGCCGGTCACCGCCGAGCCGTCGGCCGCTACCAGAGGCGTCAGCGCCGTCGCCGACGCGTTGCCGGCCGCGCTGTTCCAGTTCGCGGCCGGTTTGACGCCCGCCACCTCGGTAGCCGCCATCGGTGTCATCGTGGTGATGCTGCCCCCGCTGACGACGCCACCGACAAAGTCGATGCTGATGATCTTCTGCGAGGCTGCGGCGCCGCCCGCGCCACCGGCCGCTCCGCCGCCGCCCGTCGCACCGCCAGAGCTCGTCATTCCGCCGCCGCCCGTCGCGCCGCCGCGCCCCCCGGCCGAACCACCGACGGCGCCGCCCGTGCCAGCGCCGCCCGTGCCCACGCCGCCGGTGCCGACGCCACCCGTGCTGACCACGCCGCCCGTGCCGATGGAACCACCCGCGGCGCCGCCGCTCGCCGAGACATGGCCGGCCGCGCCGCCCGCGGGCGCGCCCGCCGTCCCGCTCCCCGCCGCGCCGCCGACTCCACCACCGTTCGTTCCGCCGACGGCGGCGCTGCCGCCCATGCCAGTGCCCCCGCTCCCCACCATCGTGCCGCCGGTGCCGATACTGCCGCCCGAGCCGAGGCCACCTGTGCCGTCGCCCCCCAATCCGCTGTCACCACCAGGTCCGCCGGGAAGGCGCTCGTAGTTTCCGCCGGAGCCGCAGGCGCCCGACAGGAACAGCGCGCCAGCGACGGTGAGGACCACGGCCGCGCAGAAACCCCATCCCCAAGATACCGACCAGGCGAAGGCCTTCACGTGGACATTCTATCCCGAGCGGCACGTAACCGGAAAATCGTGGCAACGCACCCGACGGCAAAAGGCCTCTCGCTGAAGCTGGCCGTAAGCCGGGTTCTGTTCCACGCGTTGCCGCGCGGGGGCGTCATTCCTCTGGTCCGTCCGTTGCCGAACGGCTCTAGCGACCGACTCGAGATCGGATCGACGCGGGCCACGTCGGCGGGGTTGCCCCCGCGATCCCGGACTGGTCTTGCTCCGAGTGGGGTTTGCCGTGCCCCCCTCGTCACCGAGGGGGCGGTGCGCTCTTACCGCACCTTTTCACCCTTGCCGTTGGCCTGAGCCGACGGCGGTCTGTTTTCTGTGGCACTTTCCTTCGAGTCACCCCGACTGGCCGTTAGCCAGCACCCTGCCCTGCGGAGCCCGGACTTTCCTCGACGGGCGCCCGAAGGGCCCGCCGCGACCACCTCACCGGCTCGAGCGAGAAGCGCTGCGACTATACCAGCGCTTCAGCCGCTCGGCGGACTGGCCGACCCTGCGGGTCAGCCGCTCGGCGGACTGGCCGCGGCCTGCTCGCTC
>DASYCK010000196.1:0-16484 GCA_036500205.1 Polyangia bacterium | reverse complement strand
CAGGCGCACATCCACAACCTGCTCTTCCATCACCACACGGAAGAGAAGCCGCTGTCGATCATCTTCTTCCCCACGCTGACGCACGTGCCGTCGTTCGTGAAGAACGCCATGGACTACGCGTCGTGCCCCATCGTGGCGGGCGCGCCGAACGTGTTGAAGGCGGCCTTCACCAAGGAAGTCGACTTCTTCGCCGAGCGCGGCATCAAGTACCTCGATCCGGCGGCCTCGCTCATCGAGCCGACCTTGCTGCGGCGCCAGCTGTTCACCTGCTTCAAGGATCAGCTGGACATCACCGAGGACGAGTCGGACTTCGCCTGTGACGAGGCGTTCGAGGCGCTGCGCCTGCTGGACGTCGAGATGGAGAAGCGAGGCCGGGCCGTGCTGGATCAGGTCGAGGCGGACGATCGCATCGCCATCCTGCTGCTGGGGCGGCCGTACCACCTCGACCCCGGGATGAACCACAGCGTGCTGGAGGAGTTCCAGGTGCTGGGGTATCCGGTGCTGTCGATCCGCTCCATCCCCAAGGACGAGGAGTATCTGGCGCGCTTCTTCGAGGAGGATCTGAAGCGGGGGCTCATCAAGACGCCGCTCGAGATCAGCGATGTGTGGCCGGAGAACTACTCCTCGAACTCGTCCATGAAGGTGTGGGCGGCGAAGTTCGCGGCCCATCACCCGAACGTGGTGGTGCTGGATCTGTCGTCGTTCAAGTGCGGCCACGACGCGCCGACGTACGGCATCATCGACAGCATCATCACCAAGGCGGGCACGCCCTACTCGGCGCTGCACGACATCGACGCCAACAAGCCGGGCGGGTCGATCAAGATCCGCGTGAAGACCTACGCGCACAGCCTGACGCTGCACAAGGAGCGCCTGGACGACGTGCGCAGCGGCAAGAACGACATGCTGTATGCGATCGACAAGAAGCGATTGATGCTGCTGAGCCTGAAGGCCAAGCAGCTCGCCGATCGGGCCCAGCACGACGACAACGTGGCCCGGCAAATCGCCGAGATCACCGAGCGGGTGGGGGCGTACGAGCAGGCGCGACAGGCGCCCTCGGCCGCCGAGTTGCGCTCGATCGCGCAGGACGAGATGAAGAAGGCCGGCATCATGAAGTTGGGCATCAAGCGGAACGACGGACAGGTTCAGAAACTCGGCGACACGGCGGCGACCTCAGTCGCCTCCGGATAGAAAGCGGGAGACACACACATGGGAACCGACAAGAGCAACCCCTTCAAATTGCCGATCGTGACTGACGGACTGGTCGAGGATCTGTCGGCCGCTGCCGACATCGACGTGGACGCCGAGCTGGCGCGCCTGGACGCCGAGGCGGCGGGCGTGGCGACCAGCAAGAAGGTCGACATCGAGCACTGGTTCGATCCGATGGTGAACCCTCAGTTCACCAAGTCCGAGCGCGAGACGACGACCTTGCTGGTATCGGGCCTGACGGCCGCCCACGACTATCTGGTCAAGGGCGCGCTGACGGGCATCGGCTACAAGGTCGAGGTCATCGACATGCCGGACAACGACGCCCTTCGCTACGGCAAGGAGTTCGGCAACCGCGGCCAGTGCAACCCGACCTACTTCACCGTCGGCAACCTGGTGAAGTTTCTGACCGAGCGCGGTGAGGCCGAGGGGCTGCCGCCGTCGGAGATGGTCAAGAAGTACGTGTTCCTGACGGCGGGCGCCTGCGGCCCCTGCCGCTTCGGCATGTACGCCACGGAGTACCGCAAGGCGCTGCGCGACGCCGGCTTCGAGGGCTTCCGGGTCATGCTGTTCCAGCAGACCGGCGGGCTGAAGCAGGCCACGGGCGAAGAGGCCGGCCTGGAGATGAATCCCACGTTCTTCCTGGGGTTGCTGAAGGCGCTGATCGCCGGCGACGTCATCAACGGCATGGGCTACCGCATGCGGCCGTTCGAGATCGAGACGGGCGCCACGGACCGCGCCATCGAGAACACCAAGCGCTACGTCCACGACGCGCTGGTGGCGAAGAAGTCGGTGCTGGCGGCGTTGATCCGGGGCCGGCGCGAGTTCGCGGCGGTGAAGCTGGACTGGACGCGTCCGGCGCCGCGCGTGTCGATCATCGGCGAGTTCTGGGCCATGACGACCGAGGGCGACGGCAATTACCAGCTGCAGCGGTTCCTCGAGCAGGAGGGCGCCGAGTGCGACATCCAGTTCGTGACGAACTGGCTGCTGTTCATGCTGTGGGAAGGGCGCTACGACACCAAGCTGCGCGCCGAGCTGAAGAGCCTCGACAAGACGGCCCGCAAGGGTCTGAAGGACGAGAAGGTCGGCAAGAAGCTGGGCGGGCTGTTCGTGGCCGACATGGCCATCCGCGCGGCGTTCCACCTGTTCGGCGGGGCCATCGGCTACACCGGCTACCACCTGCCCGAGATGGACGAGATCGCTACCGCGGCGCACAAGTTCTACAACAACAACATCCGTGGCGGCGAAGGCCACATGGAGGTCGGCAAGTTCGTGCTGAACGTGCTGCACAAGAAGTCGCACATGACGCTGTCGGTGAAGCCGTTCGGCTGCATGCCCTCGTCGGGCGTGTCGGACGGCATCCAGAGCATGATCATGGGGCTGTACCCGGAGAGCATCTTCTGCGCGATCGAGACGTCGGGTGACGGCAAGGTCAACGTGCAGAGCCGCGTGCAGATGTTCCTGTTCAAGGCCCGTCTGGCCGCGCAGCGCGAGTACGCCGAGAACCTGGAGAAGCTGGGTTTGAAGGCGGACGACGTGAAGGCGTTCTTCGCCTCGCATCCGAAGCTGGCGAGCGGTCTGCATCGCGCGCCGCACGCGGCGGCGGGCACCGCGGCCGATCGTCTGGCCGAGATCGCGCCACTGCTGAGCATGACCGAGTCGCAGATCCGGGTGGCGCGGGCGAAGGCGGCCGTCGTCGGGACGGTCTCCGCGTTGCGCGCGGCGCCGGGCCGGATCGCGGCCATGCGGGCCAAGTGGGTCGAGAAGTCGCCGGCCTTCATCGCGCAGGTGCGCGAGGAGTGGGCGGAGGCGCGGCCGGTGGTGGCCGAGAAGCTCCGCAGCAGCGCCAAGGCTCGCGTCGACGGCGTGTGGGCTCGGGTCTCCGGCGGGCGCGCGAGCGTTCGCAGCGAAGAGGCGCGCGCCTAGGGTTTCCGGAACCGCCGGGGGCCAAGCTCCCGGCGGTTCGTTCTTTCATCGGTAAGTTTCTCGCGGCATGATCGCTCGCGCGGCGCTGACGCTTCTGGCGGTCGCCGTGGCGAGCGATTTCGCGTTCGGGGCGGAGCCGCGGGGCGCCGCGCCGGGGGCGTTCGCGGCGGTGGTCGGCGATGACGTCGACGTGGTGCTGTTTCCGGGGGCACGACGGCCGGCACCCCGACCGTCGGTGACGGTGGCGACGCGGGTTCACGCCTCGCCGGCGGCGGTGGGGGCGGTGCTGCTCGATCCGGCGCGCTACCGGGCGGCGTTGCCGTCGCTCGTTCACGCCGACGTGGTGGCGACGCGGCCGGCGGCGGATCCGACGACCGGGCCCGAGCGGTTGCTGGCGTGGGAGCTCGAGATCCCGCTGTTCAACCTGAAGGGGAGGGCGTGGCTGTCGCGTCAGCGCGACGTGGTCGAGCTGACCTTGGTCGAGGGGGCGTTCGCGCCCGGGCACGTTCGCTTTCGGGTGGCGACGGCGCCCGATGGCAAGGCGACGATCCTGGTGAGCGAGGTTCAGGTCGAGGCGCGCTCGGCGAACTGGATCATCCGCCGCGTGGCGCGCCACGATCCGTGGGCCGAGACAGCGCTGACGGCTGCCGCGGCTTGGGTGGTGACGCGCGCGGTGGCGCTGGAGGCCGAGTCGCCCCCGCACAAAGACGTGCTGCCGCGCCCCACGGCACCGATCGCGGCGCCGCTGGCCACGGCGCTCGACGGGGCGTCGCTGGCGGGGGGGGCGTTCGCGTCGCTGCGCAAGGCGGGGGTGGTGGCGGCGGTTCATCGCGCGCCGACGGGGAGGCTGGCCTGGGTCTCGGCGGCCGTCGCGGTGTCGGGCGCGCCGGAGGCGGTGGCGCAGCGGGTGGGGACCCCCGAGAGCTGGCAGGTATTCCCCGGGTGGAAGTCGATCAAGCGGTTGCCGGGGCAGACGGCGAACGAGCTGCGCATCGCCGTCGAGGACAACGTCGCGTTCGTCGATCTGGATGCCACCTGGCGCGTGACCTACGGCGAGCCGTCCGTGCGCGCGACCGTCGTCGACGGCGCCACGCGCGGCGCGGTCCTGGGCTGGCAGACGTTCCCGGGGGTGGGCGCGGCGTCGTCGCTGACGGTGCTGTCGATGCACCCGCGCATCGACGCCACCGGCTACGCCGCGAGGAAGATGCTCGCCACCGAGCCGCTGCTGGAACACGCCCTCGCGCTGGCCCTCACCTACGCAGACGCCGCGGCGGTCGCCGATCTGTTGGGCGGGGCGAGGTGAGAAGTGGGGCCCCTCACCCCGGCCTCTTCCCGCTCTGCGGGCGAGGGTGAATTGGTCTTTCGCTCACCGGGATCACCTCCGTCCGTTTCTTCCTTGCCGCGGAAGACGTCACGTTCGGTTGCTGCGAACGTCCGCTCGAGCCGTCACCCTCGCCCCGCTCAGCGGGAAGAGGGTCGGGGTGAGGGGCGCGACAGGGAGACAACGTTGGTCGTCCGGCAGCCGACAAGTCTCCGTGAATCTGTCGCTCGTCCGTCGCCGGGAGCTTCGTCGTCGATCCACGGATGCGGAAGCGGCCCTGTGGGCCCGTCTGCGTGGGAGGAGGTTCGTGGGCTTCAAGTTCCGTCGGCAGTATCCCTGTGGCCCTTTCATCCTCGACTTCTTCTGCGCGGATCGACGCCTTGCGGTCGAGTTGGACGGAGGTCAGCACTTTCACCCGGACGCGCAGGCTTACGATGCCTCGCGGACGCGCTATCTCACTCGACGGGGCGTGACGGTGCTGCGGTTCCAGACGGAGCTGGTGTTTCGTGAGATCGATGGCGTCCTCGAGGTAATCCTGGCGGCGCTGGCGGACGGCCCCTCACCCCCGGCCCTCTCCCCGCTTCGCGGGGCGAGGGTGACGGGATTTTCCACTCACCGTGATCAATTTCGCCGGCTTCGTCCGGTCCGCCAGAAAGGAAACCCTCCACCGCTCAACAGCCCCCGCCCGTGCCGTCACCCTCGCCCCGCTCAAGCGGGAAGAGCCGAGGTGAGGGCCCGCCACGCTTCTCCCTTCCGGTTCGCCAGAAACAAGACCTCCCTCGCACCACAACCCGCGCCAAGGCGTCACCCTCGCCCCGCGGAGCGGGGAGAGGGCCGGGGTGAGGGGACGCTCGTCATCGAACCGGCACCAGCCCTTACAGCGTGCAGGTCCCCACACCCGGAAATCCGGGCAGCGGGGAGCAGCCTGTTCCCGGAGGGCACGTCGGCGCCGTCGGGTCACATCGGGTCAAGCAGACCGCGGCTGGATCGCCCGGGGTCCGGCAGATCGACTGTCCGTCGCAATCGAGCTGGGACTGGCAGGGGATCGAGTCGTCACCGATGCCTTGAAAGGCGCAGAGCGTGCCGTTCGGGCTCGCCGCTTCGAAGGGATAGGGGTAGCAACCCTGGTGGTCGGGGCAGCTCGCCACCAGCAGCGAGCACGATGCGGCCGCGTCATTTCCCGCGGCCGCATCGCTGCTGTCGGCCATCGCGGCGCCGTCGTTCGGCGGCGGCACCACCCCCGTCTCGCATGCGCACGCCATCATCGCGCACCCGATGACGAACGTCGCGAAGCCCCGCCTGCCCATGCGTCTCACGGTACGGGAACCGGCGCCCCCCGCCAACTTTCGAGGGCCTGCGCTCGCCCCGAAGCCGGCTTGGTTTGCCTCATCCGCTGGTGCATGCTGTGCGCCACGACCACATGGAAGTCCCCGCCTCGCTCCGTACCTGGTTCGCCGTTCACGCGCTGATCGACGTCGTTTGCGGCGTTCCGCTGCTGCTGTTTCCCGAGCTGGTGCTGCCGCGGCTGGGCTGGACCGCCGTCGATCCGGTGACGACCCGGCTGGTGGGGGCCGCGCTCCTCGGCATCGGCGTGCAGTCGTGGCGGGGCCGGAACGACGGCGTCGAGGCCTTCCGCGCCATGCTGGGGTTGAAGGTCGTCTGGTCGGCCACCGCCATCGTCGGGTTGTCGATCGCCATCGCGCGCGGCGCCCCGTCGCTGGCGTTCGTGCTGCTCTCGGTCTTTCTCGCGTTCTGCGGCGTGTGGAGCCACCACGCCATCCGCTTTCGCCAGTTGAGCCGGCTGTCGAACGTCCCGGAGACGGACACCCCCGCCGACGACGAGTCGTCCCCCGACGTCGTCGATCAGGGCTGACCCGCGGTCAGTTCGCGAGGCCGCCGCCGCCGACCCGACCCGTCATCGCCACCACCTCGGCAGTCACCCGCTCGATCCGCTTCATCAGATCGCGGCTCTCCAGCAGGCGTTGCCGCTTGTGGGTGTCGACCACCAGCGCCGCCGCCAGGACATCCGCCAGCTCGTGCGGGGTCGCTTGCGACGCCACCACCTGGCGCAACAGCTCGCCCCCCTCGGGAATGTTGTCGGCCAGGCGCCCCACCAGCGCCCGCAGCGACTGGTCGGCGTCCACCAGCTCGCCCGCGTTCTTCACCGGCAGGTCGGCGCGCACCTGCCCCACGATCAGGCGGTAGGGCTCGTCCGACAGCAGCTCGCGCTGCAGCTCGATGCGCGCGCGCCCGCGCACCACCAGGTTGAAGCGGCCGTCGGGGAGCTCGTGGGCCATCACCACCTCGCCCACGCCCATGATGGGGCGCACGGGGGGACGATCGGTGCGCGGGGCGTCCGTCGGCGTCTCCAGCAGCGCCACCGACAGATGGCGATGCGAGGCCAGCAGATCGCGCGCCATCTTCTTGTAGCGCTCCTCGAAGATGTGCAGCGGCAGCAGCGCGTGAGGGAACAGCACCACCCCCGGCAGCGGAAACATCGGCAGCCGCTCGAGCGCCTCCGCGAAGAGCCGGTCGGACGCGGATTCAGGAGGGGGCGTCGACACGAAGGCCTGCCCTCAACCGAACACGTCGACGCACGAGCCGGTCATCGCGGCGGGGGCGTCGGCAGCAAGAAACAGCGCGACGCGCGCCACGTCGTCGACCGTCATGTTCGGCTTCGCGCCCGGCA
Source organism: Polyangia bacterium (assembly GCA_036500205.1). Lineage (GTDB taxonomy): Bacteria > Myxococcota_A > Polyangia > Fen-1088 > Fen-1088 > DASYCK01. The sequence goes on along the minus strand of DASYCK010000196.1, from coordinate 9,345 downwards.
TCCCCACGCGCAGCATGTCGGTGTCGACCGAGCCGGGGCAGATGGCGTTCACGGTCAGACCGTCGGGGCGCACCTCTTCGGCGAGCGCCCGGGTCAGCCCGACCACGCCGTGCTTGGCGGCGCAATAGGCCACCAGGCCGGCCGTTCCCAGTCGTCCCGAGATCGAGGCGATGTTGATGATCCGGCCCCGCCTGCGCGCGCGCATGTCGCCCAGAAAAGCCCGCGTGATCAGGAACGTCCCCTTCAGGTTCGAGCCCACGACGCTGTCCCACTCGGTCTCGGCCAGCGCGTCCATGGGCGCGCGCACCACCGTTCCGGCGTTGTTCACGACGATGTCGGGCACGCCGAAGCGTTGCCTCACCGAGGCGGCGAACCGCTCCACGTCGTCCGCCTGGGTGACGTCACAGGCGTCGATGCCGGCGGCCGCCTGGCGCGCGCATCCGACCACCTGCGCGCCCTCCAGCTCGAACAGCGCGGCGATGGCGCGGCCGATGCCGCGCGAGGCGCCGGTCACCACCGCGGTCTTGCCGTCCAGCTTCATCGCGCCCGACCGCCGAGGTTCGCCGCTTCCAGCAGCCGGGCCTTCAGATCGGGGCGCTCGCGCATGGCGCCCACGAAGGCGCTGGTGACCACGCCGGAGGCGTCGTGCTTCTCGCCCGGCAGCGCCAGGCAGAGCTGCTCGGCCTCGATCACGCAACCGGCCCCCTTGGCGCCCAGGTTCGCGCACAGCGCCTGGGCGATCTGGTGGGTGGCGCGCTCCTGCAGGGTCAGCCGCTTGGTGAAGCAGTCGACCAGCTCGGCCAGCCGCCCGAAGCCGACCAGCTTGCCGTCGGGGATGTAAGCGACGTGCGCGATCCCGCGGTAGGGGAGCAGGTGGTGCGGGCACATGGCGTGAAAGCGCAGCCCTCCCACCACCACCACGTCCGGATCGGCCTCACCCACGACCGGATCGGCGAGGATCGTCTCCGGCGACATCTCGTAGCCGGCCAGGAACTCGGTGCGCCACAGCCGGGCCACCCGCTCGGGCGTGTCGCGCAGATCGCCGACCACGCCGGGATCGAGGCCGCAGGCGCGCAGGAACGCGTCCACGGCCGCGGCGATGGCCGCCTGCGCCGGCGCCGTCGGAGCACCGGCCTTCTGGGTGCCGTCAGCCGCCGGCACGGTCAGTCCAGATGCGGCGTGTGCGTCATGCCGTCCTCGAGAGGGCGCCGCCCCGCGAACCCCTCGTCGGCCGTGTGCCAGAACTGGATGCGCTTCTCGCCCAGCTTCCAGCACAAGAGGATGTCCTGATCGCCGCGCCGCCCCGGGAAGTCCACCAGCGCCAGGTCCAGATCCTTCACGTCGCCGCCCAGCGCCCGGATGCCTTCCAGGCTCTCCGACAGCGCCTCGTAGTACCCGCGGAACATCGCCCGCGTCTCCGCGATCTCGGCCGGCTCGTTCTCGTTGCCGTCCTCGTCGAGGTCGACGTCCACGCCGGCCGCCTCCAGCTTCTTCTCGAAGCCCCGCATTCCGACGCGGAGCTGAAGGATCCGGGAGAAGGTCGCCTCCAGCTCGGGGATCAGCGCCTCGATCTCGTTCACCGCGTAGAGTCGTCGTGGCATCTGGTTACCTTATATCAGGGGGTCGCGGAGGCAAACGGCGCCCTCGTTGACTATGCTGGCGGCCGCCATGCCGTCGCCCAGGTCCCGTCAGCCGTCCCCGCCTTCGCGTCCGAAACAGCGGGAAATGGCCCGCGAGCTCGCGGGGCGGGCGGTGCTGGTCACCGGGGCAGGGGTCCGGGTGGGGCGCGCCATCGCGGAGGAGCTGGGACGCGCGGGGGCGCGGGTGGCCGTCCACTACGCCCGTTCGGCGGCGGGGGCGCGCGCCACCGTGCGGGCCATCGAGGCGGCCGGCGAGGCGGGGCGGGCGCGGGCGTTCGGCGCCGATCTGTCGACGCCGGCGAACGCCGTCGGATTGATCGCCGACGTGGTGGCCTGGGCGGGGCGCCTCGACGTCCTCGTCTGCAGCGCCGCCGCCTTCGATCGGCGCCCGTTCGAGACCATCGACGAGCGGGCCTGGCGGGACATGCTGGCGCTGAACCTGGAGGCGCCGTTTCGCCTGGCGCAGGCCGCGGCGCCGCACCTGCGCAAGCGCGGCGGGGTCATCGTGAATATCCTCGACGTGGCCGCCTTTCACGCCTGGAGCGGCTACGCCCACTACGGCGCCGCGAAGGCAGGGCTGGCCATGCTGACCCGCATCCTGGCGCTCGAGCTGGCGCCGAAGGTGCGCGTGGTGGCGGTGGCGCCCGGCACCGTGGCGTTCCCCGACGACTATCCCGAGGCCGATCGGCGCCGCATCGTGGCGCGCATCCCTCTCGGTCGCGTCGGCGCGCCCGGCGACGTGGCGCGCGCCGTTCGCTTCCTGTGCGGCGCCGACTACGTCACCGGCTCGGTCGTCACCGTCGACGGTGGGCGCATGGCGGGGACGCTCGGCCGGCTCTGACGGATCCGTTTCGCGTCCGCGCCGCGTCATCGGTATGATGCGGCACCTTGCGAGGAGAACCGTTGATGCCGGCATCCGTCCGATCGTCAGGAACCTCGGGATCACGGTGTTGGGCGGCCTTCGTGGTGGCGTTGGTGTTGGGCGGGACCGCTTGCGCCACCACCCCGAATCTACAGATCAAGAAGGTCAGCACCGCCGTCGCCGCGCCCGCGAACGTGGCGATATACCTGAAGGTCACGCGCGAGGACGACGGTCAGCCGGTGACGTTGCTGGCCTCCGACTTCAAGGTCTACGAGGACGGCAAGCAGATCCCCGCCAAGAAGCTGAAGCGGGCGCTGCTGCCGACGACGACGGTGCTCGATCGCTACGTGTCGGTGGTGGTCGATCTGAGCGGTCCCCTGGTCGACTCGGAGTATCTGTCGACGCTGCACGACGCCATCGGCAACTTCGTCGATCGCATCGCCAAGGACACGCACCTGTCGGTGGCGGCGTTCGACGGCGACGGGCTGAAGTCGTTCATTCGCTACGAGGACACCGAGCTGAAGCCCGGGCTGGCCGGCATGCGGAAGTTCCGCCCCCACAACCGCAACATCGACCTGTGGGGCACGTACGTGGCGGCGCTCGACGCCCTGGACGAGGCGGCCTCGCACGCGACCGCGCCCCAGCACACCGAGAAGCTGATCTTCGTCACCGACCGGCGCGACAAGGCCGGCCGTCACTCGCTCGACGAGGCGAACACGAAGCTGCAGGCGACCACCGCCGACTCGTTCATCATCGGCCTGGGCGATGCCATCAACAAGGCCGAGCTGCAGCGTCTGGGGCGCCCGGACGCATTCTTCGTCGAGAAGTTCCGCGACCTGAACAAGCCCTTCGAGGATGTGGCCGAACGCATCGAGGCCGACCGGGGCCAGGACTACGTGTTCGCGTACTGCTCGCTGCAGAAGCCCGGCAAGAAGTCCAAGCACAAGGCCGAGGTGAAGATCGGGACCAAGCAGTTTCACGGCGAGGTCGAGCTCGAGTTTTCGAGCAAGGACTTCGCGCGGGGGGGGGCCTGTGACCCGCGCCAGAAGCCCGACTTCTCGGCCAGGGCGGCGGACGCGGGCGATGGCGACGCGGGTGCGGCTGACGAGGAAGACGCTCCGGCGAGCAAGCCGCAAAAGAAGGCCAAGAACAAGAAGAAGAAGGCCAAGTCCGACGACGAAGACGAGTCGTCCGGCGACGCCGACGAGTAGGTCTGGCCGTCGCGACGGGCGCTCGAGGTGACGCCGGGCACTGTCCATTCCCCTTCCATCTCCGACGGCGCTGGGCCGGGCTCGGGTTGACGGGACGGCAGATTCGCCGAGAATGGGCCCTTACGAGACTGTCTGGGCGGCTGAAACTAGGAGAGCTTCATGAAGATCGAGCGCGCGGTTCGGGGACTGGCGGCTACCTGCTTGGTGGCGGTTCTGGCGGTTCAGTGCAGCGGGAACAAGGTGCTGCCCCCTTCGCACGACTGCGTGCTGAACAGCGACTGCAAGAGCGATACGCTCCAGTGCGCGCAAGGTTTCTGCGTGAGCGCCTGCCAGGCGTCGAGCGACTGCCCGAGCGGCGAACGGTGCGTGGCCCTTCCCGTCGACAACACGGCCGGGGAGAACATGACGACGGTGGCCGGCAACATCTGCCAGGTGCCGGCGAAGAAGACCTGCGCGCTGAACAGCGATTGCACCCCGTTGTTCTGTGGCATCGATCTGCAGTGTCGCAGCCAGTGCAACGCCGACATCGACTGCCCGGGTGGCATCTCGTCGCCGCAGAGGTGCACGACCACCACGCACCTCTGCATCGATCCGGTGCAGGACATGAAGAACTACGATCCGGTGACCAACGAGATCATCGCCAGCGCGGCGGGCGGTGGCGGCGGTACCGGAAGCGGGGGGGCGGGTGGCAAGGGAGCAGGAACGGGAGGGAAGGGCGGCACCATCGGAAGCAGTTGCCCCACCACGCCGCAGACCGCGTTCGGCCAGCCGGCGCAAGGAGACTCGAACCCGGGCTTCACGTCGGGCGTTGGCGTTCGGCTGGTGGATCGCACGCTGATCTTCAGCGGTTACTCGGGCCCTCCGATCGCCGGGGCCGGGGGCGCTTCCGGTGGGGCGGGCGGCGCCGGGGGCGCCGCACCGGTGAACATGATCTTCGTGCAAGCGTTCGATGCCGTCTCCGGCGTGGCCATGGGGCCGGCCGCGCCTCTCTTCTCGATCGCGGACGGAACCAACCTGTACCTTCACAGCGTGGCCGTGGCGCCCACGGGTGAGATCGCCCTGCTGCACGGCACCGGGCCGGTGAACGCGAACAACACGACGCTGTACGCGTCGTTCATGACCACCACCCCGGCAGCGGGGGCCACCGGCGTTCAGCTGGTGCGGACGGTGGCGGTCGAGAGCGCGAATTTCGGCGACGCGGGCGCGTTCTGGTCGACGGCGAACCAGCAGTTCGTCTTCTACTGGAAGTACTACACCAGCGGCTGGTCGCTGCGGATCAAGAAGTTTTCCACCGCGGGAACGTCGGCGAGCGGCGACACCAGCGCGGTCCCCACGATGAACGGCCTGAACGATACGGGCAACTCGTTTGGCGTGGGCGTCAGCGGGCACCTGTTCGTCGTCGCCTATCGCGACGGCAGCAACGGCCACCCGGTGGTGACGCTGCTCGACTCCGACGGTTCGCAGGTCGGTGACTTCATGGAGCTCAGCACCGTCAACTTCGGACCGTGGATTCAGGTCGGTGGAACCTCGGCGGGTTTCGCGGTGCTCTATCAGACCGGCAGCAACACCAACGGCCTCTTCCTTCCCAAGACGGCCGACGGGTTGGGGATTCAGCCGCTGTCGGGGGCCGGGGGGGCGGGCGGCGCAGGGGGGGCCGGCGGGACCGGTGGCGGGGTGACATGGACCCCCTTCTCCATCCAATCGACGGCCACGACGGTCGCCCAGGCTTTCTCCATCTCCGACGAGGCGGGCGCCGGTGGTGTGGGGACCGTCTATCTGGAGCAGAACGGAGCCAGCTTCTACTACGTCTCGAGCGATGGCTCGAAGCGCTACCCGGTCGGCACCGTCATCAGCTCGTCGATTGGAAATCAGGTGGCCATCACCAACCACCATGGCAGCTTCAGCCTCTCGCTCTTCGAGAAGACGAAGCAGGCCACGCAGGTGGTAGCCTCCGCCTGTGCGGCGACGCCTTGACCTGATCGCGGGGGTGACCCCTGCCATGACTCCGACGCCATGAGCGACGACGCGCATCGTACGGCACAGACCGCGCCGGGCTACTCGTCGGCGAGCGATCTACAACCGGGCTCGACCGTGGGCGAGTACCGCATCGAAGGGGTGGCGGGGCGCGGCGGCATGGGGGTGGTGTACGCGGCGGTGCAGCCGGTCATCGAGAAGAAGGTGGCCATCAAGGTCCTGAACGCGCAGCTGTCGGCGGATCACGATCTGGTCCGCCGCTTCGTCGACGAGGCGCGCGCGGTCAACCGCATCGGCCACGAGAACATCATCGACATCTTCTCGTTCGGGCAGCTCCCCGACGGGCGGCAGTACTTCGTGATGGAGTACCTCGAAGGGGCGACCCTGGGGGCGCGTCTCGACCGGGGCGATCTGCAGACGATGGATGTCCCGTTCATCCTGGCGCAGATCTGCGAGGCGCTGGAGGCGGCGCACGCGAAGAAGATCGTCCATCGCGACCTCAAGCCCGAGAACGTCTGGATCGCCACGTCGAACCGGGGGCGCCCCAAGGTGCGTTTGCTCGACTTCGGGATCGCCAAGCTGCTGGAGACGGGCGAGCGAACCATCACCGACGTGGGGGCGATCATGGGGACGCCCCACTACATGTCGCCCGAGCAGTGCAACGGGCGGGGCGTCGATCATCGCACGGACATCTACGCGCTCGGGGTCCTGCTGTACCGGCTGTTCGCGGGGCGGTTGCCCATTCAGGGGCAGACGTACGCGGAGATCCTGGCCAAGCAGATCGTGGAGACGCCGCCGCCGCCCTCGACCTACGCTCCGGTTCCTCCGGCGCTGGATAAATTGATCGGGGCGTGTCTGCAGAAGGACCCGACGGCGCGTCCGCAGAGCGCGGCCGAGCTGGGCGCGGCGCTGGGGCAGATCTTCGGCGTGGCGAACATGATTGGCTCGGGCCCGGTCTCGGCGGCGCACAAGGGCAACGCCGGCCTGCCGACGATGCCGGCGTCGGCAGGAGGCGCGATGACCGATGTGGCGTCCGCCGCGACGGTGACGCCTGCGCCTCCGTCGGGCGGCTCGACCGGCGCGACGATGTCGCCGGGCGCGGCGCCAGCGCGCAGGTCGAAGTTGGTACCGGTGGTGCTCGCGCTGGCGGCGGCGGCGATTCTGGGCGGGGCCTGGCTGGCGCTGCGGAGCTCGAGCGGGGCGAGACCGGCGACCGTGGCGCCCAGCGCGCCGGTCGAGACGGCGGACAGACCGGTCGTGGCGGCACCGCCCGCGCAACCGACGCCGACGCCGGCCGCCGCTCCGGAGCTGGCGGCGCCAGCGCCGGTTGAAAAGCCCAGCGTCGACCCGAACGCGCGCCCGGTGCGGTCGACGCGAAAGCGTGACGTCACGGCGACGCCGCCGACCACGCCGCCGAAGAAGGCCCACGATCGGGCCTCGGACACCGGTCTCGTCACCGACAACCCGTTCCAGTGAGCGCGCCGCCCTCCGGGCCGCGGGTCGCGCCGAAGGTCGACAACACGATCATCCGTCGCGCTCAATATCAAGTCACCCTCGCCCCGCTTGCGAGGAGAGGGCCGGGGTGAGGGGCCGCGCGGGTGCGGGCGCGCTTCGACGCTCGCTCTGGTGGCGGGGAATCGCTTCGAATAAGGTTTGCTGGACGTATGGCGCACCGATCGGCATTGGCGTTCTTGATCCTGTTCGTCGTGGCTGGTTCCACGCGCGCGACCGCCGCGGTGCCCGTGCCTCCGACGGCCGCTCCCGTCGACGCGACCGCCAAGGCCGAGGCGCGCGAGCGCTTCGATCGCGGCCTCGGGCTGTTCGAGAAGGGGGAGAACGCCGCCGCGCTCGCCGAGTTCAAGCGGGCGTTCGAGCTCATCCCCAATCCGGTCGTCCTCTACAACATGGGGCTCGTCTACGCGGCGATGAATCGCCCCGTCGAGGCGACGGACGCCCTCGATCGTTTTCTCGAGGGGACGAAGGAGAAGCCTGCCTCCGAGCAGCGGCGCCAGGCCCAGAAGGTGCGCGCGGAGCAGGCGGCGCGCATCGCGCGGCTGCAGGTGGTCACCGACCATCCCGCCTCCGTCGAGGTCGACGGCGTCGAGGCCGGGCGCACGCCGCTGGGGGAGCCGCTGCGGCTCGTCAGCGGGGCCCACACCATCACCGCGCTCGCCCCGGGGTACCAGCCCTCGCGCCGCGAGGTCACGCTGGCCGGCCAGGTGACGGAGACGGTGACGATGGCCCTGCTTCCCACCGAGACGGCGACCGCCCACCTGGTCATCACGACGCCGCTTCCGGGGGCGACCGTCTGGCTCAACGACAAGCTGGTGGGGACGACGCCCCTGCCGGCCAGCGTGGCCGTCCCGCCCGGCGAGGTGCGGGTCGAGTTGCGCCGCGATGGGTATCGAACGGCGTCACGCAGCCTGCACGTCGACGTGGGAGCCTCCGCGAAGGTGGACCTGACGCTGGACGAGGATCCGGCGGCCACCTCGAAGGGCCGGCTCCGGCTCGCGCTCGCCGCGTCGGCCTCGACCGAGATCAGCGTGGACGGCGTTCCCCGGACGGCAGTCAGCGACGGAATTCCGCTTCCCGCCGGACCGCACATCCTGCGCATCCAGAGCGCCGGCTTCGAGGCGTATGGAATGTCCGTCCAGATCGACGCCGGCCGCGACACCATGCTGGCGGTGACCCTCACGCCCACGCTCGAGACCCGCGCTCGTGACGAGGAGGCGGTCGGCTCTCGTCACCTGCTGGGAGGAGCGATCCTCGGCGGCGGCCTGGCGGTCGTGGGCGGCGCCACGCTCTACGCGATCCTGACCCGCAACGACGTCTCGCGGGCGCAGGCGGTGCTGAACGGGCAGCTGGCGGACGAGCAGGACGTGAACAAGCAGTGCTATCACGGACCGGGTTTCATGCCGGGCAACTACGAATCGAACTCGTGCGCCGCGCGAAAGTCCAATGACCAGGATGACGTCGACAGCGCGAAACTGAAGCGCGTGCTGGCGTTCTCCGCGATCGGCGCCGGCGCCATCATCGCCGGCGTCGGGGGTTACTTGCTGGCGACCACCGGCACGACACGGAGCGCGGCCACGCCCGAGAAACGTCTGACGCTGTGGACGTCGGACGGTGGCGCGGGCGTGATGTTGTTCGCGCCGTTCTGATCCCGTCGTCGGGGCGGGCAGGCAGCGCGGAATTTGATAGAGTCATCGCCCCATGTCTGACGAAAGTCCGCTCATCGCCGCCGCTCATCGACTGCTGCTCAACAACTACCGGCAGGCGCCCGTGGTGATGAACCGCGGCGTGGGCTGCGAGCTGTGGGATATCGAGGGGCACCGCTATCTCGACATGACGGCCGGCGTGGCCGTCTGCGTGCTCGGGCACGCCGATCCCGGCCTGGCGCATGCGATCAGCGAGCAGGCGCGGAAGCTGGTCCACACGTCGAATCTCTATTACGTCGAGAACCAGATCCGCCTGGCCGACGCGCTGGTCAACCGCGGCTTCCCCGGCCGGGCGTTCTTCTGCAACTCGGGCGCCGAGGCGAACGAGGCGGCGCTGAAGCTGGCGCGCCGCTTCCAGGTCACCACCTGCGGTCGCCCGCAGCGCCTGGAGATCGTCGCGTTCGAGAACAGCTTTCACGGCCGGACCATCGGCGCGCTGT
>DASYCK010000195.1:0-54799 GCA_036500205.1 Polyangia bacterium | reverse complement strand
GCATCGCCTCGAGTTGCTTGAACACCGCCTGATAGCCGGCCGCCTGCGTGACCGGCACGAAGGGGTGGATGCGGCTCCACTCGGGCCAGGTGATGGGCAGCATCTCGGCCGTGGCGTTCAGCTTCATCGTGCACGAGCCGAGCGGGATCATCGAGTGCACGAGCGACAGATCGCGCGACTCGAGCTTCTTGATGTAACGGAGCATCTCCGTCTCGGAGTGATGCGCGTTGAAGACCGGGTGGCCCAGGTAGCTGCTCGTCCGCGCCAGCGTCGCCGGCCAGGCCAGGTCCGTCTCGGGGGCCAGATCGGCCACCGTGAAGGCCCGCTTCTCCGTCGCCGTGGCCTCGCGGGAGAACACCGACCAGATCGCCTGCACGTCCTCGGGCGAGGTGGCCTCGTCGAGCGCGATGCCGAGCGAGTGCGGATCGATGCGGCAGAAGTTCATGCCGCGCGCCTCGGCGCCGTGCAGCCAGCTCGCGATCTCGGTGGCCGTCCCCTCGATGCGCAAGGTGTCGAAGAACTGCTTGTGGCGCACGGTGACGCCCAGGCGCTGGAGGCCCGCCGCCAGGATGGCCGTCAATCCGGCGACCCGCGTGGCGATGGCGCGCAGCCCCTTGGGACCGTGATAGACGGCGTACATCCCAGAGATCACCGCCAGCAGCACCTGCGCCGTGCAGATGTTGCTGGTCGCCTTCTCGCGGCGGATGTGCTGCTCGCGCGTCTGCAGCGCCATGCGCAGCGCCATGTGCCCGTGGGCATCCTCCGACACGCCGATGAGGCGCCCCGGCAGCTTGCGCACGAACTCGGGCCGCGTGGCGAAGAAGGCGGCGTGCGGTCCGCCGTAGCCGAGCGGCACGCCGAAGCGCTGCGCGCTGCCCACCGCGACGTCGGCGCCCAGCTCGCCCGGGGGCGTCAGCACCGCCAGGGACAGCAGATCGGCCGCCATCACCACCAGCGCCCCCTCGGCGTGGGCGCGCTCGATGAAGGCGCGGTAGTCGGACAGGGCGCCGTCCGACGCCGGATACTGCAGCAGCGCGCCGAAGATCTTGCGCTCGAAGCCGCTCTGGTCGACCACCCGGTGATCGCCCACGACGACGTCGATCCCCAGCGGCTCGGCGCGGGTCTTCACGACCGCGATCGTCTGCGGGTGACAGGCCGACGAGACCCAGAAGGCGCGTCCTGGCTCGTGCCCCGACGGCGCCACCGCCGCCAGCATGGTCATCGCCTCGGCGGCGGCGGTGCCTTCGTCCAGCAGCGAAGCGTTGGCGATGGGCAGGCCGGTCAGGTCGCCGATCATCGTCTGGAAGTTCAGCAGCGCCTCCAGGCGCCCCTGCGAGATCTCGGCCTGGTAGGGGGTGTACTGCGTGTACCAGCCGGGGTTCTCCAGGATGTTGCGCTGGATCACCGGCGGCGTGACGCAGTCCGAGTAGCCGAGCCCGATGAACGAGCGGAACACCTGGTTCTGCGTGGCCAGGCGCCAGCACTCGGTCAGCAGCTCGTGCTCGGTCCTGGCGGCAGGTAGGGCGAGCGGCACGCGCGAGCGGATGGCGCGCGGCACCACCTCGTCCATCAGGGCGTCGAGGGTGGGAGCGCCGAGCGCCTTCAACATCTCGGCGATGTCGTGCTCGTCGGGGCCGATGTGGCGGGAAGAGAATCGGGTGGGCGCGGGCAGCTCGATGGCCATGCGCGGGGCTACTCCCCCGATTCCTTCAGGAACTCCTGGTAGGCGTCCACGCTGAGCAGCGCCTTGACCTCGTCGGGCTTGCTCAGCTCGATCTGCAACATCCACCCCTCGTCGTAGGGGTCCTCGTTCACGTATTCGGGCGACTCCCCCAGCGGCGAGTTCACCTTGACGATCTTGCCCGACAGCGGCGCGAACAGCTCGGACACCGCCTTGACCGACTCGACGCTGCCGAACGATTCGCCCTGGGCGATCGATTCGCCCTCCTTGGGGACGTCGACCTGCGTGATGTCGCCCAGCTGCTCGACGGCGAAGCGGGTCACGCCGATGGTCGCCAGCTTGCCGTCACCCTCGATGCGTGCCCACTCGTGATCCTTCGTATAGAGCAAATCATTCGGGTACTGACCGGACATCGGCTTCCTCTTCTTCTCGTCACCGCGAGCGCTTGTAGAACGGACCTTTCACTACCTCGGCCTCGACGAACTTGCCACGGCAATCAACGACCAGGCGGGTGCCCGGCTCGGCCCGGGCGACCGGGACGTACCCCAGCCCGATGTTCTTGCCGATGGTGGGGCCGGGGGCCCCCGACGTCACCTCGCCGATGCGCGCGCCCGCCTCGTCGACGATGGAATAACCGTGACGGGCGATGCCCCGCCCGGTCATCACGAACCCGGCCAGCTTGCGGGTCAGCCCCTCGGCGCGCTGTTTCAGAAGCGCTTCCTTGCCGATGAAGTCGCCCGCGTCGAACTTCACCACCCAGCCCAGCCCCGCCTCGAGCGGCGTCGTGTGATTGGTGAGGTCGTTGCCGTAGAGGGACAGGCGCCCTTCGAGGCGCAAGGTGTCGCGCGCCCCCAGGCCGATCGGCTTTCCGCCGGCGCCGGCGGCCGCGTCGAGCAGGGCGTTCCACAAGCGCGGCACGTCGCCCGTCGGGCAGAACAGCTCGAAGCCGTCCTCCGCCGTGTAGCCGGTGCGCGCGAGCGACACGGCGACGCCCGCCACGTTGACCGCGGCGAAGAAGTCGTGGTGCTTCAGCGTACCGAGCGGCGCGTCCGTCAGCGGTTGCAGGGCGGCGACCGCCTGCGGCCCCTGGAACGCCAGCAGCCCCGTCTCGTCGGAGGCGTCGATGACCTCGCACCAGGTGCCGACGTTGTCGCGGAACCAGGCCACGTCCTTGGCGACGTTGGAGGCGTTGACGACGATCAGCAGGTGCTCGGGCGCCATCCGGTAGACGATCAAGTCGTCGACGATGCCGCCGTCGGGATAGCAGGCGACCACGTAGGCGGCGTGTCCCACGGCCAGGCCGGCGATGTCGCCGGTCACCAGGCGCTGCACCGCCTCGGTGGCGCGCGGGCCCTTGAAGTGCACCTCGCCCATGTGACACACGTCGAACAGGCCCACGGCCCGGCGCGTGGTCTGGTGCTCGTCGATGATGCCGGTCGCGTACTGCACCGGCATCAGCCAGCCGCCGAAATCGATGATCTTCGCCCCCAGGGCGCGGTGGGCTTCGTAAAGGGGCGTCTTGCGGGGCTGTGAGGCGGAATCCTGCATGTCGATGTCCGCAGGCATCCTGGAAGAAACGTCGCATGAATTCAAGCGTCACAGACCAGCCACCATCCCCCCGCAAACGTCGCTGATTCCCCCCACAAACGTTGCCTGAAGTTCGCTGGCGAGGTCCCTCCGCAGGGGCGACCCTGAGGGCGCCATCACTCGGCAAAGGAGGACTCATGACCAGCTTTCTACGGGCCCTGAAGGAACAGCGCTGGGACGACCACCGCTACTACCATCACAGCCGCATCAACCAGTCGCTGCACTTCATCAGCGCGTGCACCTTTCTTTGCACCTACGTGCTGCTGTTCACGCGCCCGGTGGCCGCGGCCCTGGTGGGGTGGCTGGTGGCGATGGTCACCCGTCAGGTCGGCCACTTCTTCTTCGAGCCCAAGGGCTACGACGAGGTGAACGAGGCCACCCACGCGTACAAGGAAGACGTCAAGGTCGGCTACAACCTGCGTCGCAAGGTGATCTTGCACGTGATCTGGGGGCTGTCGCCGCTGGTGCTGCTGGCGAGCCCGTCGCTGTTCGGGATCTTCAAGACCCCTTACACCGACCTGCCGAGCTTCCTGCACCACATGTCCCGCATGTGGATCGTCATCGGCGTGGGGGCGTTGCTGTTCCGCACCGTCCACCTGTTCTTCCTGCGCGACGTGCAGACCGGCCTGGTGTGGATGACGAAGATCCTCACCGATCCCTTCCACGACATCTGGCTGTACCACAAGGCGCCGCTCGCCCTGCTGCGCGGCGAGATGATCGATCCGATGGGGACGCAGCAGCAGCACGCGTGACCGTCCGCCCCTGTCTCTTTTGGTCGGCGGGCTCGCGCGAGCTCGCCGACCTTGGCGTCTCAGAAGCGGTGGGCCAGCATCTCGCGCAGGATGCGCCGCTTGATCGACTTGTTCGTCAGCGCCGGCTCCGACCACCAGAAGCCGTCGTCTTTCATGGCCCGGGCGGCCGCCACGAAGCGCTCCACCACGGCGGCGAAGTCGGCGTCGGTGTAGTTCAGGCTGAAGATGAACCGTCCGGTACCGACCCAGCTGGGGGCCAGCCCCTGCGCGCGCAGATAAAACTGCAGCATCCAGTTGTAGCGGGACGGCTGGGTGTAGGTCACGGTCCATATCGAGGCCAGGTTCGCCACCTGAACCGGCAGCCCCTCGTCGCGCAGGCGCTGATTCAGCCGCGCGGCGCGCCCGTTCCAGGTGTCGTCGAGGCCGTCGTACAGCTTGCGAATCTCGGGCGTCTCGAGCCGCTGCAGGAACTCGTGCATGGCGGCCATCACCGTGGGGTGCGCGTTGAACGTACCGCGGGCGAAGCAGATGTCGGTGGGGCGGTCGTCGCGGTAGCGCTTCATCAGGTCCTTGCGCCCGCACACCACTCCGACGGGGAAGCCGCCGCCCAGGGTCTTGCCGTAGGTCACCATGTCGGCGCGGACACCGAAGTACTCCTGGGCGCCGCCCGGCGCCAGGCGGAACCCCACGAACACCTCGTCGAAGATCAGCACGATGTTCTTCTCGGTGCAGATCTCGCGCAGCAGCTTCAGCCAGGCGCCGTAGGCCTCGCGATCGAAGTGGGCGGCGCGACCGCTGTCGACCAGGGTCGAGTCGCCGGGGGCGCCGGCGTTGGGGTGCAGGGCCTGCAGCGGGTTGACCAGCACGCAGGCGATGTCGCGCCGCTTGCGCAGCACGCGCAGCGAGTCGTCGTCCATGTCCTTCAACGTGTAGGTCTCGGGCGCCGGCGAGGGGTTGCCGATGCCCGGCTGCACGTCGCCCCACCAGCCGTGGTAGGCGCCGCAGAACCGGACGAGGTGGGTGCGGCGCGTGTGATAGCGCGCGAGCCGCACCGCCTGCATGACGGCCTCGGTGCCCGACATGTGGAACGACACCTCGTCGAGGCCGGAGAGCTCGCGCAGCCGCTTCACGTTGTAGGCGACGACCGGGTGGTAAGACCCCAGCACGGGACCGAGCGCCCGCACCCGCTCGGCGGCGGCGTCCATGCACTGCTTGTAGAAATCGTAGCCGAAGACGTTGACGCCGTACGAACCGGCCAGGTCGTAGCTGCTGTTACCGTCGAGATCGGTGACGGTCACGCCCGAGGACGACTCGACGAACGCCCCCGCCGACAGGTGCTGGCGGACCAGGCGGCGGTACTGGAAGGGGACGCGGTAGGCGCTGGTGAACTGCTGATCCGAGACGCTCCCTTCGATCTCGCGGGTCAGGCTCAGCGTCCTGGCGAAGCGCTGGCGGTACAGCTCGGCGAGGCGCATGAAGCCGATGTGGCGCTGCTCGGCCACGTCTTCGGGCGCGTCATCCGAGCGGAAGAAGCGCGCGTCGTCGTACTCGTAGAACGGCACCTGAGCGGCCACCCGGCGCGCCATCCGGGAATGTCCGCGCAGGGAGGGGTGCTTCGCCTTCGAGAGCTCGAGGCGCGTCTTCAACTTCAGAAAGGAGGCGGTCAGGGCCGCTGCTCCCACGGGAGCCCACGCAAGAGTCGTCGCATTCATGAAACACCTCGGCCGATCGGGTCGGAGAAAAGGGGAACTTCACCGCCATGACGAAATCCACTTCCGCGTTCATTTCCACGTTCATGTCCCCGGCCGCGCTGGTCAGACTGGCGCAGCGCGAGGACCTGAACTTCCTGTTGACCAACCGCATCCCGCGCCGCTTGACCACGCAGTTCATCGGATGGTTCAGCAAGGTCCGGAATCCGTTGATTCGCGATCTGTCGATCGGCTTGTGGCAGCTGTTCGCCGACGTCGACCTGCGCGACGCCGCGAAGGAACAGTTCGAGAGTCTGCATGACTGCTTCATCCGCGAGCTGACGCCGGGGGCGCGCCCGGTCGACGCCGATCCGCGGCTCTTGACCAGCCCGTGCGACGCCATCGTGGGGGCGTGCGGCGCCATCGACGGCATCCAGCTGATCCAGGCCAAGGGCCTGGACTACACGCTCGAGGAGCTGCTGGTCGATCCGGCGCTGGTCGACCTGTACCGGGACGGGCAGTACGTGACCTTGCGGCTGACGTCCAGCATGTACCACCGCTTTCACGCCCCGTACGATCTCGAGGTCGAGAACGTCACGTACATCTCGGGCGACACCTGGAACACGAACCCCATCGCGCTGGCGCGCGTGGAGAAGCTGTTTTGCAAGAACGAGCGCGCGGTACTGCGCACGCGCCTCGCCGGCACGGGGCACGTTTTCACCCTGGTGCCGGTCGCTTCGATCCTGGTGGCGAGCATCCGTCTGCATGGTCTCGATGTCCTCCTGCATCTGAAGCACAAGGGGCCGAACGTGATCCCCTGCCGTCTCCCATTCAAGAAAGGGGACGAGATGGGTTGGTTCGAGCTCGGCTCGACCATCATGGTGTTCGGGCCCAAGGGCTTCGGGCTGGCCGACGGGATCCGCCAGGGGGAGACCATCCGCATGGGCCAGCCTCTGTTGCGTCTTTAGGCGCGCTCTCTCTCGGTCGCTGGGGCGTTCGGAGGGGGTAACCCCTCCGTGCTCGGACATGGTCCTCGCGGGCGGCCCCGGATCCTGCTCGACGGGCGTGGCGATCCGCTGCGGAACTGCGCGCGGAGGGGTTACCCCCTCCGAACGCCGCTCAGCTTCGTCGTTCGTTCGCTGAAGTCGGTTCATCTCATTCCAGAGGGATGTGGTGGCGTGGAGAGGGACGCCCGCGCTCACGCGAGCTTCCCACCTCTCCCGTCGATGACGGGAGAGGTCGCCGGCCGCAGGCCGGCGGGTGAGGGATGGATGTGCGGATCCACCCGAGCCGCCTGAGAGGGGCGGGTGCTTCACTGCAGCCGTCCCAGAGCCGTCAAGACAGCGCGTCCTCCGTGGGGCTGATGAAGGGGAGCTCGGGGCGCATGGGGACCAGGTGCGCGCGGAACTGCTTGTGGCTGGCCTGGAAGGTGTAGGGGAGGGCGCTCTCCCGTGCCTGGGCGTGCGAGCAGGTGATGGCGCGCGTGCAGGCGGCCAGCAGATCGTCGCCGATGGCGCCGTTCACCCCTTCGGTGATCAGGTCCGACGGTCCGGGGGCCGGCACCGACGCCACGGGGAGTCCCGAGGCGAGCGCTTCCAGGAGCACGTTGCCGAACGTCTCAGTGCGCGAAGGGAAAACGAAGCAGTCGGCGCTGGCGAAGTGCGCCGCCAGCTCCTCACCGAACTGCCAGCCCCGCCACACGGTGTCCGGGTACCGCCGCTGCAGCTCCTCGCGCGCCGGTCCGTCGCCCACCACCACCTTCGTTCCCGCGAGGGGGAGCTTCAGGAAATCCTCCAGGGTCTTCTCGATCGCCACGCGCCCCACGTACAGCCAGATCGGCCCGGGCAGCGGGTAGACGTCGTCGCGCCGGCGCTCCGGGTGAAAGCGAAGCGCATCCACGCCGCGCGGCCAGTGAACCAGCCGGCGACCCACGCGCTTCTCGCGCAGCTCGCGCAGCAGCGACATCGTCCCCACCAGGGTGTGCTCGGCCGGGCCGTGAAACCAGCGCTCGAGCTTGTAGCCCCACTCCACGGGCACCGGCAACCGGGCGCTGACGTACTCGGGGTAGCGGGTGTGGAAGCTGCTGGTGAAGCGGAGGCCGCGCGCGCGCAGCCAGCGGTTCGCCCAGAATCCCAGCGGCCCTTCGGTCGCGACGTGAACGGCGTCCGGCTCGAAGGCGCGCAGGCGGCGGATCGCCTTCCAGGGATCCCACGCCACGCGGATCTCGTTGTACGAGGGCAAAGGCAAGGTGCGATGGGCGTCCGGCGCGATCACCAGCACCTCGACGCCTTGCGATTCCAGGTGCTTCGACAGGCGGTCCAGGGTGTTGACGACGCCGTTCGTCTGCGGATGCCACGCGTCGGTGACGAGCGCCAGGCGCTTCAGCCAGGGAGCGCGGACGTCGCGCAGGTCGCGGGCACCCGGCACCAGCGCGGGCGCCGGGGCAGACACAAGCGCCTGGAGCGATCGGGCCTCGAACGATGCTTTGGATGTATCCATGGGCAGAGCGTAGGAAGGCCGTGCGACAAACCCGGGGAGCGACGGTGCCGGCGGGGCGAACTCTCTGTTTCATGCTGAGGGCGCGCGGCCCGGGCTCCGCGACACGAGTGACACCGAACCAACGCGCGGCGTCCTGATACAATGGCGCGCCCGTGAATCGAGAGAAGGTCGTCGAGCGGCCCGCTCCCCTGGCGGCAATCCTGGGGACGACGTTCTTCGGCTCGGTGAGCGGTGGCGCGTTCTGGGCGGGGCTGTTCTTCGTGACGGCGCGCCACTATCACTTCTCGCCGACGCGAAACCTGGTGCTGGCGGCGTCGATGGGGGCGCTGTCGTCGGTGGCCTCCTGGCTGTCGGGCCGGATCGCGGCGCGCTTTCCGCCGCGCTCGGTGGTGCTGACCGCGTTCGCGCTCTGGGCCGCGGTGGCGCTGCTGCCGGTGCTGTTCCCGCGCTCCGAGCCGGCGCTGTGGGGGGCGGCGTTCGTCGCCTCGGTGACGTCGGCGATCATCTGGCCCATCGTCGAGAGCTACGTCTCGGCCGGCCGCCACGGCCCCGACATGCGCTCGGCCATCGGCTGGTTCAACGTCGTCTGGACGCCGGCCACGGCGATCCCGCTGTTCGTCATGCCGGCGGTGGCGCGCCTCGGCCTGACCTGGTGCCTGGGGCTCACCGGCGTCATCAACCTGCTGGCGTTCGTGGCGGCGCTGGGATTGCCGCGCCAGCCGGTGGCGCACCAGGCCGAGGCCGCGCGCGCCGCGCTCGGCCCCGAATACCGGGCGCTCGCCCGCTCGACGTCGTGGTCGCTCACCCTCAGCTACGTCATCTCCACGGCCATCGCCCCCATCTTGCCGTTCCGTCTCGCCGCCGTCGGCGTGGGCGGCTCGTCGAGCATGGTGGCGGGCCTGTGGATGGCCGCCCGCTTCGTCACGTTCTTCGCGATGTGGCGAACGGCCTTCTGGCACGGGCGCTGGGGGACCTCGGTGGCCGGGGGCGTCGCCGTCGTGGTGGGGTTCGCGTCGATCTTGCTGGCGAAGTCGGTGGTGGGGCTGGTGCTCGGGCTGGTGCTCTTCGGCGTGGGGATGGGCCTCATCTATTACGCCGCCCTCTACTATTCGCTGGCCGTCGGGCACGCCGCCGTCGACGCCGGGGGAACGTTCGAGGCGTTGATCGGCCTCGGCTCGTGCGTGGGTCCGTTGCTCGGCTCCGCCGGCGAGCTGCTCGGCGGCGCCGCGCATGCCGGCGCCGCGACCCTGGCGGTGACCGCCGTGATCCTGGCGCTGGCCGCGCGCGGCGTGGTCGGTCCCTACGTCACGGCCCGCCGCCAGCGAGAGAGCTAGACCGCGAACGACAGCGGCGCGGCCGGGCGGCCTGGCGAGCGCGCGGGCTGCGTCGGGGCGGTCCAGGTCGACAGCCAACCCGGCTCCGACAGCAGGCGCCCCTCGTCGTGACAGAAGATGCGCACCCGACCGAGCTCGGTGGACGAGCCGGCGTTGAAGATCGAGAGCGCCCGCGCCTCCCCCTCGAACAGGGTCGACGACCGTGGCGTGTGGCGGTGGCCGTGCAGCACCAGATCGCAGCGCCCCCGCAAGGCGGCGAGCAGCGACGTCCCCTTCTCCAGCTCCTCCGCGTAGGGCCAGCCCATCCACGAGCTGAGCCGCTCGGCCGGGTGGTCGGCGGGAAGGGGGAGGACGTGGTGGTGAAGCAGGATGGCGACGACCGTGTTCGGGGCGGCCAGCGCGGCGGCCCGCTCGATGGCCGTCACGTCGTCGGCCGTCATGGCGCCCTGACCGGCGAGCCAGGAGCGGTTGTGTTGCCCCGTCGAGTCGAAGCGAATCAGGTGCAGCCCGGGCGCGGCGGTCACCGAGACGCGCCCTCCGTCTTGAATGGCTCCGCTCACGTCGTCACCGAGGCGATCGTGGTTGCCGGGGATGATCGTCAGTCGCCCGTGCTCGCGGAACGGCGAGAAGATCCGCCGGAACACGGCCAGCTCACCGAGGCGTCCCCGGTGGGTCAGGTCTCCTGTCACGACGACGTGGTCGACGTCGGCGGCAATGAGCGCGTCGCGGATGCCGATGGCGCGCCGCTCGGTCTCGACGCTCTTCCCGATGTGCAGGTCCGATACGTGGGCCAATGTCTTGATTGCCATGCCCAAAGTGTCGGTGTTCTCCGCGACGCGACGGAGAAGGCTGCGCGGCGTGGCGGCCAAACTTCGGCGACACGATGGTGACGACCTCGGGGAGCCCCGCCGTTTTCGACGGTTCGGCGCCGGTTTCGTGGCGACGATGCGAAAATCGTCACCGTCGCGCCGCGCGCCCTGTTCCTGGCGCCGTCCAGCCCGGCCCTATTTCGGATTGTCCGCTTCGATGTAAGCGACCAGCAGCTCGGCGGCGCGATCCTGCGCCGCCCGGGCGTCCGAGGCGCCCGCCAGGTCGTTCATCAAGATCGAGAAGATGAGCGGCGCGTGACCGGGCGAGCCAGCGAAGCCCGACAGACAGCTCGCCGTCGCCAGGGTGCCGGTCTTCGCGCGCACGAACCGTTCGGCGGGCGTGCCCCCCATGCGATGCCCGATCGTTCCGTCGGTGCCGGCGATCGACAGCGACGCCATGAACTCGGCGGAGATGCGGAAGTCGCGCATGGCGCCGCGCAGGACGGTCACCATCTGTTCGGGGGTGAAGCGGTTCGAGTCGTACAGGCCCGAGCCGTTCATCATCTGATAGCTCCCCTTGCGGATGCCCAGCGTGGCCAGATAGCGCCCGACGGCGTCGAGCCCCTTTTCCCACGTCCCCGGGCGGCCCACGATCTCCGCCCCCATCGTGCGCAGCACCTGCTCGGCGGTGAAGTTGTTCGACCGCTTGTTCAGGTCGTGCACCACCACGCCCAGCGGCGGCGAGTCGTTGGTGGCCAGCACCCTCAGCCCCTGCGCGGGGGCCACGCCCAGGTGGGGCGCCTGCGCGATGGTGATCCCGCGCCGCTCGAGCAGCGCCTTCAACGTGTAGGCGGCGTAGAGCGGAGGGTTGGTGACGCGGCGACGGTAGACGCGGGGCTCCGCGCCCGCCCGCACCCGACCCGACACGGTGATCTGGGTTCGTCCCCCTTCGGTCTCGCTCGTCTCGACGGTGGCGGGCGCCGGCCCCGACGACGTGGTGATGACCCGCCCTTGCACCACGAACGCCGCCGAGGGTGGCTCGACCAGCACCTTGGCCTGGCCGCCGGCCTTCGACGCGGGGACGATGGTGACCGAGATCAGATTTCCGTTCAGCGACAGCCCCGCCGACGGGGCGCGCGACGCCGTCGAGTCGCTCTTCTGCTCGTAGGCGGGACCGACGTGCGTCCCGTCGAAGAAGGTCTCGTCGGCGACGATCGTCCCCTTGACCCGGCGGATCCCCTCGGCCCACAGATCGCCCGCCAGCGACGCCAGATCCTCGGTGGTCAAGGTGGGATCCCCGAAGCCGCGCAGGTACAGATCGCCGGCGACCTCCGCGCCCGACTTTCCGTTCGCGGCCATCGAGATCGTCGTCTTCCAGCGGTAATCGGGGCCCAGCAGCGCCAGCGCCGAGGCCGAGGTGACGATCTTCACGTTCGACGCGGCGTTGAGCGCGGTCTTGTCGCCGCGCGCGTACAGCGGCTTGCCCGTGTCGGCCTCGACCACCAGCACGCCCACCTTCGCGCGCGACAGGGGGGGCGCCGAGAAGGTCTCGTCGAGCGTCGTCTTCAGCCAGGCCCGGCGCGCCGCGGGATCGGCGGGCGGGCGGGGGAATTCGGCGGCCACCGCGGGTCGGGCCGCCAGACCGGGGAGGCGGGTCGACGTGGGGCCGGCGGCGCTCTCCTCGGCCGGCGCTGGCGACGCGGACGCGGCGGGAGCGGCCGGACGCGCGGGCCCGGCGGATACGGCCGGGCGCGCCGGCTGCGCGGCCGGGGCGGCAGCGGCCGGGCGCGCGGGCGTGGTCGTGCCGGCCTCGACGGCCGCCGCGGAGGCGACGCCGAGCGCGAGGGTCAGGGCGAGTCCTGTCGACAGCGCGGGGGCGGCAAGAAATCGTCGCAAGGGTGGATCACCCTAACATCGGGACGGGGTGCCTTCTACTTTGTCGCGACCACGCCCGGCGCGCGCCGCGTAAGATGACGCCATGGATCTGTTCTCGCGCGCGGCGTCGCGTGATCGCCGTGGACAGCCGCTGGCCGAGCGGATGCGTCCGATGAAGCTGGCGGAGTTCGTCGGGCAGACGCACGTCCTCGGGCCGGGGAAGCTGCTGCGCCGGGTGCTCGAGGCGAAGGAGCTCCCGTCGCTGATCCTGTGGGGGCCGCCGGGAACCGGAAAGACGACCCTGGGACGGCTGCTGGCGGGCGAGGCCGGCGCCACCTTCGTGGCGCTGTCGGCGGTGATGGCGGGCGTGAAGGATCTGCGCGAGGCGGTGGCCGAGGCGGCGACGCGCCGCGATCAGCAGGGGCTGCGCACGGTCCTGTTCGTCGACGAGATCCACCGCTTCAACAAGGCGCAGCAGGACGCGCTGCTGCCGCACGTCGAGGCGGGGACGGTGACGCTGATCGGCGCCACCACCGAGAACCCGTCGTTCGAGGTGAACGCGGCGTTGCTGTCCCGGGCCAAGGTGGTTGTGCTGAAGGCGCTCGAGCCGTCGGACCTGCGCGTCCTCATCGATCGGGCGCTGGCCGATGGCGAGCGCGGGCTCGGGCAGCTGCCGCTCGACGTGCCGGACGACGTGCGCGAGCTGCTGGCGAGCGAGGCGCGCGGGGATGCGCGGCGGGCGCTGGCGGCGCTGGAGGCGGCCGCCGCCATCGCCGTCGAGACCGCCGAGGGGCGACGGGCCGTCAACCGCGAGG
The DNA here is from genome assembly GCA_036500205.1 of Polyangia bacterium. Taxonomy (GTDB): domain Bacteria; phylum Myxococcota_A; class Polyangia; order Fen-1088; family Fen-1088; genus DASYCK01. Next base: position 41,759 of record DASYCK010000195.1, on the reverse strand, counting down.
CGGTCGAAGAGGCGCTGCAGCGTCGCACCATCCTGTACGACAAGGCGGGCGACGAGCACTACGGCGTGGTGAGCGCCTTCATCAAGAGCCTGCGCGGAAGTGATCCGGACGCCGCCGTGTACTGGATGGCGCGCATGCTGGAGGCGGGCGAGGATCCGCTGTTCATCCTGCGGCGGCTGGTGATCTTCGCGGCCGAGGACATCGGCGTCGCCGACCCGCAGGCGCTGGTGGTGGCGACGGCGGCCACCGACGCCTTTCGGTTCGTCGGGCTGCCGGAAGGGGTGCTGCCGATGACCCAGGCCTGCCTGTATCTGGCGACCGCTCCCAAGAGCAACACGGCCGTGACGGCGTACGCGGCCGCCAAGGCGGACGTCGATGCGCGCGGCGCGCTGCCGGTGCCCGCCCACCTTCGCAACGCCACGACGGGGCTGGGAAAGAGCCTGGGGTGGGGGGCCGGCTACCAGTACCCGCACGACCATCCGGGGCATCACGTGGTCGAGGAGTACCTGCCCGACGAGCTGCGCGGCCACGTTTACTACCGGCCGAGTCGCGAAGGTCGCGAGGAAGAGATCGCCGAGCGGCTGCGCGTGCTGCGCGCCGCCGGCGCGAAGCCGGACCAGAAGAAGCCGGACCCGAAAAAATAACGGGCCCGTCGAGGCGAGCCGTGAATTGACCGGCGGGACCGCCCCCGTTACGGTTCGGGCGGTGAAGCCCCGTCGCCGCGACATCCTGAAGCTGGGGGCCGCCACGGCGGCGACCACTGGAATGATGCCCCTCCTGGGCGCCGCGCCCGCGCGTCCCGTTCCACCGCGCGCCTTCCCCGCCGACTTCCTGTGGGGCGCGGCGACTGCGGCCTACCAGGTCGAGGGGGCGGCCGCCGAGGACGGACGCGGTCCCTGCATCTGGGACATGTTCTGTCGCCATCCCGGCAAGGTCTGGCGCGACCAGTGCCCCGACGTCTCGGCCGATCACTATCACCGCATGAAGGAAGACGTCGCCTTGATGAAGGCGATGGGGCTCCCCGCCTACCGGTTCAGCATCTCCTGGTCGCGCGTGCTCGCCGAAGGGACCGGGGCGGTGAACGCCAAGGGGCTGGCATTCTACGATCGCCTGGTCGACGAATTGCTGGCGGCGGGGGTGGCCCCGTGGGCCACGCTGTATCACTGGGATCTGCCGCTCGGGCTCTACCACCGGGGCGGTTTCATGAACCGCGACGTCGCCGAGTGGTTCGGCGACTACACGCGCATCGTGGCGCGCAAGCTGTCGGATCGGGTGGCCGCCTGGATGCCGCTCAACGAGCCGCAGGTGTTCATCGGCTCGGGGATGCAGCTGGGGCGTCACGCCCCGGGCGATCAGCTGCGCTTCAGCGAGGTGATGCTGGCGGCGCACAACGCCCTCCGCTGTCACGGACGCGCCGTGCAGGCGCTGCGGGCCGAGGGCAAGCAGAAGCTGCTCATCGGCACGGCCCAGGCGGGCGTCAATCGCATCCCCGCCACCGACCACCCCGACGACGTGAAGATGGCGCGCGAGCGGGCCCTCGCCACCGATCCCGACACGATGTACAGCAACACCCTGTGGCTCGACGCGATGGTGCTGGGGAAGTATCCGGCCGACTACCTGAAGGGGAACGCCCATCAGCTCCCGGCGCTGTTCCGGACGGGAACGCTGGCCGACGATCTGGCGGTGATCGGTCAGCCGCTCGACTTCATCGGCGTGAACCAGTACCAGGCGGATCGCGTGCGTCGGGGCAAGGACGGCAAGGCCGAGACGGTCCCCTGGCCCGACGGCTATCCCATCACCGCCAGCTTCGAATGGGCGGTGGCGCCCGAGACGATGTACTGGATGCCGAAGTTTCTCCACGAGCGCTACCACAAGCCGCTCTACATCACGGAGAACGGCATCTCGGTGCGCGACTGGGTCAGCCTCGACGGCGCTTGCCACGATCCGACGCGCATCGACTTCACGACCCGCTACCTGCGTGAGCTGGGGCGCGCCATCGCCGAGGGCATTCCGGTGCGCGGGTACTTCCACTGGTCGCTGCTCGACAACTTCGAGTGGGCGGAGGGGTTCAAGCACCGCTTCGGCCTGATCCACGTCGACTACCAGACCGGCAAGCGAACGCCCAAGGACTCGGCCGCCTGGTATCGCGACGTCATCGCGAGCAAGGGAAAAAACATCTTCGCTTGAGCGAGCTATTCGCGAAGCGCCTTGCCGACCTGCTCGAAGCCGGCGCGCCAGGATCGCTCGAAGCGATCGTCGCCCTCCGCCGGTGGTCCCAGGATCGCTTCGGGGGGGAGGGCCGGCGTATCGATCCGGATCTCGCGCAGGGGGCAGCCGGCGGCGTCGGCATGCACGGCCGGCGTGCCGCTGACGTTGACGATCAGCAGATTCGAATCGGGGAACAGCCGGCAGGCGTCGTCGACGGGCGTGGCCGCCAGGCGATCGCTGCCCGGATCGAGCGCTGGCGCGCTGGCGACGTCGACGTCGTCGAACACGAACGGGTTGGCGATGCTGGCGCCCACCGCGTGCGCGAGATCGCCCGAACGATCGATCACCAGCCGCACCCCCTCGCCGGCGCGCTCGTGGTGCATGGTCGCGAAAGGCGTGGGCAGCGCCTCGATGCGCGCGCCCCCCAAGGTCGTCCGCATCACCTGTTCGAAGCGGCTCAGGTCGGCGCGGGTGGTGGTCGCCGCGCCCAGCAGGTATCCACCCACGGCGGCGGTGGCCGGCACCAGCATGCCCCCTGAGAACAGCGTCGCCACGGCCGCCAGCGCCAGCCCCGCGCTCACGCCGCGGGATTGTGCCGCCGTCTCCGTCTCGGCGACGTAGGCCGCCGTCAGCGCGCGGAAGCGCGCGGTGGTGTCCTGCTCGGGCGCGCTCGCGTACAGGGCGCCGACCAGCGCGCCCACGCTGGTGCCCACGACACAGCCGATGGGGATGCGCGCCTGCCGGATGGCCGCCACCGCCCCCAGCTCGGCCACGCCGCGCGTGCCGCCGGACGACAGCACCAGGCAGGTCCGGCGCGCCTGGGGGTCGAACCGGGGTGGCTGATGCGCGCAACCGGGAGGGAACAACGCGCTCAGGGCGGCGCAGGCGAGCCCCAGTCGGTGGCCGTTCATCGGAGAAGTCTGGCCGAGCCGCGGCGCCGCTGTCCAGCCCGGCCGCTTTTGCCGGACTGGCGTCACGGATATGCTTCAGGTCCGATGCTGCTCTCCGTCGCTGCCCTCGTGGTGTTGCCCTGGTCTGGTCTGTTCCCGGCGCCGCCGGCCGCGTTCGCGCAGCCCGCGCCCGCGGTGGCCGCGCCCTGGCCGGCCACGGACGGACCGCGGCCCATCGTCGTCGATACGCACGCCGACACCACGCAACGGATCGTGTATCAGGGGGCGTCGTTCCTGGAGGGCATTCCGGGCGCCCATCTCGATCTGCCGAAGATGCGCGCCGGCGGCCTCGACGCGCAGTTCTTCTCGATCTTCGTGCTCCCCAAGCGGACGCCGCCCGCGGCGTACTTCACCGAGGCGATGCGGCAGATCCACGCGATCCAGGCGCTGGCGGCGGGCAGCGGTGGCCGCCTGGCGTTCGCGCGAACGTCGCGCGAGGTCCGCGCGAACGCGGCCCGGAACGTCCCGTCGGCGCTGCTCGGCGTGGAAGGGGGACACGCGCTCGGCGTGGGGGGCGAGGCGGAGCAGCTCGCCCATCTGCGCCAGTTCGCCACCGAGGGCGTGCGCTACATGACGTTGACCTGGACGAACTCGAATCCGATCGGGGGCTCGTCGGGCGACGACGGCGACGGCCGGGGCCTGACCGATTTCGGTCGCCGCGTCGTCGACGAGATGCAGCGCCTGGGCATTCTCATCGACCTGTCGCACGTCTCCGATCCGCTGTTCTGGGACGCCATTCGCTACGCCAAGAAGCCCGTCATCCTGTCGCACTCGTCGGCGCGCACCCTGGCGAACGTGCCGCGCAACGTGACCGACGCGATGTTGCGGGCGGTGGCCCGCAACGGCGGCGCGGTGTGCGTGAACTACAACCCCGCCTTCCTCGACGCCGACTACGCCAGGCGGCAGGCCCCCTTGTGGGCGGCGGCCCGCGACCTGCCGCCCGAGCAGGTGTTCCGTTCGGTGGAAGAGGCCTCGGCGAAGCTGCCGCCCGTGCCGCTCGCGCGCCTCGCCGATCACGTCATGCACATGGTGACGGTGGCCGGCGTCGATCACGTCTGCCTGGGCAGCGACTTCGACGGCATCCCCTCGCTTCCGGCCGGGCTCGACGACGCCAGCCGGCTGCCCGCGCTGACCGCCGAGCTGCGCCTCCGCGGCGTCTCGGCCGAGGATCTGCGCAAGCTGCTGGGGGGCAACACCTTGCGGGTCATGGAAGCGAGCGAGGCGCGGTGAGCCGCGACTCGAAGCCGACCCCGACCCCGGAGACGGCCGAGGAGCCGCGCGAGATCGAGCGGTGGATGTACCAGTTCACCGCGCAGCTCGCCCACGACATGCGGGCGCCCATGGGCGCGATCTTCATGTGGGCGCACGTCCTGCGCGCCTCCGAGAACGGGGATCTGGGGGCCGCCATCGACGCCATCGAGACGAGCGCTCGCCAGCAGAGCCGCATGCTCGGCGATCTGGTCGACATGGCGCGCGCGGTGGTGGGCCGGCTGCCGCTCGATCGCGGCGCCGTGGACCTGCGCCTGCTGGCCCAGGCCGCCGTCGATGAGAAGGCAAAAGATGCGTCGGTGCGCCGGGTGGTGGTCGACGCTCCCCGAGACCCCCCGTCGGCCGGCGCGCTCGTGATCAGGGCGGATCCGAAGCGCGTTCAGCAGGCGCTCGCTTGCGTGATCATCCACGCGATCGCGACGACCCCCGCGGGAGGCCGCGTCGAGCTCCGTCTGTCCCGGCAGGGTGACCAGGCCGAGGTCCGCGTCCGGATGCCGGTGGGCGGGCTCGCGGCCGAGGCGGTCGCCGATCTGTTCACCCCTTACCGCGCGGTCGGTCTCGACCTGACGTCGGCGCGCCCCGACTTCGGGATGGGGCTGTCGTTCGCCCGCAGCGTGGCACGCCTCCACGGCGGCTCCCTGGAGGTGGAGAACGAGGGCCCCGCGGCGCCGTTCACGTTGGTTTTCCGTCTGCCCCTGGTGCCAAATTCGTAGCCTTCGGGGAATGAACCCCAGCCGTTCACCCGAGCGCGGGATGGACGACGACCACCGCCCGAAGGGCCCTACGTGGCGACCAGGCCGTGGAGGGCGGCCAGGCGGATCAGCTCGCCGGTGGAGTGGACCCGCAGCTTCTTGTTGATGTGCGCGCGGTGCGTTTCGATGGTCTTCACGCTCAGGTGCAGCGTCTCGGCCATCGACGTGTTGGTGTACCCGCGTACGATCAGATCGAAGATGTCGCGCTCGCGCGGCGAGAGAGTGTCGAGCGGGGTGTTCGCGTTTCCGCGACGGGCCGCCCCGGCCGTGGCGGCCACATCCTGGGGGAGCTGGGGCGCCACGTAGACCTCCCCGCGTGCCACCGACCGGAGCGCGTCGACGATCTCGGTGGGGAGCTGTTCTTTCAGGGCGTAGCCCCGGGCGCCAGCGGCGAACGCCTGCGACAGGTAGTAGTGATTGCCGTGCATGGTGAGCATCAGCACACGGGTGCTGGGGCGGCGTCGCAGGATCTCGCGGGTGGCCAGGATGCCGTCGCCGTCAGGCAACGTCACGTCGACGGTCACGATGTCGGGCTGCAGCTCTTCCAGCATCTGGAAAGCCTCCCGGCCGGTGGACGCCTCGCCCACCACCGAGATGTCCTCGGTCGATGCCAGCACGGTGCGCAGTCCCTCCCTGAAGAGGTGGTGATCGTCCACCAACAGGACCTTGACCATCTGAGCCACGGGCGGCATTGCGGACATAGCTTGCGTCAAACGCCTCGCCTGGGCAACCGGCGGGGCGGCGCCGCGCGCCGAGCCCCCTTGACGAGACCGCTCATGCGGGACCGAGCGCTCGCCAATCGGCGCGGCAAGGGAGCATTCCATCAGCCGCCATCTCGTCCGCTTCGGGGATGTTGCGAGGGACGGCGATGCACACGGAAGGCTTCAGCCCGGTGGTGTGAAGGCGACAGCCGCGCCGCTCGTCGAGGAAGGTGCAGCCGCGGGGACCGAGCGCCGTCCTGTAGAGCCAGTCTCCCTCTTCGTCCTCATAGCCGTCGTCGAAGTCGGTCGGCTTCGCGAAGCTGCTCGCCAGGAGCGCGGTGCGCTCGTGCGGCCACACGTCACATCCCGCCGAACAACACTGCTCCGCGCACGGGAAGGTCTCGCAGTCGGGCGTCAGAATTTGCAGCTTGGCGACTTGGGACATGCAGACTTCAGTGTACCGGGGTCGAAGCGGCAACGGAAGGCTCGGCCTTCACGCGACTTCAATCATGCACGCGAATCTTCGCCGGACAAAAAAAAGCCCGAGCAGGATGTCCGGCTCGGGCTCTCTCATGTTCGCTCCCTCGAAAGGGAGCGAAGGAAACTACTTCGTCATTTCCTTCTTCTCTTCGGCCGGCTTGTCGGCCTTCTTGCCCTTCTTGGCCTTCTTCTCCTTCTTGCCTTCGGCGGGGGCCGGGGCGTCCTCGGCCTTGGCAACGGTCCAGGCGGTCGGGAGGAGGATGGCGAGGGCGACGAAGAGAACGCGCGTGAGCTTCATAGAATGTCTCCTTGTGAGTAGCGAATCTGAACTTCGATCCGTGAGGCATGCACGAAGCACGGGGTATGCCATCCGACTCGAACCCGCTAACTGCCCGAAACTTCGAGGGCAGCGCGAAAAATATCCACCTGCCGCGGGCTAGCTGTGTGGCGGAATGGATGTGAGGCGCTCGTGTGTGTGGCGGTCCGCCTCAGTCGCGTCCTCGTGCGCGATCCAGGCGCGACCGCACGCGAGACGCGCGGGTGTCCCCGTGATCACGTTCCTCCGCGAGGCAGCTCGCAGCTAGGGGCCTGCGTCTCCGCCTAGGCGAACGGATCTTTCCAGTTCGCCGGATGCTTCGCCGGCTTCTTCGACGGAGACGAGGGCTTCGCGCGCGGGGCGGAGCCGCCGCCGTCGCCGGCGTCGAACGGATCTTTCCAGTCGCGGCCCCCACCGGAGCGCGACGAGCCGCGCCGACCGGACGTGGGAGGCGCGGGGGGATCGACATCGGGCGGAGGACGAACGGAGGTGGTCACCCGATCGCGCTTGGAGGGGGCAGGGGCGTCGGCCGCGAACGGATCCGACCATCCCGATTTCGCCGAGGGGCGCGACGGAGGAGTGGGCGGCGGGTTCGCGCGGGCGTTCGCTTCCGCCCGGGCACGCAGCACGGCGGCATCGGGGATCACCGGCCGCCTGTTTCGATTGCGATCCTCATCGGACTTCGCGGACGCCGCGGCGATGGCCTTCATCGCGGCCTCGCGCGCGGCGGCTTCCGCGCTGACTGGCTCGTCGGAGACGCTCGGTCGCTTGACGGTGGTCTTGATGGTGGGCTGCTTGTCCGCCGTCGCCAGCAGCTGATCGACACCGTCGCTCTTGCCCCCCTTGCCCTTCCCGGCTGTCTGCACCGGCTTCTCCTGCTTCGCCTGGTTCAGGAGCTGGTCGACCTCGTCGTTGGTGACGGAGGCCTTCTTCTTGGGGAGGGACTTGTCCTTCAGCAGCTTGTCGACGAACGCATCGTCGTGCTTCTCGGCCGGCTTGGGCGGCGGCGGGGCCTCCTCGACGTCGGGGACCTCGCGGGTGCCGGCGGCGTGAACGTTGCGCTGGGCGGCTGCCGCGGCGGCGGCCTCTCGGTCCCGCCTGTCCTTCTCGACCTTGTCGATCTTCTCCTGCTTCTCGCGCCGGGCCATCTCTTCGGCCTGCAGCTTCTGGATCTTCGCGAGATCGATCTTCTTTTCCGTGTTCGGACCGAGAACCTTGTTCTCCCAGTCCATCTGCTTCTGGAGGGCGTCGTCGCTGGAGCTGACCTCCTTGGCCGACTTCTTCGGAGCAGCCTTCGCTTTGGGCGCGGCGTACGCCGTGACGGGGCCGTAAACGGCCGCGAAGGACAGGCCTAGCGCAAGGGCAAGGCTCTTCGAAAGGATGCGTGGGAGTGGGACAATCGACCGCATCGGGTGACCTCGGGCGGCAAGGTTGAGGGGGGGCGAAGTCAAATAATTATCCGTGGGATTCCTGAAAAGAGCAACCATGACCCGACATTTCCGTCCAGGTGGGGGATCCGGGGCCTTTCTGCGCAGGTCGGCCCGCCGTCTCCCGAAGCGGACCGGGAAGCGGACCGCGAAGCGGAATCCGTCCTCAATTCGAGGGATCCGGCTACCGATATAGAAGGGTCGGCCGTTTTGGCCACAGCTAGGGGTTCATGGGCTCGGACATTCCAGTCGGCACGGGTGATCTCGGACGAGGAGCGACCATCGGTCGCTACCTGGTGCTGAGCCTCATCGGCAAGGGCGGGATGGGTGAGGTCTACGCCGCCTACGATCCCGAGCTCGATCGCAAGGTCGCGATCAAGGTGTTGCGCACGAGCGCGCGCGCCGGTGTCGACGCGGCCGAAGGGCGGGGACGCATCCTGCGGGAGGCGCAGGCGCTGGCCCAGCTCTCCGATCCGAACGTGGTCGCCGTCTACGACGTCGGAACGTTCGACGATCGCGTGTTCCTCGCCATGGAGTTCGTCGATGGCAGCACGCTGAGCTTCTGGCAGCAAGCGCAGCCCAGGACCTGGCAGCAGATCGTCAGCCTCTACGGCGCCGCGGGACGCGGTCTGGCGGCGGCGCACCGCCGCGGGCTCGTCCATCGGGACTTCAAGCCTGAAAATGCCATGGTGGGGCGCGACGGCCAGGTCCGCGTGATGGACTTCGGACTGGCGCGCAGCGCCGATGGGCAGACCCCCGAGACGCTCTCGGCCGAGGACAAGGCGCGCGTCTCGGCGACCATGACCGCGGCGCCGCTGCGCCTCACGTCGTCGAACCGTCCACGGATTGCGGAGCTCGAGCGGTCGCCGGGCCTGTCCGCCTCGCCGCCCGAGCGCCGCGAGATCGTCTTCGCCAACGCTTTGCCGGTCGATGATCCGAACCTCGAGTTCGATACCCGGGTGCTGGCAAAACCCGGGAACGGGGCCAACGGCTCCGACGTCGTCACGGTGCCCGACGGGGCGAACGTCGACCGGACGGCCGCGGCGTCGGGCGCGTTGAACGCGCGCTTGACCCAGACGGGCGCGATGATGGGAACGCCGGCCTACATGGCGCCCGAACAGTTCGCGGGAAAGATTGCCGACGCGCGCTCGGATCAGTTCAGCTTCTGCGTGGCGCTGTACGAGGCGCTGTACGGGGAGCGACCGTTCGCGGGCAAGAGCCTCAACGATCTGACCCGCAACGTCCTGGCGGGCCGGGTTCGCGACGCACCCACGACGTCGAACATTCCCTCGTGGCTGCGCAAGGTCCTGCTGCGTGGGCTCCGGGTGGCGCGCGACGAACGACATCCCTCGATGGAGGCGCTGTTGACCGCTCTGGCGCGCGATCCGCCGCGCACCCGGCGGCGCTGGATGGCCGCCTCGTCCGTCGCCGGTCTGATCGTGGCGTTGACGGTCGGGCTGATCCAGGCGTCGCAAGACCAGAAAATGAAGTGTCGAGGGGCGGAGACCAAGTTCGCGGGCGTGTGGGAGCTGCCCCGGCCCGGCACCCCGCTGTCTGCTCGCAAGGAGGCGATCCGTCGGGCCTTCATGGCGACCGGGAAGCGCTATGCCGCCGAGTCGTTCTCGCTGACCATGAACGCGCTCGACCGCTACGTCAGCTCGTGGAACGACATGCACCGCGACGCCTGCGAGGCGACGCACGTGCGCGGCGAGCAGTCGGGCGACGTGCTCGATCTGCGCATGAGCTGTCTGCAGGACCGCTTCAACGAAGTGCGGGCGCTGACGACCGTCTTCAGCGACGCGAACGGTGACGTGGTGGGCAAGGCGGCGGAGGCCGTGCAGTCGCTGCGGCCCCTCGAGCAATGCGCGGACGTGGCGACATTGAAGTCCGTCCTGCGACCGCCCGACGATCCGGACGTGCGGCGGGCGGTGGCCGACGTGCGCATGCAGCTCGCCGACGTGAAGGCGCTGGGTGACGCGGGGAAGCTGAAGCAGGCCCGCGCCCAGGTCTCCTCGGTCGTGGAGGCCAGCCGGAAGACGCAATACGACCCGCTGGTGGCGGAGGCGCTGTTTCGCACGGCCGAGCTCGAAGGCGCCGCGGGCAATTTCGCGAGCGCGGTGAAGGACTACGAGGACGCCGTCTGGTTGGCCGAGGCCACCCATCACGACGAGGTGGCCGCCGAGGCCGCCGCCGAGCTCGTGTACGTCACCGGGTACTTCGAGGATCACTACGCCGAGGCCGAGCGGTGGTCTCGGTACGCCGGGGCCATTCTTCGCCGCATGGGTCCTGGCCATGATCTCGCCGCCGGATGGCTGGCAAACAACCGCGCGCTCCTCGACGAGAAGCAGGGGAAGTTCGCCGAAGCGCTGGTCTCCGCCCAGGAGGCCGTGCGCATCAAAGAGCATGCCCTGGGGGGAAACCATTTCGACGTGGCCATCTCCGAGGACAACCTGGCCAGCGTGCTGTTTCAGCTGGGAAGGGTCGACGAGGCGGTCAAGCGAAGCGAGCACGCACTGAGTGTTCTCAGCAGCGCGCTCGGCCCCGACCATCCCCGCCTCGCCTATCTCTTGAGCGACTCGGCCGACTTGATGATCGCCAAGGGGCGATATCAGGAGGCCAAGAGCGCCGCGGAGAGGGCCCTCGACATCTGGAATCGCGATCTCGAGCCGGGGAACACCATGTTGATCTATGCCCTGGTGCCGCTCGGCCGCAGTCTCACCGAGCTGGGCGAAGCGCGAAAGGCGATTCCGATTCTCGAGCGCGCCATCGTCCTCGGAACGGTGAAAGATCCCGATCACATGTTGCTTGGCGAGGCCCGGTTCGCGCTGGCCGGCGCGCTGTGGGACACGGGAGAGGAATCAGAGCGAGCGCGAAGAATGGCCGAGCAAGCGGGAGGTGACTTCGAGACGAGCGTGGCCGGACTGAAGCGGAAGCGGGTCGTCGATGATTGGATCAGCGCCCATCACAACGAGCAGAGAAGGGTGAGCATGCGCTGATGATCCTGGGGTCAGGCGGCGCCGCGAACCGTGGCGTTGTGGTTCATGGACCCGACGCCACCGGCCTTGATGGCGGACTTGACGCGGATGCCAGCGGACTTGGTGGTGGTGGCGTTGTGGTTCATGGACCCGACGCCGCCGGCCTTGATGGCGGACTTGACGCGGATGCCAGCGGACTTGGTGGTGGTGGTCGTCATGGTGAGCTCCTTCGAAACTTGGTTTTCTTCACTCCCGTGCGGAGGAAGTTGCCAAGTTCGAATTGCACCCTTCGTGCCGACGCAAAACCAAGTAGAATCAATAGGTTATTGTCATATGACTAGGCTTTTTAGATCTATGACTACCATCGACCTCGGGTGAGTCCCTTGCCCCCGTCGCCTATGAGATAGGCACTGGGCCTGAGGTTTGCTGTAGGCGTCCCGAGAGAGGGAACGCATATGATGAGGACGAGCGTGACTGACTCGAGCGCGACAACGATGAGCGGCACCGCCTTCGAGCTGGTGACGTTGCTGCCGGGGTTCACCCGTCTGGGCAAACGCTCGGGCGAGCTGGACGGCAACCTGCCGGTGCGGGCGGCGCGCTATTGCGGACCGGTGTTCGAGGGGAGCGCCGCCGGCTTTCAGATCTTGCTCCACCACCCCATGACGGTGCGGCGCGGGCGCGACGGCGGGCGCGACGGAACGATCGCCTGGGATCTCACGCCTCCCGCGCTCGAGATGGTGACCGCGCAGGTGGACGACGCGCTCGAACGGGGCGTCCGCGAAGGATTGCTGGCAGCCGGCGGGTACTGGCATCGGCTGCTGCGCGGGGATGCCTTGCCGGTCCGGCATGACCGCGTCTTCGTCTGGACCGGGCACCTGATTCGTCCGCGTCGCGGGCTGTGGTTGCTCGTCGGGGGGGCGATGAACCGGCGCAGTCGCGTGCCCGTCGTCGATCATCTGGTGACGGACGCCGACGGTTTCGTTCCCCTGGTGGTCGAGCTCGATGCGCGCGCTCTCGGCTCCGAGCCGGCGTGGATGGAGGCGGAGCTCGGTTGCGTCACCCCGCTCGTTCCCAACGCGCGCATGCGAAAAGAGCGGCTGCAACCGGGCGCCGCCCAGCTTCGCGAGTTCGGCGACTATTTCTCCGAGGCGTACTTCGAGACCAAGGCGAAGCACCCGACGGCCTCATACATGCGCCACCAACGCGAGCGGCGGGTCAAGGCCGCCGAGGCGGGCGACGCCAGGCTCCTGTTCGCGGGGCCGGACGTGCACGCGATCGGCGAGTTCCGCCGCCACATCACCGCCACCGGCTTCTCGACGAAGCCCAGCTCGCCCGGCGTGCTGCAGTTCGGCCTCATCCGGAACATCGCCCCCATCCGCTGGACCTGGCAGGGGCAGACCCATTCGGCGTTCGACGTCGACAAGGAGCGTCTGCTACCGGCGCTGGAGAAACTGTGGAAGGCCACGGTTGGTGACGCGCATCCGTCGGCGTTCGAGTTCCTGAGCGGCTACGTCCTCGGCGAGCAGTGGGATCAACCGTACGTCCAGCTGCAACCGTGGGTCTTCACGCCCACGCCGGACGGCTGGTCGATGCTGGTGGACGGGGTTCATCATCCGCCCGAATACGACGGCATGCGGGCGGTCATCGCCACCGACTGGTTCTCGTCGCTGGCGATGGTGTACCGGCTATTCGGTCCGTCTTCGGTGCGGATTCCCTTCCGCGCCCCGCTGCTGCGCGCGCTTCCCGTGCAACGGGCGGCGCTGGAGCTGGGGATGACCGAGTCCGTGCTGGCGGGCGCCCAGACCACGACCGCGGACGAAACCTAGTCCTTGTCTCTGTCTCTGTCTTTGTCGGTGGGGATCGCCACGGTGATCTTCGCGTAGCCATCCTTGACGTCGAACACCGGATCGCCCGCGCCGTTCTGTAACCGCACGCGGAAACGAGTTCCGTTGCCGTCGTCCATCCCGCCGATCTTCAGATCCTTGAACCCCATCCGCTTCAGCTTGTACAGCTTCAAGGTCAGCTGGGATTCGGCCTGTGGCAGGTTGATCCGCGCCTCCCGCACCGGCTTGCGTCGCAGCTCCCAGGTGCCGTTCTCGATCGAGCCCTTGATGGGGATGAGGATGAAGGCCTTGCCCGTGTCGCCGACGAGACAGGTGGTCGGCCAGTTCCGACGCCAGGCCTCGCGAGACATGTCCTTCTCGGCGAGCGCGCAGTCCGGATTGGTCTCGGTTCCCGCGTCGGCGTCGGCGGTGACGTTCGCGTCGACCGGCGGAGCGGCGGCTGCTGCTTCTTCGGCGGGGACCTTGGCGGCGGCGTCTCCCGAGGCGGCCGCGGGCTTCTCGGCAGGCAGGTCGGCGGCCCCGGTGTCCGCCGACGGGAGCGCGTCGGATTCCTTCTTGTCGCCCGCGGCGTCGCTCGGCGCGGAAGGAGGCGGGGGGGGCGGCGCAGCGACGGGAGGTGGGGGCGGCGGCGGCGGAGCCAACATCGGCGCGGGGGGAAGCGGCTTCCGCGGTGCCGGCAAGAGGGCCGAGCCGGCGGCGAACACGATCCCCGCCGTGGCGAGCGTGATGAGGATGCCCGCGGAACGCGAAACCGTCCCTCGCGTCGGGTCGGACGGTGTTCGAGAGGAGCCTGCTGGGGATTTGTCACTCATGTGTCGCGCGGGGGGCCGGGTTAGAGTCGCTGCGCGCGCCGAAGCTGTCAAGGCGCGCCAATGAAATCCTTGCCGAGATCTCGAAAGAGACTTCGCAAAGAGACCTCGGGGATTTTGGCGCAGGTGCCCCGATGATTCTAGTTCTGTTCTCTCATTTGGTAAGCCACGCCGAAATTTGTGGCATCAAGCGTTCGCGAAGCGCGCAGTCGGTGCGCATCCGCTCCAAGGTTTGCGAGGTGGCCTGCTTGGCGGCGCCGATGGGGTGCGCGGCGAGAAAAGCCTCGACCTCCTCCAGATGCCGCCGCTCGGGCAGCGCCCCCAGCCCTTCGATGAGCCGTCGCAACAGCATGGGGGAGTCCGCCTTGGCGTGGACCTCGGTCCAGCGATCGCGGATGAGGCGCCAGGTCGCCTCGCGCGCGGCGCGGTTCGAGAGCAGCACCGATATGTAGGAGGTGAAGTCCTGCATGGGGACGAGGTCGGTCATCGCCGCCTCGACGGCGCGGGGAATCAAGGCGGACGTCTCGATGCGCGCGAGCGCGTGCAGGAAGCGACGCTTCGTCGCCGGATCCAACTCGGTGGTGGCCCGGCGCGCGAACTCGTCGAAGCGGGCCTGGTCGGCGCTGCGGGCTGCCGCCGTGACCACCAGATCGAGCAGGTTCGGATCGAGCGGCGTGCCCGGCGCCGCGGCGAGGTGGCTCTGGCAACGCCGCTCCGCCTCGGCGACGGCCGCCGGTTCGCGGGCGACGAGCACCAGCGCGCGCAGCAGGGCGGCGCGGCGCAGGCGGGTGTCGTCCGTCTCCGGATTGGCCGTGGCTGATTGCCAGCCCAGCGGCGCCGCCGCCTGGCGGAACAGCTTCGCCACGACGCCCTGGAACGCGACCCGATCGCCGTCGGCGACGTGCCGTGACTCGAGCAGCGACAGCCGGCCGATCAGCTCGTCCAGCACGAAGGGGTCGGTCTCGGCCGCCATCGCCGACACCAGATCGAGGAACGCCCCCACGGTCTCCACCCCGGCCCGCACCAGCGCCCACTGATCGGAGATCACCGTCATGCGCTCGATGGGCGCCAGAGCACCGGTCGCGGCCGCCACGGTCGTGCCGATCATCGCCAGCAGCGCGCTGTCGTAGCGGCAGCGATAGAATCCGGCCGCTGCCGCGTTCGCCACCACGAACTGCACGGCCCCGCGCGCCGGCAGCGATACGGTCGCCGTCTCGTCGCCGAACAGGACCCGATGTTCCTTGAGACCGTCGGCGTCGCGAAAGCGAACCACCATGGGGATGAGCCAGCGGGTGGGAGCGCCGCCTTCCCGCGCCGTGGGATCGGAGAAGAAGCGCTGCTGCCGCAGCGACAGCGCCGGTTTGCCCGTGGCGTCGGTGGTCAACGCCACCGACACCACTGGATAACCGGTACGCCTGATCCAGCCGTTCGCCAGCTCGACGATCGGTTCGCCCGAGGAAGTTCCCAGGGCGCCCCACAGATCGTCGGCGGTGGCGTTGCCTTCCTTGTGCCGCTGCATGTACAGGCGGATCCCGTCGCGGAAGCGCTCCTCGCCCAGGTAGCCCTCGATCATGCGCAGGACGGCGCCCCCCTTTTCGTAGGTGATGGCGTCGAAGGATTCACCCGCCTCCTCGGCGTTCAGGATCTCGGCGCGGATGGGGTGGGCTGATTGCATGGCGTCCAGGACCAGCGCCGAGCCCTTGCCGACCTCGAAGTCCATCCAGATGCGCCAGTCGGGCCGCCAGGCATCGACGATCTTGAACGCCATCCAGGTGGCGAACGCCTCGTTCAGCCACAGATCGTCCCACCACACCATGGTGACGAGATTTCCGAACCACTGGTGCGCCAGCTCGTGCGTGATCACCTCGGCGACCCGCTTCTGCACCGCCAGCGGCGCGGTGGCGGGATCGAGCAGCAGCGCCACCTCGCGGAAGGTGATGCAGCCTGCGTTCTCCATGGCGCCCGCCTCGAAGTCGGGGATGCCGAGCTGGTCGAGCTTTCCGAACGGGTAGGGGAGCCCGAAGTAGCTCTCCAGCTTCGGCAACACCGCGGTGGCCGCCTCCTGGGCGAAGGCGGTGAGGGCCTGCTTGGTGGGGACGGCCCAGGTCCGCACGGGGACGTTCGAGGCAACCTGCGGCTCGCTCGAGACGAGCTCGCCGATCGCCACGGCGATCAAGTACGACGACAGCACGGGCGTGGGCGCGAAGCGAATGTGGCGCTTGCCGTCGGGGGCGGTCTTCTCCTCGATGATGGCGCCGTTCGACAGCGCGGCGACCCCCGGGGGGACGTCGCGCAGCGACAGCGCCCAGGTGGCCTTGAAGGCGGGCTCGTCGAAGCAGGGGAACACGCGGCGGGCGTCGGCCGCCTCGAACTGGGTGACGGCGATCCGCCCCGCGCGGTAGAGGCCGCGCAGCCCAGGGCTGAAATTTCCGGTCCAGGCGAGCTGCAAGGTCGCGGCGCCCGCCGGCAGCGGCGTCGCGAACACCAAGGTCAGCGTCTCGCTCGCCTCGTCGGTCTCGACGGTGGGCGTGGCCGCCGTGAGGCCGGCGACGGCGGCGCGCGCTTCGGCGACCGTCAGCCCCACCGCGTGGAGGTGCACCCGCGACGTGGGCACCTCCAGCGCGACGTCGATCTCGAGGCGTCCGTCGAAGCGGTCATGTTCCAGATCGACGGCCAGCTCGGCGCGGTAGGCGCGGGGAAGCACGCTGCGGGGGAGACGAAAGTTCTTTCCAAGTGACAAGGTGTCCTCGCGATTCAAAGTGGTGTGAGCGGTACTATAAGGCAAGGCGCATCGTCAGATGGAGACAGACAATTCCTCGCCCCCCGCGCCGGAGCCGTCGCGCTTCGAAATCTGGCGCCTGCATCACTACCGCTGGTTTCTGCTCAGCCTGGCGACGGCGGCGCTGGCGTCGCAGGTGCAAGAGGCCGCGCTGGCTTACCAGCTGTACGCGCTGACCCACGATCCGCTGTCGCTGGGGGTGCTGGGGCTGGCCGAGGCGCTCCCCTTCATTGCCTGCGCGCTGCCCGCCGGTCACCTGGCCGACATGCGAGATTCGCGGCGAATCGGCACGGTGGCGCTGGTCATGCTGATGCTCTCGGCCGCGGCGTTGTGGCTGCTGAGCCGGCTCCAGGCGGGATTGACCGTGCACACCGTTCAAGGGCTGGCGTACGGCATCATCGCGGTGACGGGGATCTGTCGAAGCTTCCTGCAACCGGTGCGCTCGGTGCTGATCTCCGTGATCGTGCCGCGCCCGCTGTTGCCGGCCGCGGTCAGCTGGCGCAGCGGGTTGTGGCAGCTCACGGCGGTGACCGGGCCGGCGCTCGGTGGCGGGCTGTACGCCGCCCTCGGCGCACCGAGCACGCACGCGGTGGCGACCGCGCTGTTCCTGGGGGCGCTATTCGGCTGGCTCTGGATGTCCTCGACCCTGGCCCCGCCGTCGGCGCCGGCGGGCGGGGCGCCGATGTTCTCCAGCCTCGTCGAAGGGTTTCGGTTCTTGCGCCGCGAGCCGATCATCCTGCCCGCCATCGCGCTCGATCTGTTCGCGGTCCTGTTCGGGGGCGCGGTGGCGCTGTTGCCGGTGTTCGCCGAGGACATCCTGCGCGTGGGCCCACGCGGCTTCGGCTTCTTGCGCGCCGCCCCCGCCCTGGGCGCCGTCGGAATGTCGCTGGTGTTGATGTGGCGGCAGCCGTTCCGGCGCGCCGGCGCGACGATGCTGACGGCGGTGGCGCTGTTCGGGGTGTGCATGATCGCCTTCGCGCTGTCCCGTTCGTTCGTGCTGTCGCTGATGATCCTCGCCGTCAGCGGCGCCGTCGACATGATCAGCGTGGTGATCCGGGGAACGCTGATGCAGATGCGGGTGCCGCCGTCGATGCTGGGGCGCGTGTCGGCCTTCAACCAGATCTTCGTGGGTTCGTCGAACGAGATCGGGGCCTTCGAGTCGGGCCTGGCCGCGCGACTGCTGGGGACCGTCCCCTCCGTCGTCTTCGGAGGGGTGATGACGTTGCTGGTGGTGACGGCGGCGGCCTGGCGCGCCCCAGCGCTGCGGCGGCTCGAGAAATTGCGCTGAGGTGCGCGGGGGGGCCGCGGGCCCGCGCTGGCGTGATCCTAGGTCGGCAGGGTCAGGCGGACCGTCTTCACGTTGACGAACTCACGCAGGCCGAAGGGCCCCAGCTCGCGGCCGTAGCCGGACTGCTTCACGCCGCCGAACGGGAAGCGGGGGTCCGACGCCACCATGTCGTTCACGAACACGCTGCCGACCTCGAGCGCGTGCGCGAAATGGAGGGCCTCGGTGCGATCGTTGGTCCATACGCTGGCAGCCAGACCGAACGACGAGCTGTTGGCCGTGGCCAGCGCGGTGGCGGCGTCGGGCACCCGGAACAGCGCGGCCACCGGACCAAACACCTCGTCGCGCGCGGCGGGGGCGTGAGACGGCACCTCGCCCAGCACCGTGGGCGGGTAATAGTTGCCCGGCCCGTCCTTCGATTGTCCGCCGAGCAACAGGCGGGCGCCCGCCGTCACCGAGTCGTCCACCTGGCGCGCCACCTCCTTGCGGATGTCGGGGGTGGCCAGCGGCCCCACCTCGGTGTCGTCGCGGGAGGGATCGCCGACCTTCAGGGCCCGCATCCGTTCGACGAACGCCGCCGCGAAGCGATCGTAGACGGGGTCGACGACGATGAAGCGCTTGGCGGCGATGCACGACTGGCCGTTGTTGACGATGCGCGCCTTGACGGCGGTCTCCACCGCTCGACCGAGGTCGGCGCTCGCCAGGACGATGAAGGGATCGCTCCCCCCCAGCTCGAGGACCGACTTCTTCACCTGCGCGCCGGCGGCGCTCCCCACCGCGCGCCCGGCGGCGTCGCTCCCCGTCAGGGTCACCGCCGCGATCCGCGGATCGGCGATCAGCCGTTCGATCGCGCTCGACCCCACCAGCAAGGCTTGAAAGGCGCCGGCGGGCGCCCCGGCGCGCTGGAACAGCTCGCCCAGCGCCAGCGCGCATTGCGGAACATTCGAGGCATGCTTCAACAGACCGACGTTGCCGGCCGTCAGCGCCGGCGCGGCGAAGCGGATGACCTGCCAGTAGGGAAAGTTCCAGGGCATCACCGCCAGCACCACGCCGAGCGGCTCGAACCAGACCGCCTGATCCGCGCCCGCGACCTGCTCGGGCTTCAGGAAGGTGGCGGCATTCTCGGCGTAGTAGCGACAGGCCGCCGCGCACTTCGTCACCTCGTCCCGCGCCGCCCGGATAGGCTTCCCCATCTCCAGGGTCGCCAGCGCGGCGAACCGCTCCCGCTCCGCCTCCAAGATCCGTCCCGCCTCGCGCACCACCCGGGCCCGCTCCTCCACGGCGATCTCACGCCAGGTCCCAAACGCCGCCCGCGCCCGCGCCACCTTCTCCTCGATGACCCCCGCATCATCCGCGACGAACGTCTTCAAGGTCTCCCCGGTCGCCGGGTTCACGCTCGCGATCTCCATCCAGGCAATCTAACCGCCAGCATCGGCAGAGCAACCTCGGTCTCGTCGGGGCGGCGCTGTGGTTCCGTGCTCCCTCGTGGGTCTTAGCCTCTGATGCCCGACAGCACGACGATGCGTTCCTTGAACCCGTGGCTGACCCGCGCGATCGTCGCGTCGCCGATCCGCAAGAGCGCGCGCCCTTCGCCGAGCATTCTTTCCAGCTCGGGGCCATTGATGCGCTGGCCGAAGCTGAGCCCCAGCCGGTTGACCAGGATCGCCGAGAAGCGAACGACGTTGGACAGGCACAGCGGCTCGCGCGAGTTCCAGGTCACCACCTCCTCGATGGCGTCGACGACCAGCTGCGGAAGCTCCCAGTGGCGCGCCACCGCGGCCCCCGCCGACGGATGACAGGCGTCCATCGTGCCGAGCCAGACGGCGTCCGAGGTCACGGGGCGCTTTCCCGCCCGCTGCATCTGCGCCTCGATGTCGACGAGCAGCCCGGCCACCACCGGCCGACCGATCTGGTACATCAGTCCCGTCACGTACGCGCGCCCCGCCTTCTCGCCATCGCCGATGACCGTGC
This sequence comes from Polyangia bacterium, assembly GCA_036500205.1. GTDB lineage: Bacteria > Myxococcota_A > Polyangia > Fen-1088 > Fen-1088 > DASYCK01. The sequence goes on along the minus strand of DASYCK010000195.1, from coordinate 21,993 downwards.
TGCAGAGATCGGCCGCCATGACCGCCACGCCCAGCGCGTGCGGCCAGATCCGGCGCATCAGCTCCTTGACCCGCGGGTGCCGCCCCTCCAGCGCCTCGCGCGCCGCGAACTCCATCAGGGCGCTGAGCAACCCCTGCGCGCCCAGTCGTCCCACGGCGAGCTCGAGCGTCGTGGCGGGCATCAGGCTGGGAAATGCGGCGCTGTTCGCCAGCCTCATCACGCGCGAGCGGAGGGGGGGAACCTCGGCGATGACCTGGGCTGCGTCCGAGAAGCCGAGCCTCCCCCGGCGGTCGAGGTCGAGGCAGCGGATGGTGGCGGCGGAGAGATCGGGCAACTCGACCGTCTCGGCGCGGATGCGATCGCGCACGATCGAGGTCAGGCGCTGCGTGAAGTCGTCCCCGCTCGGTGTCGCCACGGGAATCGCCTGCGCCGAGGCCGGGGTGAGCTGCGCCGCTGGCCGCGGACCGTGCGCGATCATCGTCACCGGCGTCGGCATAGGCACGGCCTCGCGCCTTCCGGGCGTCTCCAGGCGGGTGGGGAACTTCGTTCCGCCGCCCATCGGGATGCCCGCCGCGGGCGTGAGCGAACGCGGCTGCGGCGGCAGCAGTCGATCGAGGGCATCACGCATGTCACGCGCGCTCTGAAAGCGATCCTTCGGCCGCTTCTGCAACGTGCGAATGACCAGATCGTTCATGGCCCGCGAGATCCCCGGGTTGATGACGCTGGGCGGGACCGGTGGCTCGTTCACGTGACAGACGATGAGGCGGCCCAGCGTGTCGGCCATGAACGGCAGCTGCCCCGTCAGCATCTGGTAGATGACGACGCCCAGGCTGTAGACGTCGCTGCGAATGTCGAGCGCTGCCTCCCCCAGGCACTGCTCGGGCGACATATAGGACGGCGTCCCCAGCACGGAGCCGGTCTTCGTGTGATGGCCCACGTTGGTGTCGGCGGTCAGCAGCTTGGCGATGCCGAAGTCGAGCAGCTTGACGAAGTCCGGGTAATCCGGATGGGCGCGCAGAAAGATGTTCTCCGGCTTGATGTCGCGATGGACCAGCCCCTGTTCGTGCGCGGCCCCCAGCGCCGACGTGCACTGCTTCATGATGCGGATGACGCTCGGCTCGTCGAACACGCGCACGCGGGACAGCCGCCCGGCCAGCGTCTCCCCTTCCAGGTACTCCATCACGATGCAGTAGAACGGCCCGAACTTCCCGAAGTCGGTCACCTCGACGATGTTGGGGTGGCGGATGTCGTTGACGGCGCGCGCCTCGGTGAAGAAGCGCGATACCACCTCGGGGTCCGAGGCGATGTCGGGGTTCAGCACCTTCACCGCCGCCTTGCGGCCGATGAGGGAGTGCTCGGCCAGGTAGACGCAGCCCATGCCGCCCTTACCCAGCTCCTTGATCACCTGGTAGGAGCCGACGGTCTGCCCCACCAGGCTGGCGCCCACGATGATGGGGGCGGACGATTCTCTCGTCAGCAGCTCCATCGCATCCTGCGGCGGCCGGACCTGAAGCTGGGTCGCCATGTCTTCCGGTTATTTCGACAGGTTGCGTGGGTTCCTAAAGATATTCGGCGCGCTGACCGACAGGAACCTGACGTGCCCTTCGCGATGCCGACGCAGGAACCCACGCTTCAGGTGGTGGGGAGCCTGAGGGATTCCCTTTCACAACAAACCGGCGAGCACGCCGTCCTGCGCGAGCTGGTGGCCGAGAAGCTGGGGGCGGGCGCGATCGCCCTGCCGCTCTTGCCCCAGGTGGCCAGCCAGGTGCTGGCGCTGACCAGCCAGCCCAAGGTCGACGCGTTGCAGTTGTCGAACCTGATTCACCGCGATCCGTCGCTGGCGGGACAGGTGCTGCGCATCGCCAACTCGCCCGCCTACATGCCGTCCATGCCCATCGTGTCGCTGCAGCAGGCGGTGGCCAGGTTGGGGATGGAGACGGTCACCGAGATCGTGCTGGCGGCGTCGCTGCAAAGCGGAACCTTCAAGGTGCCAGGCTACGAGGCCGAGCTGAAGCGGTTGTGGCGCCACGGGCTGGCGTCCGGGATCTTCGCCAAGGAGGTGGCCCGGCTTCTCCGCTCCAACGTCGAGAGCGCGTTCTTGTGCGGGCTGCTCCACGCGGTGGGGAAGCCAGCCTTGCTTCAAGTCATCGCCGATGCCCAGCGCGAACGCGCCAAGGTGACCTCCGGGGGCGCCGGGCAGGTGGCGGGCGAGCAACTGGCCGCCTTGCTGGACGAGTTTCACGTGGGGGTGGGGCTGCGCATCGCCGCGAGCTGGGCGCTGCCGTTGCCGGTGCTGAACGCCATCTCCTTCTACGCGCGCTTCGAGTCGGCCACGGCCGGACGTCGCGAGGCCGCGGTCGCCTGTCTGTCCGATCTGTTCGCCACCGATCTCGGCGAGCCCCAGCCCACCTTCGACGAGGACATTCGCCGCCACGCCGTGGTGGCCGAGCTGAACCTCTATCCCGCCGATCTGGCGCAGCTGATAGCCAAGCGCCCCTCGGTGGCGCGCGCCGTCGAATCGATGACGCTATGACGCCGATTCGCCGCTGCGACGTTCTGGTGATCGGCAGCGGCCCCGCCGGCCAGAAGGCGGCCATTCAAGCGGTCAAGGCCGGTCGCTCGGTGGTGCTGATCGAGCACGAACGGGCGGTGGGGGGCGCCTGCGTCCATCGCGGGACCATCCCCAGCAAGACCTTGCGCGAGAGCGCCGCCCAGGCGACCCGCCTGGGCCGAGACGCCGCAATCTGGGGAGCGTCCCCGCGCGCCGGCGTCGAGGTGGCGTCGTTGATGGCCCGGCTGGATCAGGTCGTCTCCGCGCACGCCCACTACATGGGGCGACAGATCGATCGCAACGGCATCGAGCGACATCATGGCCGGGCGCGCTTCGTCTCGGCGCACGACATCGAGATGGTCACCGTCGGAGGCGACAAGGCCCAGTTCCAGGCCGACGTGATCGTCGTGGCGACCGGCTCGCGCCCGCGCAATCCCCCCGAGATCCCCATCGATCACGAGAACATCCTCGACAGCGATTCGATCCTGTCGATGCTCTATCTGCCTGCGTCACTGACCGTGCTGGGAGGCGGGGTCATCGCCAGCGAGTACGCGTCGGTGTTCGCGGCCCTGGGCGTCAAGGTCACGATGATCGACCGGGCCGACCGCCCCCTGAAATTCATGGACGGCGAGCTGGTGGGAAAGTTCGTCGAGGCGTTTCAGCGCGCCGGCGCGACCTACATCGGCGAACAGACCATCGGCGGCGTGACCTTCGACGGCGTCACCCAGGTGTTGACGACGTTGTCCGACGGGCGGGTGATCGCCTCGGACAAGATGCTGGTGGCGCTGGGGCGGGCCGCCAACGTCGACGAATTGAATCTGGCGGCGGCGGGGCTGGCCGCCAACCCGCGCGGGTTGCTGGCGGTCGATGAGCACTGTCGCACCGCCCAGCCTCACATTTACGCGGTCGGTGACGTGGTGGGGCCGCCGGCGCTGGCCGCCACGGCGATGGAGCAGGGGCGCCGCGCCGCCCGGCACGCGCTGGGCCTGACCGAAGGGGCGGGGACCGACACCATCCCCATCGGCATCTACACCATCCCCGAGATGGCCTCCGTGGGGCTCAGCGAGGAAGAGGTGACGAAGCGCTCCGGGGCGGCGCTGGTGGGGCGGGCCCGCTTCGACGAGGTGGCGCGCGGCCAGATCTCCGGCATCACCGACGGCTTGCTGAAGCTGGTGGCCGATGCGTCGGGGCGCAAGCTGCTGGGCGTGCACATCGTGGGCGAGGGTGCCACCGAGCTGGTTCACGTCGGTCAGATGGCGCTGCTCGGCCAGATGAGCGTCGACACCTTCGTCGAGAACATCTTCAATTTTCCCACGCTGGCCGAGGCCTATCGCGTCGCCGCGCTCGATCTCGTCGAGAAGCGCCCCCCCTGAGGCGGGCTCAATCGGCGCGCGTGGCGATGTACAGCACGCCGAGCAGGATGAAGACCCCGCCCGCGATCCGACGCAGATAGTGCGGCGGGATCACGCGCGAGATCAGCCCCCCCGCCAGGACGGCGATGGCCGAAGTGGTGCACAGGGCCAGGGCCGAGCCGGCGAAGACGGCCCACTTCGACGAGCCGCCCGAGGACAGCGACAGCGTCGCGAGCTGCGTCTTGTCGCCCAGCTCGGCGATGAAGACGGCGCCGAAGGTCGACAGCAACGTTTTCCAGTCGAAGGAATTCATGGGCGCAGTCTACGCGCCGTCGCTGCGCGCCGCCGCCCTGAGAACGATCTGGGCGATCTCTGCGGGCGCCCCGATGCGCATGGGCGGCCCCCAGTAACCGGTACCTCGGCTGACGTAGACCTGGGTGTCCTGTCTCCGGTGCAGACCCGCGAGAAAGACCTGCTGCAGGGCCACCAGCGCGCCGAACGGCCAGATCTGCCCACCGTGGGTGTGCCCGGAGAGCTGGAGATCGACGCCGAACTGCGCCGCGCGCAGCACCGTTCGTGGCTGATGGGCCAGCAGGACGACCGCTCGCCCTGGATCGCGATCCCGCAGCGCCTTCCCGAGGTCCTCGCCGTGGCCACCGCCAAAGCGCGCCGCCGAGAGATCGTCGACTCCGGCCAGGTCGAGGATCTCGCCATTGCGGGTCACCTCGACCCGTTCATTCCTCAACACTTTGATTCCCAGCCGGGTGACCTCGTCCACCCATTGCTGGGCTCCAGAAAAGTATTCGTGATTGCCAGTAACGAAGAAGACTCCGCAGGGCGCCCTCAGGTCCGCCAGGGGGGCCACGGCGTCGCGTAACTCGGCCACCGAGCCATCCACCAGATCGCCGGTTATGGCGATAATGTCGGGGGCGAGCGCATTGGTGGTCTCGACGATTGCCGCCAAATGGCGACCATCGATGGTGGGCCCGATGTGTAAATCGGTGAGCTGAGCGATGGAGAGGCCATCATGCCCTCGCTTCAAGCGCGGGAGCGTCACCTCGACCCGGCGAACGGCCACTGGACCGATGGCGGCCCGCACGCCCCACGCGGCCAGGCCGGAGGTGGTGAGGGCGACGCCACCAGCGATCCAGCGTGCCAGAAAACGCCGTCTTTCATCATCTGGACTTGCCGCGCCGGTGAAACGACGGACGCCCCAAAGTCCCAGGCGAAGCGCGTCGGTGGCCGCCACGGCCACCAGCAACAGGAACATCGCGCCCAGCCAAATGAAGGCAGCCCAAACGAGCGCCCGGCTGACCGCGTGGGCCGACGGGCTGCGAAAGAACACCAGGACGACCGGAACGCTGAGACCGGCCAGCGCAATGGCCAGTGACGCGACAAGCCTCCAAGGCCCCGGGAGCTGCGTGTCCCGCACCAGGCGCGCCCACAAATAATAGTGAATGGCGCCAAGAACGATTAGCACCACCGCGAAGAAAATCAGAAAGCTGGAGGACCTCGCCATGTGAGCCTCACCATTTGTCACGTTCTGAAATCAGATCAAGGTCGATTGGCATTTGCTGAATTGCCAAAAAGAAATGCCGATGTTCCCTTCGGGAAACGTACAAAGGACAGATCGGTCAAAAAAAGGCCGCTCCTTCGATTGCATTCACAAAAACGTGGCGCTAACCTGCGCGCCCATACAAACGGAGGTCCCTGAAGATGCCGAAAACGAGTACCGGGTCCATTGCTGATATCGTTACCCAGTTCGTCGAACAATTGACGAACGCCATTGAGGTGGAGGCGTTGGGGCGAGCGCGGGACGCGGTGCTGGCGGCTGTCGGGGGGAGTGGCGCCGTGGTGAAGGGTCCGGGACGCCCAGCGGGCGTTCGTCGTGGTCCGGGCCGTCCGCCGGGCCGTCCGCGCAAGAAGCCTCCCATCCAGTACTGCCCGGTTCCCGGTTGCAAGAACCGCGCGGCGCCGGTGTTCGGAATGGTGTGCGGCGACCATCGCAACGTGCCGAAGGCCCAGATCAAGAAGTACCGGGCGCAGCGCAAGGCCGAGAAGACGAAGACCGCGGGCAAGGCGGCCGGCAAGTCAGCCAAGAAGTAGGCGGCGGATCGCGCGCCGTCGGCAGGGGCCGCCAAGTTGGCGGCCCTTTTTTTTGGGCGACGTTCGACCGGGGGACGGCCGGCGGTCTGGTGGCGGTCCCTCTTCGAGGTAACCTCGCGGCGAGGGCGGCGCACGATCTTCGACCGGTGGGGTTGGCCGGATTTCTCGTGGGGAGCGCCCGTTCGGATGCCTCCCTGGTACCGATCTCGATCAGGTGTCGCGGGAACGGTCAGCGGGCCGTTTTCACGACAGGTGTGGCGGGCGAACTACGACCGCGCCCCCCCGGCACGTCACGGCAGAGGCCCCTGGCCGCGTTCAGGGCCCAGATCGTCCGATTTTTCGGGCCGATCGGCCAATACCGCACGCCGGCGTAGTTGGCACTGCGGTTGCTGTACCGGGGACCACCCAAGGAGGTCCCCATGGCCATCGCCGCTTCAATTGATTTTTCCTCTCGCCTTCGTAGACCCTCGCCCGTCTCAGCCGAGTTGACGGCGCTCGAGGGCATCCCCGCGCTCGCCGCGCTGCCGCCAGGGGCGCTGGCCGCTCTGGCGGCCGGCTCGTCGCTCCGTCACTTCTCGCGCCGCGCCCTGGTGTGCGCCGAAGGGACGGTTCCCTCGCATGTGTTCGTGGTCCTGCGGGGGAAGGTCCGGGCGGTCCGCCGCTCCGATTCGGGGCGCGAAGTGACCTTGGAGACCTTCCAGGCCGGTGAGTTCCTTCCCGAGGCGGTGGTGGGGGCCGAGCGGGCGCTCTCGAACGACTGGGAGGTGAGCGAGCCCGCCGATATCCTCGCCATCGGTCGAGAGGTGTTCGCCGCCCAGATTCAGGCATCCCCGGCTCTCGGCATCACGTTGTTGCAGCAGGCCCTCGATCGGTTGGAACGCAGCAAGCGGTTGGCCTCCGGACTGGCGCTGGCCGACGTGCCGGCCCGCGTGGTCGGGTCGCTGCGGGCGCTCGCGGCGGCCGCCGGTAAGGACGTTCCGGAAGGGGTGGCGGTCCAGAATCGTCCGACGCAGCAGGAGCTGGCCAACTCGATCGGCGCCTGCCGCGAGACCGTCTCGCGCGTCATCTCCGACCTCGCTCGCAAGGGGTTGATCTCCCTGCGCGGCCGCTCGCTGATCGTCAGCCGTCGTCTGCTGGCGGAGGCGTGAGCCGCTCTCGTTCGTGAGGGGGGCCTCACGAGCGGTCGTTCATATTCCTCGGGGGACCTTTTATTTTTGACCACCGGCCGACGGCCGGGTGAAACTCGGCGGACGTTGTCCGGCGCCAAAAAAGTCAGTCGAGAAGACAGTCGAGGTTCGGCCGTCGAACCGCCGGGCGCCGAGATGTCCGTCTCCTTCGCCGAAGGGGATCTGCGGGCGTCGATTCGCCCGACCGTGGCCGAGGTCGACCTCGGCGCGATCGCGCGCAACGTGGAGCGGATCGCCGCGGCGCTCGGGGGGCCGGCGCTGTGGGCGGTCATCAAGGCCGACGCCTACGGCCACGGGGCCGTTCCGGTGGCGCGCGCGCTGGGGAGCCGCTGCCCCGCGCTCGCCGTCTCGCTGGTCGAAGAGGCGCTCGAGCTGCGCGCCGCCGGTATCGCCGCGCCGATCGTCGTGCTGTCCGCCTACTACGATCACTGTCATGGGCAGGTCCTCGACGAGGGGCTGACGCCGGTCGTCTACGATCCGGCCGATCTCGAGCTGTTCTCGCGGGCGGCCACCGCCCGAGGCCGGCTCGCCGAGCTGCACCTCAAGGTCGAGACCGGGATGAACCGGCTGGGGATCAGCCCCCGGGATTTGTCCGCGGTGCTCGAGCGGGTGGCGCGGCTGCCCGGCCTTCGGGTGGCGGGGCTGTCCACGCACCTCGCTTGCGCCGATTCGGTCGACGGCACGCCGACCACCGAGGCGCTGTCTCTGTTCCGGGCGTGCGTGGCGATGGCCGAGGCGCGCGGGCTGAAGTCGCTGGTGAATCACGCGGCGAACAGCGCCGCGGCTATCCGCTTCCCGGCGGCGCGCTTCCAGGCGGTGCGTCCCGGGCTGGCGATCTACGGCGCCATGTCGAGCGCCGTCGTGCCCTTGGCCGGGCTCGAGCCGGCGCTTCGTCTCGGCACGCGCATCATGGCCATTCACGACGTCCCCGTGGGCGCCACCGTCAGCTATGGCGGCGAGTGGCACGCCGCCCGGCCCAGCGTGATCGCGACCTTGCCCATCGGTTACGCCGACGGATATCCCCGCCACGTGCGCGGAGCGCAGGTGCTGCTTCGTGGTAAGAGGGTTGGCATCGTGGGGGCCGTGTGCATGGACATGATGATGGTCGACGTGACCGACAGTCCGGGCGTGGACGTCGGCGAACCGATCACGTTGCTCGGCAAGGACGGGGGCGCCGCCATCACCGTCGACGAGGTGGCGACGTGGGCCGGTACCATCAACTACGAGATCTTGTGCGGCATCTCCAAACGGGTCCCGCGCGTCTATAAGAGCTGACGATGGGCGAGGAGGCGTCGATCGACACCGGCCCGCGGCGGCGATTCATCGCCGTCGGGAGCGCCCTCACCGCGCCCGTTCGGGGGCTGTTCGGGTTCTTCGGCGACCACGCGATGATGCTGTTCAACGCCTTCGTGTGGCTGTTCCGGCCTCCGTTCCGGCTGCGGCTGTTCCTCGACCAGATGGAGTTCGTGGGCGTGGGCTCGCTCCCCATCATCATCCTGGTGGGCTTCTTCTCGGGCGCGGTGTCGGCGCAACAGACGATCCGCGCCCTGGAGATCTTCGGGCAGCAGCGCTACGTCGGCGCGACGGTGGGCCTGTCCCTGGCGCTCGAGCTGGCGCCGGTGTTCACCGCCCTCATGATCACGGCGCGGGCCGGCTCGGGGATGGCGACGGAGCTCGGCTCGATGCGCATCACCGAGCAGATCGACGCGCTGACGACGTTCGCGGTCAGCCCCGTGCAGTATCTGGTCACGCCGCGCATCGTGGCGTCGATCATCATGATGCCGATCATGACGATGGTGTTCAACATCATCGGGCTGTTCGGCGCGTATCTCTATTCGATCTATCTGAAGCAGATCGATCTGGGGGCGTTCATCGAGTATTTCCGGTACATGACCGATCCCAGTGATTACTTTCAGGGCGCCGTGAAGGCGGCGGTCTTCGGCGCGGCCCTGTCGGTCGCCGCCTGTTTTCAAGGGTTCAACGTCCGCGGCGGCGCCAAGGAGGTGGGCCTCGCCACCACGCGGGCCGTCGTGGCGGGCTCGGTCTCCGTGCTGGTGCTGGATTACTTCCTGTCCGATATGCTCGCGACCTTCTTCCCCTACCAGTCTTGATGCAGACGTCCTCGAATAGCCGGGTTCAGCGCGCGGGCGGCCGCCGCGCCCCGTTCGCCTCGGGCGCCGCTGGCGATGAGGGGGCCACCCGCAAGACGGCCCCGCCCGTCACGCCGGCGGGCAAGGGAAAGCCGGGCCAGCCCGGCGCGGCGAGCGACTCGGCGGATCCCTACCAGATCCGCATCCGCGGCCTGCACAAGACCTTCGGTCCCCAGCACGTCCTGCGCGGCGTCGATCTCGACATCGCCCGTGGGAAGATCAACATCGTCATCGGCGGGTCGGGGCAGGGGAAGTCGGTGCTGATGAAGCACCTGATGGGCCTGCTGAAGCCGGACGCGGGCGAGATCCTGGTCGACGGCGAGAACATCGTCCCCATGAAGGACGTGGCGCTGGGTAAGCTGCGCCGCAAGTTCGGGATGGTGTTTCAGTACGCGGCGCTGTTCGACTCGCAGAACGTGGTCGAGAACATCGCCTTCCCCTTGATCGAGCGCTATCACCTGTCGCGCGAAGAGATCATGACGCGCGTGCGAGAGCTGCTGAAGCGCCTCGATCTTGCCCACGTGGGCGGCATCGAGCAAAAGTTTCCCGCCGAGCTGTCAGGCGGCCAGCGCAAGCGGGTCGGCCTGGCCCGCGCCCTCATCGACCGACCGGAGATCTTGCTGTATGACGAACCGACCACCGGCCTCGATCCCGTGGCCACGAAGAACGTCGACGATATGATCTTGCAGGCGTCACGTGACTTCGGTGTCACGAGCGTGGTGATCTCGCACGACATGGCCTCCACCTTTCGCATCGCCGACCAGGTCTCGATGCTTTACGACGGGAAGATCTTGGTTACCGGTACCCCGGCGGAGCTGCTTCATTCGGCGCCCGCGCCCTTGCGTGAGTTCATCGATATGGCTGGGCTGGGCCAATCCCCCGGGGCGACCGGGCCATGAGGCGGAGCTGGGCCGCCGCCACGGTGGGAGCGTTGGCGCTCATCGTGGGCCTGCTGAGCTACTACCTCGTCAAGATGACGAACGAGCGCTCGTCGGCCCACGAGGGGTACACCGTGTGGGCGCGTTTTCACGACGCGGCGTCGTTGTTCCAGAAGTCGCGGGTGCAGACGGCGGGCATCCCGGTGGGGCAGATTGAAAAGCGCGAGCTCGATCCCGATCTTCCGGTGGCGCGGGTGACGATTCGCCTGCTGCCGAACATCAAGCTCTGGGAGAACGCCGTCGTCTCGAAGAAGTCGGCCTCGCTGCTGGGCGAGTACTACCTGGAGATCGATCCGGGGACGCCGGTCGGCGTGGTCAACGGCGAGAAGCGCGCCATGCGCGAGCTGCACCAGGGCGATCAGATCGTCAACGTGCACGAGCCCACCAGCGTCGGCGATCTGATGGCCGACGTGGGCACCTTGATGCCCATCATGAAGGACATCCTGGAGGACGTGCACCGGCTGACCTCGGGGCCCATCGCCAACGCGGCCGAGAACGCCAACAAGCTGATCGAGACGAACTCCGTCGTGCTGGAGAGCCTGCTCAGCAAGCTGGATCACATCGCCGGCAACATTTCGAACATCACCGACGCGGAAGGGGACAACGTCCGCGCGTCGATCCAGAATGTCCGGGAGATCACCGAGTCGGTCAAGGCGCTGGTCGACAACAGCAAGGGCGAGGTGACCCAGACCGGCGAGGCGGTGCGCAGCTCCCTCGACAAGCTGAAGGCGACCGTCGACAACCTGGACAAGTCCCTGAAGAACGTGGAGACCATCACCGGCCGGATGGAGAAGGGCGAAGGGACGGTGGGACACATCCTCACCGACGACACCATCGCCCGAAACATCGAGTCCATCACCGACGACGCAGGCGGCTTCATCCGCAGCATCACCAAGCTGCAGACCATCGTGGGGCTGCGCACCGAGTACAACTTCCTGTCCGGGCAGCCCAAGGAATACCTGGCCGTCCAGCTCGTTCCCCGGCCCGACAAGTTCTACCTGATCGAGATCGTGAACGATCCGCGCGGTCTGCGCGACAACACCATCACCAACACCGAGAGCGCGGCCAAGGTGACGACCACCAACGTCACCACCTACTCGCAGAACAAGCTGAAGTTCACGCTGCAGTTCGGCAAGACCTACGGCATCGTCACCGGTCGCTTCGGCATCAAGGAGTCGACGGGCGGCGTCGGCCTCGATCTTCACCTCGTCAACGACCACCTCCTCCTCTCGGTCGATCTCTTCGACACGCTGTTCAACACCTATCCTCGGCTGCAGGGGCGCGCCGCGATCGCGGTGCTGGGCCACACGCTCTACGTGGTGGGGGGCGTCGACGACATCCTGAACCGACGCGCGAAGTTCGGGTCCAGCGGCGGCTTCGACTTCTTCCTGGGCGGCCAGCTGGTGTTCAACGACGAGGATCTGAAGTCATTGCTGCTGTTCGGAGGGGGCGCGGCGGCAGGGAGCTCGAAGTGAGGGCCCGACCTGGCGCGCGCGTGGTCGCCTTGGGCAGCATGCTGCTGGTCGGCGCGGCCGCCACCGGATGCAACAGCGAGAACGGCACCGGCATACTGCAAGGCGTGCTGGATGTTCCCCAGTGCACGTTCCCCAGCGGGCAGGCCAAGCCGCTGGCCAACGAGGCCGACTTCCACGGGAACTGGAACTACTTCCTGGCCGAGCCGTTCGATTCGACGACCCCCCGCTTCCCGGCGAACCAGCTGGACATTCGTATGCAAAGCTCCTCGGGGGGCTGGGAGTTCGCCGATACCCTGTTCTTCTGGGTGATGGACAGCTACGCGGCGGTGCGCTGCATGCGCGGACGGGTCGATGACCAGGGCAACAACGACTGGGACCCCGAGACGTGCGATCGGTCGCCCACGTCGCTGGGGCCGTCGGGCGAGGGGCGGTCCCTGATCGGGACCGAGCGGGAGCTCGTCACCAGCCACTTCGTGCTGCAGAACAGCTGCCCCGATGCCCAGCTCTCGTCGGATGCCCTGGGCGACTGCGTGGGGGGGACCTGTCCCGACGTCACGGTCTGTCCGGGGCGCGGCTCCTGGGTGGCGTTCTCGCGGTTCGGCGCGCCGCCGAGCGACCTCACCAAGCCGGTCTCCACCGACTTCAGGGTCGGCAACGGCGAGCCCATCGAGGCCTCGGCGTTTCACGTCGAGCTTTGCGACGCGTCGACGGTCGAGGACCAGCAGATGGGGGTCGTTCCGGTCACCAAGCCGGCCATCCGGGGCTCCCTGGACGGCTCCTTTTCGTTCAAGCTACAGCCCAACTTCCGGTGATCCGCCCCTTGCCACCAGGGGCTCCCGCTTGACAGGGGGGCCCCCCCCCCTATAGTTACTTGCCCCAAAAGCCGGGTCCGGCGCCGCGGGAAATTGGAAATGTTGTATAGATTCAATGAGATAAGTGACGAAGGGTTGTCACTGAACCTGCCGCTTTCAGCCGATTGGCTGAAGGCGGAATGCCCGGATCTCGACGTCAAGCCGGCCAAGGAAGGGCTGACGTTCCGCGGGCATCTGTCCCGCCAGGGGGACGACGCGTTCCTGCGAGGGACGCTGTCGGGCGTGCTCGACTGCACCTGCGCGCGCTGTCTGGAACCGGCCCGGTTGCCGGTGCGCATCCCCGTGCAGATCTCCTTCGTCCCCAAGGAAGCGGCCGACGACGAGGATGACGAGGACGACGAGGAGCTGGATGTTGCCCATTTCGACGGAGACGAGATAAACATCGGCCCCGAACTGCGCGAGCAACTGCTTTTGACCATGCCCATCAATCCTGTCTGCCGCGAGACGTGCGCCGGTCTTTGCCCCGTTTGTGGGGGCAATCGCAATCAGGTGCCGTGTGACTGCGTGGCCCGCCAGGAGATACCGAAGACCAGCCTGGGCGCCGCGCTCGGCAAGCTGAAGATGTGACGCTCGGGAATTTCGAGCAGCTCCGAAACAGAACCATCGAAACGAGGATGACCCCATGGCCGTTCCCAAGAGAAGACAGTCGAAGTCCCGATCAGCGATTCGCCGCGCGCAGGTGATGAAGCGCGATGTGCCGCACACGGTTCCGTGTCCGCGCTGCCAGGAGCAGAAGCTGTCGCACCGGATCTGCCCGAGCTGTGGCTACTATCGCGATCGCATGGTGATCGAGAAGCGGGAAGAGGAGCAGCCCTAGTTGCCCCGTATCGCCGTCGACGCCATGGGAGCGGACGGCGCGCCTCGTGTCGAGGTGGAGGGGGTCGTCTCGGCCGTGCGCGCGCATGACCTCACCGTCGTTCTCGTCGGTGACGAGGCACGGGTGCGCCCGGAGCTCGAAGCTTGTGGCGCAGCGTCCGAGGGACGCATCGAGGTGCGCCATGCGCCCGACGTCATCACCATGGACGACGCCCCTTCGATGGCCGTGAAGCAGAAGAAGAAGGCGTCGATGCGCGTCTGCTTCGATCTGGTGAAGGCGAAGGAGGCCGACGCGGTGGTGTCGGCGGGAAACTCCGGCGCCATGATGGCCTGCGGTCTGTTCGTGCTGGGCCGTCTGCCCGGCGTCGAGCGCCCCGCCATCGTCACCAGCTTGCCCACGAAGACGGGTGAGTGCGCGCTGCTGGACATGGGCGCGAACGTCGATCCCAAGCCGAGCACGATGGCGCAGTGGGCGGTGCTGGGGGGCGTGTACGCCCGCCTGCTGCACGGCAAGCCGCGCCCCCGCGTGGGTCTGCTGTCGAACGGGTCGGAAGAGCACAAGGGAACGGCGCTGACGCGCGAGACCCACCAGCTGCTGCTGCGCGCGCACGCGAACACGACAGCTTTCGATTACATCGGTTACGTCGAAGGGCGCGACGTGTTTCGCGGCGACGTCGATGTGGTGGTCACCGATGGATTCACCGGGAACGTGGTCCTGAAAAGCGTGGAGGGAGCGGCCGAGGTCATCATGACGATGGCGAAAGAAGAGATCGAACGCGCGGGCGTGCTGGCCCGCCTGGGTGCGGCGCTGATGATCAAGCCTCTGCGCCGCCTGAAACACCGCACCGACTACGCCGAATACGGCGGGGCCCCGCTGGTGGGCGTCGATGGCGTGGCGCTGGTGTGCCACGGCGGTTCGAATTCGCGGGCCATCGCCAACGCCGTTCGCGTGGCGTCGCGGTTCGCCCAGACGGGGCTCGGTGGCGAGACCACGCGCGCGCTCGGCGACCACGCGTTTCTATGGGCACCGGCCGCGGTCCCGCTCGCCGCCGTGGAGAGCGTCTCGTGAACGTGGCGCGCAGCCGGATTCTGGGCACGGGCCGGGGCGTCCCCCCCAAGGTGCTCACGAACCACGATCTGTCGCGGATGATGGACACCTCGGACGAGTGGATCGTCACGCGGACCGGCATTCGCGAGCGGCACATCCTGGCGCCCGAGCTGGCCGCCAGCGATCTCGCCACCGAGGCGGCGCGCGCGGCCTGCGAGAAGGCGGGCGTTCCGCCGGCGGAGGTCGACTGCATCATCGTCGGGACCGTCACGGGCGATTGCCCGTTTCCGTCGACGGCGGCGTTCGTGCAAAAGAAGCTGGGGGCACGCCCGGGCGGCTGCGCGTTCGATCTGTCGGCCGCCTGCGCCGGCTTTCTCTACGGCCTGGCGCTGGGGGACAACTTCATCCGCTGCGGGCAGTTCAAGCGGGTGATGGTGATCGGCGTCGAGGTGCTCTCGCGCATCATCGACTGGACCGATCGCTCGACCTGCGTGCTGTTCGGGGACGGCGCGGGCGCGGTGCTGCTGGGGCCCGAGAACGATCCGAAGCGGGGCATCCTGTCGACGCACCTGTTCACGGACGGCAGCCTCACCGAGCACCTGCTGCAGCCGGCGGGGGGCTCGCGCGAGCCGATAACGCCCGACGCGATCGCGGCCAAGCGGCACCTGGTGAAGATGAACGGCCGCGAGGTGTACAAGCACGCCGTCAAGAACATGACCGCGGCCTCGAAGCTGGCCCTCGAGGCGAACGGGCTGACCATCGACGACGTGACCTGGGTGATGGCGCACCAGGCGAACCTGCGCATCATCGAGGGCGTGGCCGAACGGGTGGAGATCCCGCTCGAGCGCTTCTTCCTGAACGTCGACCGGTACGGCAACACGTCGTCGGCGTCCGTCCCCACCGCGCTCGACGAGGCGATGGAGCGGGGCAAGATCAAAGAGGGCGACCTGTTGTTGATGACGGCGCTCGGCGGCGGGCTCGCCTGGGCCTCGGCGGCCGTGCGCTGGTAGCGGAGCCCCAACGCCGATGAGTCAGCCTCAGGAAAAAATGGCGTTTCTCTTCCCCGGCCAGGGCTCGCAAAAGGTCGGTATGGGCAAGGCGCTCCATGAGGCCTCGGCGGCGGCGCGCGCCGTCTTCGAGGAGGCGGACGCGACCCTGGGCTTCTCGCTGTCGCGCCTCTGCTTCGAGGGGCCGGAGGAGGAGCTGATGCTGACGGCCAACGCGCAGCCGGCGATCCTGACCACGAGCATCGCGGCGTTGCGCGTGCTGCAAGAGGCGACGACGCTGCGTCCCGCTGTCGTGGCGGGCCACTCGTTGGGGGAGTACTCGGCGCTGGTCGCCGCGGGAGCCCTGACGCTGGCGGACGCGGTGCGGTTGGTGAACTTGCGCGGAAAATTCATGCAAGAGGCCGTGGCGCCGGGCGTGGGCGCGATGGCCGCGATCCTGGGGTTGGGCGCGGCCGACGCCGAGGCCGCTTGCGCGGAGGCGCGCGCCGCCTGTCCGGGCGAGGTCGTCTCGGCCGCCAACCTGAACGGCGGCGGTCAGATCGTCATCGCGGGACACAAGCGCGCGGTCGAGGCTGCCTGCGCGGCGGCCAAGGCGCGCGGGGCGAAGCGGGCCCTGCCCCTGGCCGTCAGCGCCCCCTTCCATTGCGAGCTGATGCGCCCCGCCGCCGAGCGGCTGGCGGCGGCGCTGGCCGCCACCGACGTGCGTGATCCCGCGGTCCCCGTCGTCGCCAACGTCGACGCCGCCCCTAACGTCGAGGGGGGGCGGGTCCGCGAGTTGCTGGTCCGTCAGGTGACGGCGCCCGTGCGCTGGGAAGAGACCGTGCAGCGGCTGGCGGCGATGGAGCTCATCGCGGCGGTCGAGCTGGGGCAGGGGAGCGTGCTCGGCGGCCTGGGCAAGCGCATCGCTCCCGCGCTGGTCGTGCACAGCGTGGGCGATCCGACGGCGCTCGCCGCCGTGACGGCATCTTTGGGAAAGGCACCTGTGGAAAGGGATCGAAGCGATGCGTGAGCTCGAAGGTCGGGTGGCGCTGGTGACGGGAGGCTCGCGCGGCATCGGGCGCGCCATCGCGGTGGCGCTGGGGGCGCGCGGCGCGCGGGTGGTGGTCAATTACACCGCCGACGAGGGCGCCGCCACCGAGACCGCCAGCGCCGTCGCCGCGGCAGGCGGCACGGCGGCCACGCGACGCTTCGACGTGTCCGACCCGCAGGCCGTCGACGAGGCGATCAAGGACATCGTCGCCACCGAGGGGGGCCTGCACATCCTGGTGAACAACGCCGGCGTGGCGGTCAATACGTTGACCCTGGGCGCCAAGGATGCCGAGTGGAAGCGGGCGATCGACGTGAACCTGAGCGGCGCGTTCTATTGCACCCGTGCCGCCCTGCGTTCGTTGATGAAGGCGAAGGAGGCCGGCCGCATCATCAACATCACGTCTGTGACCGCCGAGACCGGCTCGGCCGGGCAGGGTCCCTACGTCGCGGCCAAGGCGGGGCTCATCGGCCTGACCAAGACCTGGGCGCGCGAGTATGCGTCGCGGGGCATCACGGTCAACGCGGTGTCCCCGGGCTACATCGACACCGACATGACGGCGAAGGACCTTCCCCCCGAGAAACGGGCCGATCTGGTGAAGTCGATTCCGCTCGGACGGGTGGGGCGTCCGGAGGACGTGGCGGCGGCCGTGGCCTTTCTGGCGGGGCCTGCGGCGGGGTACGTCACGGGTGAAGTTTTACGGGTCAATGGCGGACTCTTCATGTAAGGTACGCCGCTCGACAAACCGGGGGGGCGCGGCCCGCCTCGGTTTTTGGCGGAAAGAAGGGAAAAATGGCAGACAACGTTGAGGAACGCGTTCGAAAAATCATCGTGGAGCAGCTCGAGGTTTCGCCCGACAAGGTGAAGCCGGAAGCGTCATTCGCGGACGATCTCAAGGCCGATTCGTTGGCCGTCGTCGAGTTGGTGCTAGCCTTGGAAGAGACCTTCAAGCTGGAAATCCCCGACGAGGACACCGAGAAGATCAAGACCGTCGGCGACGTCATCAACTACATCAAAGCTCACGCGAAGTAGCAGGACGGCGGGGCCGCGAGCGGAAAGCAGCGGTCCCGCAGTACGAACCCCGACGATGAAGAGACACTTGTCATTCATGATCAGTTCTTTCTCCATGCGAGTCGATCGAAGATGAGGCGAGTCGTAGTCACCGGCATCGGTCTCGTGACCCCCGTTGCGGTCGGAACCGAGGAGACGTGGCAAGGGCTGCTGTCCGGGAGATCCGGCATCGGTCCCATCACGCACTTCGATTCGACGCAGTTCGCGACGCACTTCGCGGGCGAGATCAAGAACTTCGACGTGACCCGCTGGATGACGTCGCGCGACGCCCGGAACGTCGACAAGTTCATCCAGTACGCGGTGGCCAGCGCCTGTCTGGCGGTCGACGATTCGGGGCTGAAGATCGAGGGTGAGTTCGCGGAGCGCGTCGGATGCTACGTGGGGGCCGGCCTGGGCGGCGTCACCAGCATCGAGGCGGCCTGCGCCACCCTGGCCGAGAAGGGGCCGCGGTACGGCATCTCGCCGTTCTTCGTCCCCATGATCATCGTCAATCTCGCCCCGGGGCAGATCTCGATTCGCCTGGGGGCCAAGGGGCCGAACTTTTCACATGTCTCGGCCTGCTCGACCGGCGCGCACGCGATCGGCGAGGCGGCGCGCGCCATCGAGCGCGGCGACGCCGACGCGATGATCTGCGGCGGCGCCGAGGCGACGGTCAGCCCGCTGGGCGTGGGCGGCTTCAACAGCATGCGCGCGCTGTCGACGCGGAACGAGGCGCCGGAGCAGGCGTCGCGGCCGTTCGATCGCGATCGCGATGGCTTCGTCATCGCCGAAGGGGCGGGCATCCTGGTCATCGAGGAGCTGGAGCACGCCAAGGCGCGCGGCGCCAAGATCTACGCCGAGATCACCGGCTACGCGGCGAACGCCGACGCGCACCACATCACCGCGCCGGCCCCGGAAGGCGAGGGGGCGCAGCGCTGCATGAAGCTGGCGTTGAAGGACGCGAAGCTGTCGCCGGCCGACATCGGGTACATCAACGCCCACGGCACGTCGACCAAGATGAACGACGCCAACGAGACGCTCGCCATCAAGAAGGTGTTCGGCGACGCGGCC
Organism: Polyangia bacterium; assembly: GCA_036500205.1. Taxonomy (GTDB): domain Bacteria; phylum Myxococcota_A; class Polyangia; order Fen-1088; family Fen-1088; genus DASYCK01. The sequence continues at coordinate 3,343 of DASYCK010000195.1, read as the reverse complement.
CGCAAGGTGATGATCAGCTCGACCAAGTCGATGACCGGTCACATGCTGGGGGCGGCGGGCGGCGTGGAGACGGGGATCTGCGCGCTGGCCATCGCGCGCGGTGCCATCCCGCCGACCATCAACTACACGACGCCCGATCCGGAGTGCGACCTCGACTACGTGCCGAACACGGCGCGCGAAGTGCGGGTCGACCACGTCCTGACCAACAGCTACGGCTTCGGCGGCACCAACGCCTGTCTGGTGCTGTCTCGCTATAAGTGACCGCGGAATCAGCCGACCGCACGCGCAGCTTCGCCATCTGACGAAATAGATCGCACCCGCTGCGGTCCGATCGGAGCGCAACGCTCCGTCGATCAGAAGACCTAGGCGGTGGTCAGCTCGGTCTCGGCGGCCAGCCAGTCTTCCACTTCGTGACCGGCTTCGCCGTTTCGCGAGAGGTAGAGCTGGTAGGCGCGCTCGGCGATCGCTTCCTGCGTCGCGGGCGGCTTCTTCTCGAGGGCCGCGGGCGAGGCCACGGCGGTCGAGGCGGGTGTCGGTGCGGGTGTCTTGGCCGTCTTGGGTGCCGAGGTCGTCCGCCCCTTCACCGTTTTTCTCCCCGTGGTGTTCATGGAGAAATTTATGAACCTCAAAACGGGCGTCGACAAATTTTTTGTGCTTGCGTTCGCCTCTAATTTCAATAAGCGAGAATTGTTTCGATCGCGAAACCCGATCCTTGGGAATGGCGGCGGCCACACATTCGCGCCTCGAGCTGTAATCAACACATCATCTTCAATGCGAATGCCGCGTAAATCGTGGCATTTATCGACGCAAGCCCCCATCAACGCGATCGCCGACAAAGCGGCGTGTTTCTGGATCATCAAGAATTGCGGCCGACGAGATGGATTCCTCGGGTTCGATGTCGACCGTCATCCCTTTCTCCGAGATTTCGAGCGAGAGAGCCGCCGGCTCTCCCTGAGCCACATTTTTCGTGCTGTTGACCGCGGGACGACCGTCGACGAAAGATTGCGCCGATGAGCCGCGAGACGAGCTGGAATCGTTGGAACTGGGTGATCGCTAGCTCTGCCATCCTCGCCGTGACGCTCGGGATCTTCGGGTTTCATCGGGCCACGATCCTGGTCCTCACGCCAAATCCGACGAAGGTCGAGGCGGTGCGGCTGGGATGGGAGGAGGCGTGCTTCCGCGCCTTCGGGCTCTTGACTGGAGGCACGGCCGGGGCGAATCAGAACTGGCTTCTGCGGCTCGCGCGTGCCTGCGGAACCCTGTTCGGGTCGGTCGCCCTGTTCCGCCTGCTCGGTCCTTGGCTGGCCAAAGCATGGATGGAACGTCGGGCGCGCCGGGCCACGGATCACGATGTGGTGATCGGGCTTGGAACGAAGGGCCGCGCCGTGCTGGAACATCGGCGCGCGCAGACGCGCGCTGATCGCGCCCTGGGATTTTCCGGCCGCCGGCTGGTCGTTGGGCTCGACAAAGAGCCGTTGGAACCGTCCGAGACTGAAGATCGTTCGCTCGGCATTCACGTGCTCGGGGACGCGCTTCAAGAGGACGCCCTCGCACGCGTCAACGTGAAGGCGGCTCGACGTGTTTTCATCGCGACCCGCAGCGATGGCGTGAACATCGAGATTGCCGGTCGTGTCGTTGCCATGCTGGCCGCCGAGCCGGCTTACAGGTACCTGGAGCTGTTCGTTCACGTCGCGGATCCCGTGTTGAGACGCGAGGCGTTTCCCGGCATGCCGGGCGACGGCATACCACCGGTCTTGCCGCGGCCCTTTGCCTTGAGCGCGACCGCCGCGCGCCGGTTCCTGGCACGCTTTCCGGTGGTCATCCGCGCGCGAGAGAACGGCACCGCCGCGGCAAACGTGGTGTTCGTGGGCTTCGACACCTACGCAGAGGAGGTGTTGCTTCATACCCTGCGCCTCGGTCCGCTGGCCGGACAGGCTCCGCCACGATTCACGGTCTTCACATCCGACGTGGCGGGGGTTCGCGCGCGCCTGGCCCGCGACTATCCGGCGGCGGCCGCCGATCCCGCGCTCGATCTCGCGAAGACCGTGCGCGTTCTCGCGCTCGCGAGCGAAGGCGATCTCAGCGAAGACCAGCTTCAGGAGGCGGAGGACCTGCCGGTGACGGCCGTGCTGGTACAGGCTGCCTCCGATGCGGCATGCTTCGCCTTGGCGCTGCGAACGCGACGCACCGCGCGCCTCAGCGGACGCTGGAAAGCGCCGTTTTTCATGCGGGTGGACGACGGGTCCCAATTCCACAGCTATCTCACCCATCTTCGGTCGTCGGCAACCGGGGAACCTGCGGGAGACTGGAAGACGAGCCCGTTCCTGGAGCAGGTGCTCGAACCGTACGGCGAGTACAGACCAACGATCGCGGCGATCGTCGACGAGAGCGAGTGGAACGAGAAGGTCGCCAGGCACCTTCACGACGATTACCAGCGGCGGCACGGCTCCGAGAAGAGATCCGCCGCCCAGCGTACCTGGGGCAGGGTCTCGGAAGAGTTTCGAGACTCGAACCGACGGGCGGCCGATCACGGTGTGGTGAAGCTGGCGTCCGCCGGCTTCGTCGTCGAGGGGGATATTCCCGTGTTACCGAGTTCGATCCTCGATGCGTTGACGAAGGGAACCGTCCCGTCGGCTGTCGTCGACAGGCTGGCGCGCCTCGAGCACGATTCCTGGTGCCGGGAGAAGCGTTTGTCGGGGTGGCGGCCCGGCGGGCGGCGGGACGACTTCAGGAAATTGCACGAAGCGTTGATCCCGTTTCAAAAGCTGAGGCCGGATCAACGGACGCTCGATGTCGAGTCGATCATCGCACTGGCCGGTCCCCTGACGGCGCGGGACGGTGATCGGCGAGAGCTATCCACACCTGCTCGCCAGCGACAGATCGCCGCGAGGATCGAGCAGAAGCCCGGTCCGCATGGCGACGGTGTCGGCCGGCCAACCGTCTTCAAGGAGCGAATCATTGGACTGGCTGGTCACAACGTGGTCGAGCTCGCGTCGGCCCGCACGTCGATCCATGCCCAAGTGGGCAATATCCTCGATCATCTCGACGCCCGAAACAGGCTCGGCCCCGATGGCCACGAGCTATGGACCTTCGTTACGCCGCTCGCGCCCGGAGCGGACTACATGCTCGCCAAGGCGGTGGTCGCGCATCTCCGCCAGCGCCAGCTGGCGCGCTTCCGGCTGCGCGTGGTTCAGTCGGTGCCTCTGGCCGCGCTCGTGGCGGCCTGGCGGGCGCAACATGGATTCGAGCGCGGCACGCCGGACGGCGAGGTCGCGGGCTCGACCCTGGTCGTCCGCCGTGCCGACGGCACGACGGCGCCGAACGAAGGGGCCGTGGAGGCGCA
>DASYCK010000194.1:0-5732 GCA_036500205.1 Polyangia bacterium | reverse complement strand
GAGGTCTGCCGGCGGATCCGGGGCGACACAGCGGCGCGACAGCCGGCGGTCATGATGTTGACCGCCAAAGGGGAAGAGATCGATCGCATCGTCGGCTTCGAGCTCGGCGCCGACGACTACGTCGTGAAGCCCTTCAGTGTCCGCGAGCTCGTCCTGCGCGTGGGCGCCATCCTGCGCGCGCGCCGGCCGGTCTCCCCCGACCCGCCAGTGGCGCCCGAGCGGCGTCGGTATACCGTCGGCCCGCTGGAGCTGGACGTCGACGGGTACCACGTCTTCGTCAACGGGCTCGAGGTCCGCGTCAGCACGCTGGAGATGCGGCTGCTCGTTTACCTGGTCGAGCAGCGGGGGCGGGTGCGCTCACGCGAGGACCTCTTGGAGGACGTCTGGGGCTACCAGCCCGGCGTCTCGACGCGCACCATCGACACGCACGTCAAACGCCTGCGGGACAAGTTGGGCGCGGCGGGGACGCTCGTCGAGACGGTGCGCGGCACCGGCTACCGCCTCTCGGCGGACCACGCGGTGGTCGTCAAAGCCTGAGGTCAGACCGGCAGCGGCGCCGGGAACTTCGCGTCGCCGCCGAACGCCTGCGCAGCGGCGTCCCAGGGGGCCGCCACGTCGAGCCAGAGCGGTCAGGCTAAGCAGCAACGGTGAACGCGCGGCTTCATGCTCGTGCCACCGGAGCAACACTGCCCGCATGAGTGTGGTCACCTGCATCGCGCGCCGGCCCTGCTCATTGCCAGCGGCGCAATAGGTCCTTTCGGGGTCGGTAGGCCCGGCGCCGACGCCGAGTCGTCGCGCACGTTGCGCGGTCGTCACATTCGTCGCAGTTGTCGTCGGGGGTAACACGAGGCGTTGCGCAGTCGTCGCCTTCTCGTTGGCGCGCGCGGCAACGAACGGGAGTAACAACGAAGACCAGTAGCGATGGCGTCTTCGAAGCCGATACAACTTCCGATGGGATCCGGAGCGCGGCACGCGGGGCACCCGTTCGGTCCGCGGATCAGCCGGCTGGCGCTGGTCACCGATGCCTGGAAGCCGCAGACCAACGGCGTGGTCAACACGCTCGTGCGGCTGGTGAAGCACCTCGAGCTCGAGGGAATGGAGGTGATGGTGGTGGCTCCCGACGGCCACTTCACGCTCCCGCTCCCTTCGTACCCCGAGATCCGGATCGCCTGCGACCCTTGGAAAGCGATCGGCCGCATTCGGGGGTTCGCGCCCGACGCCGTACACGTCGCGACCGAAGGACCGCTCGGCTTTTCGACGGTGGCCTGGCTGCGGTTCAAGGGGCGTCGCTTCACGACCAGCTTCCACACCCGCTACCCCGAGTACCTGAGCGCGCGCGTCCCGGTGGTGCCGGTCGCCTGGGGGTACGATCTCGTGCGCTGGTTCCACGGCCGCGCCGAGCACACGCTGGTGAGCTCGATGTCGCTCCTGCACGAGCTGGAAGAAAAGCGGGTCGGACGCCAGCTGGTCCATTGGCCCCGAGGGGTCGACGCCGAGACATTCAACCCAAGTCATCGGCGGGGCGATGTCTACGCCGAGCTCCCGGGACCGATCTGGCTCTACGTGGGGCGGGTGGCGGTCGAGAAAAGCCTGGACGCCTTCCTCGAGCTTCCGCTCCCCGGGACCAAGGTGGTGGTGGGCGACGGCCCCTCGCGCGAGGAGCTCCAGCGCAAGTATCCGGCCGTCATCTGGCGCGGCTACCAGTTCGGTGCCGAGCTGTCCGCCCACTTCGCCAGCGCCGACTGTTTTGTCTTCCCGTCACGAACAGAGACCTTCGGGAACGTCATCCTCGAAGCGCTGGCCTCGGGGCTCCCGGTCGCCTCGGTGCCGGCACCGGGGCCGGTCGACCTCGTCACGGAGGGCGTCAACGGAGCGATCGGTGACGATCTGGGCGCGGCGTGCCTGCGCGCGCTGCGATGCGGGCGCGATCGGGCGCGCGCCAGCGTCGTCCGGCGGACGTTGCGGGCCGGGCACGACCTCTTCCGGGCTCACCTGGTGCCCGTGAGCCCCGATGTTCCCTACGCCGTCCCCCGCTCTGCCGAGGCGGCCTGAGCAACGGGCGGATGCCTCAGGGGAGCCGCAACAGCGGCCGACCCATCTTGATGGTAGTCCCCTCGACGACCCCTTCGGCGAGCGAGAGTCCGTCCGGCGCGAACACGATGATCGTCGACCCGAGCTCGAACCACCCCATCTCGTCGCCCTTTCGAAAGTGGGCGTCGCAGGCGACGGCCCGCGGCCCTTTGTACGCCAGGTGGAGCGGGACGTCGAGAAAGTGGAGGCGGATGCTGGCCACTAGGATCGACGCCACCGGCACCAGTGTGACCACGTGACCGCCCGGCAACCTGGTCTGGATCACGGCGTGTTCGTTCTTGCAGTAGAGCTTCTGCACGCGCGCGACGGCGATCGGATTGGTGTTCCAGGTGTCTCCCGAGTGGTAGTCGAGGTGAACGACCCGGCAGTCATACGGCGCGTGAAATCGATGGTACATGCTGGAGGTGAGCCGGAGTGTCACGTAGCGGCCGTTGCGGTAGAGCCGCTCCAGCGCCGGATCGGCGAGCAGATCGTTGAGCGTGTAGGAGAGCCCCTTGGCCTGCAGCAGGAGGTCGCCGTCGACGGTCCCCGAGGCGCCGACGATGGCGTCGCACGGGCTGGTCAGCACGGCCGGGTCGGGATCGACGGGGCGCGCGCCAGGCTTGAGCTCGCGGATGAAGCAGTCGTGCAAACTGGCGAACGTCGGCTTGGCCGCCTCGGCCAGATCGGGGTCCGCGAACAGGCGCCAGAGGCCGATCGACAGATCGCGCACCAGCGGATGCTTGACCTTGCTGATCCAGCCGACGAGCTGCGTGGCCAGTCGGCGCGGGATCCGGTTGGTGAGCAGAAAATTCAGCTCTTGGCGCTGGCCGAGACGGGCCAGGCCGAAACGAAAAGGAGACGATGATGACATTGACCCTCTATGCGTTGGGCGCGGCGGGCGCGGTCGGCGGTCTCGGATTGACGGCCTCGGTCCACCGGATTGCGACGCGACTGACGTTGTCCAAGGCAAAGCACCCGTCGCTGCGCGGGCACTCGAACATCTCGCGGTTTGTCGCCAAGCTGGTCCCGTTCTACGAGTACGACGAGGCACAGTTCTTCCAGACCGACGGCGCGCCCGATGAGATCGCCGAGCGCCGCCGCGCCGGGTTCATGGCACTGGCCACCGTCTACAAGAAGCGCTACGCGGAGACGGTGAGGCTGACCCGCGAGGTAGAGGCCGGCGTGTCCGACCTTCAGTTCACCGCCACCTACCGGGTCCCCTTCCAGTACACCAAGTTCGTCCGCAAGAACCTGGTCGCCGGCGCCTTCGTGGCCTCGACGGCCGGCGTCCAGGTGACCGATCTCGACGGGAACGAATCGTACGACCTGACCGGCGCGTACGGCGTCAATGTGTTCGGCTACGAGTTTTACAAGCGGTGCCTCGACCGAGCGTTCGAGCGGGCGCGCGGGCTCGGCCCGGTGCTGGGCCCTTACCATCCGGTCGTTGCCGACAACGTCAAGCGTTTGAGGGAGCTCTCCGGCCTCGACGAGGTTTCGTTCCACATGTCGGGGACCGAGGCGGTCATGCAGGCGGTGCGGCTGGCGCGCTATCACACGCGGCGCTCCCACCTGGTCCGCTTCTGCGGCGCCTACCACGGCTGGTGGGGGGACGTGCAGCCGGGGGTCGGCAACCCGACGCCGGCGCGCGAGACCTACACGCTCAAGGACATGGACGAGGACTCGCTGCGCGTGCTGCGCAAGCGGCGCGACGTCGCCTGCGTGCTGGTCAACCCGCTGCAGGCGCTGCACCCCAACGCCAGCGCGCCGACCGACTCCATGCTGGTGGGCAGCGAACGCGGCGCGCGTTTCGACCGCGTCGCCTATACGGAGTGGCTCAAGAAGTTGCGCGCCGTCTGCACCGAGCGTGGCATCGTGCTCATCTTCGACGAAGTGTTCGTCGGGTTCCGCCTGGCGCCGCGCGGCGCGCAGGAGTATTTCGGCGTCAGCGCCGACCTCGTCACCTACGGCAAGACGCTGGGCGGCGGACTGCCGATCGGCGTCCTCTGCGGCCGCAAGAAGCTCATGAAGCGCTTCCGCGACGACCGGCCGGCCGATATCTGCTTCGCCCGCGGCACCTTCAACGCCCATCCCTACGTCATGACGGCGATGAACGAGTTCCTGCACCGGCTCGAGACCTCCGAGGTCCGCGCCCTCTACAAGAACCTCGACGACATCTGGAACGAACGCGCCCAGCGCCTCAACCGGCGCCTCGCGGACGAAGGGCTGCCCGTCCGCGTGGAGAACCTCCAGACGATCTGGACCGTGCTCTACACGCAGCCCGGTCGCTACAACTGGATGCTCCAGTTCTACCTGCGGACCGAGGGCCTGGCACTGTCGTGGGTGGGCACCGGCCGCTTCATCTTCAGCCTCAACTACGGCGACGCCGAGTTCGACGCCGTCGCCGACAGGTTCATGGCCGCTGCACGGGCCATGCAAGCGGACGGGTTCTGGTGGCGCGACCCGGCGCTCACGGACAAGGCCATCAGAAGGCGCGTGGTGCGGGAGATGATCTCGCGCCGCCTCGGCGCCCGGATCCCCTCCCCAAAACGGAGCGGGCGCCTCTCGTCCTGACCTGCGCGGCCGTCGTCGGTCGGAGCGCAATTAGGCCGCGTGCTTCGCGGGCTCGACCATTTCGCCGCGCAGCAGGCGCAGGGGCGCCCCGTGATAGAGGTAGATGTCGTGGAAAGGGTCGGTCAGGATCTTGGTGAACCACACCAGCCCCGTCTTTACGCCCCTCAGGAAGAACAGGTGGACCGTGCGGAAGACCAGCGCCGCCCCGGCCAGCACGAGCCACAGCCGGGCCAGATGCTCCCCGTAGCTCGAAAGGTCGGTCCAGGGCTGCGTGAAGATCCCGAAGGCGGTCGGTGAAAAACAGAGCGCGATCGGCACGGCCGCCCAGACGCTGTGTAGGATCACCTTGCGGCGCAAGTTGTAGCCGACCTTCACCGACTCTTTGTACGCGTGCGTGGCCTGGTTCTCCTCGTCGTAGCCCTTGGGCTCGAAGAAAAAGTGCCCCATCTGGCGAATGCACATGGCGAACGTCCAGCCGAACAGCACGGCGAAGACGGGGTGCATGAACAGCAAGACGTACGTCGCGCAAAAGCTCATCGCGCTGATGAGGTGCAGCGTCTGGTTGACGCGACTGTGGTGATAGAAACGGTGATCGTCCCAGCGTTGCTCTTTCAATTCATCGAAAAAGCCCTTCATGCGCTCTCCTTCGCTTGTTGACCAGCCAGTCAATCCTGGCTCTATTTCGCGTCAACTGCGCGCTTTGGAAAGCGAACTCTGCGCAACGTTCGCGTCACCGAGTGTCACAGGAGATCTCTTCCGGGCGGGGGCCGCGCAGGTCAGCCACAGGCTGACCCACACGCCGGTGCTGAAATACAGTGACATCCAGGGGATCTCCTGGCGCCAGGGTTGCCAGTCGCGCGTCACGACGCGGCGGGCGGCGGCATCCCGCACGCCCTCGATGAACGAGAGATAGTGGTGGCCGGCCTGTTCGTCGGCGATCCAGCGGTGGAGGTACATCGGGACGTCGACCAGGACCATGAAGACGATGTACGCGCCGATGAGGGCGGCGGCGATTCCGACGAACCGCTGCCGGCCGCCGCGCTCGCGCGACGAGAGACCGACCACCACCAGCGCGGCGGCGAATGTCA
>DASYCK010000193.1:0-34363 GCA_036500205.1 Polyangia bacterium | reverse complement strand
CGAGAAGGATGCCCGCCGCTACCTCCCCATCATCGGCTCGCTGTTCGTGTTCATCCTGTTCTCGAACCTGCTGTCGCTGATCCCGGGATTCATGCCCCCCACCGACACGCTGAAGACGAACCTGGGCCTGGCGGTGATGGTGTTCCTGCTGACCCACGTGCTGGGCGTGCGCGCCCACGGTCCCTGGAAGTACTTCAAGCACTTCCTCGGTCCCTGGTTGCCGCTGGCGCCGCTGATGTTTCCCATCGAGGTCATCAGCCACATCGCCCGCCCCGTCTCGCTGGCGATGCGCTTGCTCGGCAACATCAGCGCCGACCACGCCGTCGTGCTGGCCTTCTTCGGCGTCATCCCGTTCCTGGTGCCCGTGCCGTTCCTGATCATGGGCGTGTTCGTCTCGGTCGTGCAGGCCGTCGTCTTTTCCCTGCTGTCGACCGTGTACATCGGCTCGGCCATCGCCCACGAAGAACACTGAGCTCCGTCCTTCACCGCTTTCCTTTTTTGCTCGCGAAACCACATCAATAAGAGGAGTCTCCGAATGCGCCGCACGTCAAAGCTGTTCCTGTCCGTTGTCACGTTTGGCATGGCCGCCGTCGTCATGCTGGCCGCCTCGCCCGCCTTCGCGCAGGCGATGGATCCCGTTCGCGCCGATCGCGACAAGTGGCTCGGCCTGGCCGCGGCGCTCGCCATCGGTCTGTCCGCCCTGGGCGGCGCGCTCGGTCAGGGCCGCGCGGCTGGCTCGGCCCTCGAGGGCATCGCCCGCAACCCGCAGGCGTCGGGCAAGATCTTCGTCCCGATGATCGTCGGTCTGGCGCTCATCGAGTCGCTGGTCATCTACGGTTTGCTCATCGCGTTCCAGCTGTTCGGCAAGATCGGCTGAGCGCGAAGGGGTCTTCGACCCCCTCGCGGGCTCCCCCGGATGCGACGAGAGCCGCACCCGGATTTTGCTAGGCAGACGCTGTCTCCGGCGGGCTGAGCCCGCCTCCGATCCGCTATAGGATTGGGGTTTCACCTCTCCCCAGGAGGGGGAGAGGTCGCCGGCCGATAGGCCGGCGGGTGAGGGGGCGCTGCGCCGCTCTTCGAGTTTTCTTCGGACTGAAACTGGTGGAAACCAACTGACATGGCTGTTTCCTGTGGAATCGTCGGGTTGCCGAACGTCGGCAAGTCGACCTTGTTCAATGCGCTGTCTTCGGCCGGGGCCGAGGTGGCGAACTATCCGTTCTGCACCATCGAGCCGAACGTCGGCGTGGTCCCCGTGCCCGATGCGCGGCTCGACGCGCTGGTCGCCCTCTATCACCCGAAGTCGGTGGTCGCCGCGACGGTGAACTTCGTCGACATCGCCGGCTTGGTGCGCGGCGCATCCAAGGGCGAGGGCCTCGGCAATCAATTTTTGGCGAACATCCGCGAGACGGACGCCATCGCGCACGTGGTGCGCTGCTTCGAGGACGACAACATCATCCACGTCGAGGGGAAGATCGATCCGGTCTCCGACGTCGCCACCATCGACACCGAGCTGTGCCTGAAGGACCTCGACACCGTCGACAAGCGGATCGAGCGCGCCAAGAAGGCGATGAAGAGTCAGGGGCCCGCCGCCAAGGAAGAGAAGGTGGTGCTGGACCTGTGCGAGAAGATCCGCCTCGGCCTGGACGCCGGCAAGCCGGTGCGCAGCCAGGGGCTGTCCGCCGAAGAGGTCGCGCTGCTGAAGGACCAGGGACTGCTGACCTTGAAGAGGGTCTTCTACCTGGCGAACGTGGCCGAGAAGCAGCTCGCGACCGCGGACAGCGATCCGTTCGTGGCCAAGCTGCGCGCCCACGCCGCCAGCGAAAAGGCGCCCGTGGTGGTGATCTGCGCCGCCGCCGAGGCCGAGATCGCCTCGCTCGACGCCGCCGATCGCCCGGCGTTTCTCGAGTCGCTGGGGCTCAAGGAGCCCGGCCTTAACCTGGTCGCGCACACCGCCTACGCGCTGCTCGACCTGATCACCTTCCTGACCGCCGGCGAGGACGAGTGCCGCGCCTGGACCATCAAGCGCGGCAGCAAGGCCCCGCAGGCGGCAGGCGCCATCCATACCGACTTCGAGCGCGGCTTCATCAAGGCCGAGGTCATCTGGTGGGAAGATCTCATCCGCCTCGGCTCGGAGGCGGCCTGCCGCGCCAACGCCAAGCTGGCGCTCGAAGGCAAGGAATACGTCGTGCGTGACGGCGACGTGATCCACTTCAAGTTCAACGTCTGAGTGTACGTGACTTCCTGCCTGTTCCCGTGTGTTCGGAGACCTGGTGTAAGTAGATGAAATCATCCACCACCTTGCTCTCAGGTGGTCCGGGCTGATCCGTTGCAGTCCAGGAATTGTAGGGGTACCGTTGGGGCACCGATGCTGAATCGTGAGGGTCCGGCCGGACGACATACCCCCACGGTCCCACCAAACACCACCGCGCCGGCCGATGGGAGGCCCCGCGCGATGCCCCCGAATCTTCTCCTCGCAGGCGCCAAAATTGAGATCGCCAAGACCAAAGATGCGCCTTCCAAACTGACGAGTGGTGGAGAGTCCGCTTCCTACTGGAGAGGCCCAAAGAAGCCTAGCTATGACGTTGGAAGGTCTGGCTGGCCGAAAAGGAAGGCCCGTTCGCGGTCGGCGTCTTCGCAGAGCGGGGGCTTCGCCGGAGAGCGCCAAGCGCGGGCCGCTCCGCGGGTGCCCACCGCGAAGTTGACAACCCGGCCCACGAACTGGCCGAGAAGGCGAGCCACCACCACGGCACCATGCACTATCCTCAAGCTCGATCAAGGGAGATTACCCAATGACTGCATCTGAAGGCGACTCGATACCAATATCAGTCGAACAGCTAAACCTAGATCGAAAGAACCCGCGCCTTTCTCTGGATCAGAGAACGGCGAATAAAGCGCCGAATGAGTTGCTACAGATTATGCTCGACGAGTTCGCCTTAGATGAACTCGGGCACTCATTCATCGAAAATGGCTTTTTCCGGCACGAGCCACTGATCGTCATAGAGGACAAAAGGGGGGCGAAAGACAAGGCTCGAAGTAAGGACACTTACACAGTCATTGAGGGCAATCGCCGCGCGGCTGCGTTAAAGCTCCTTGTCAAGGGTCCGGAAGCCTTCGGCATTAAGTCGCAGGTGTTCTCCGATCTGCACGAGGCATTCATCTCGTTACCAAAAAACAAACAAGAGGCCCTCAAGTCTCCAACCGTCGCCATCGTTGGTGGGAAGATCGAGGTTGCTGGCTACATCGGGTTCCGGCACGTTACTGGCATAAAGCAATGGGCTGCACTTGAAAAGGCTGGCTATATCGTCTCGCTAGTCGAGGAAGATATGTCGCCCGATGACATCGCCCGTGTGATTGGAAGCAAAAGAGCATATGTACAGCGCCATTACCAGGCCTACCGAATGATTATGCAGGCACGTGATGAGGAGCTAATTGACACGACGCAAGTCGAACGTCAGTTTGGCGTATTCATGCGCGCCCTACAGGCCAGTGGCGTCCGAGATTTCATCAACGTTCCCCCACCGCAAGGGGAACGTCTCGAAGAAAAACCGATTAAGCCTGCCTCGCGAAAACCATTCGTTGAGTTCATCACATGGGCTTTCGGCACGGACAAGAACGAACCCCTCTTTACCGACTCCAGAAGGCTAACTGATTTTGGCCGCATCCTTCGGAGCCCGACCGCTCTGAAATACATTCGAAGTATGCCCAATCCAGATTTTGAAAAGGCTCATTATTTATCTGGGGGCGAAGAAGAGGAGGCGGCTACGTCTGCACAAACGGCAGAATTTGCATTGCGTGATACCGTCCCCTATGCGCGCCAGATGAAATCGAACGAGGCTTTTTCCAACTCGATCAAGCGTTGCGCAGACTACTTTTCGCAGATACTTGTTTACTACAAAGATCTGCGGGAGGAGTTTTTCGGCAAAGCGACTGGCGGATAGCGATGCTTTTGGTCTCAAGCGCAATTGGCCTCGATCGCTTAGGCGATTGGCAAAAGCAGCACGTTTTCACGCCTCGGGGTGCTTACGAGCGCTCTGACCCGATGGCGGGCGTCGGACGTCTCGCTGACTGGATAGAGTCGTCATGCCTTTTCGGCCAGGATGGCAAGATATCGAAGACGGAAGTAGTCGATGAACTAGTTGGCTCAGGAGTGATTCAGCCGAAGGGCTCACAAACGTCGGAGGAAATTGCAGAAGAGATCGTGGACGAGGTCTTTGTTGAGTTGCGGCGGCGGCAGAACTTGACCGAGCCCGGTGGGCCATTTTCTTTTCCATTCGATGTTGAATCGTCAGTTCTCCGCCGTCGTGAATCGGATTGGACGTCTTCGGCTACGTATGGCTTCCTCCTACTAGCGACCATGGGCCAACTCGTAGATTGGCTCCGCACTAAATCAACGACCTACGATGAAATCGGGCATCTGTTCGAGGATATAGTCCGCTTGTCGACTGAGGGGCTTTTCGGTCTACCGTCTGCTGTCTTGTTGACGAGTAAGAAGGGCGCCGATCATCTAAAGCGCCGCGTTCGCAAGCTCCTTTTGCCTTTCAATCGCGGGACGCTGGCTGAGATCGCTGCAGCTCCGCGACGGGTACGAGACGGCGGACTCGACGTCGTTGTCCGTCTGTGGGATCACACACGCGATCGGCGGCCGGGAAATGCGCATTTCCTGATTCAGTGTGCCGCAGGGAAGGACTGGGAAAAGAAGGTGAATACCCCCGAGCTTGCGAATTGGCAGGCCTGGGTTGACTGGCGAGGCCCAATCTATAAGGGTTTTGCGGTCCCGTTCCTCTTTTCGGGCGACCAGAGACTTCACGCTGTTTCGCGTGCAGGCGGTTGGACACTAATCCTAGATCGCATCCGTCTCCTTTACGGCCTCGGAACAGCGGGAAGCATGCCAAGCGAACTGACCAAAACCATTCGCGAGTGGTGCAAACGACAGCTCCCAGCTCTCAAAAAAAACGGTCTCGCGATTTAGTTTTCGGGCAACGCCCTTTGCTGGGCTCACCTTCGCATTGGCGCCCTCAGCCGCCCGAGATACTGCGACGAGGATACTGAGACCCCTTAGCTGTCCTTTCGCTCGGGGTTCTTGGCGACGGACACCAACTAGCCAACGGACGCTATTGGTGACCAAGTCACCGCCCTAAAACCCCTTCCGGTACCATCGTGCGCGGCGTGATCGCCCCGTAGAGCGTGGAACTTTCGCGGGACCTTAGCCGGGACTTCCGGGGCGGGCATTGAGCCCCGCCTCGGGGGCAGCAGAAGAGGGAGCCCCGTCGGCCGACGACCTCCAAGGAACTGTGAGCGGATGGCACGCGCCAGGACTTCGGCAAGCAATGAAGGTACGGCATTCCCAAGCTGCTTCTGGATCGAGGCGTGCGTTCCGAAGATCCGGACGTCGTCGGGAAATGTCTGCAGGCGGCACAGTTCGCGCTCGCCAAGTCGACGACTGCTCCAATGGAAGGGACCGATCGCCGGGCCCGGTTGGGCCTGGATCGTCCAAGACGGCCGATTTTTCGCCAGCTTTAAGAGAAACGACCAATACCGTCTACGCCACCCGAAGAGCGGCATTCCCCCTCCACGGTCGGTGTGCCAGAGGTAATTTTCACCCTCGGGGACCGACGGGAGAAGGTCGGCCCACTTGCCGCGCACTGCGAGATCTTCATCCGGTGCAGGCTGGAGGTCGGCCAGCGCGTCCCAAGCCGTTCTAAAGGGCTCGGTGGCCGGCTTCGAGAGTTGACCGTTCCGCGGATCCGCAGCGCTATGGGTCCCCTGCGGGAAAGAGAAGGCATCACCCTCGCGCGAGGCTACCAGCACGAATCGCTCGCGTTGCTGAGGTACCCCGAACTCTGCCGCCCTGACGACCTGAAAGTGGGGTCTGTAATTGCTACGCGTTCGGCGATTGATGTCTTTGATTCGGTTAAGAATCAGCCCGAGGCCTTCGTCCTTCTCCGAATAGGACAACCCTTCCACGTTCTCGAGAAGAAAGGTCTGCGGCCGAAGATCCTCGACGACGCGCAAATACGCGCCGAGCGTGTCAGATCGTGGGTCGGCCAACCTCCGCGCGTCGCCGCGCGCCCAGTAGCCGGCTTTCGAAAAGGGTTGACACGGGGGCCCTCCCACCAGGACGTCTATCTCGCCACGCCGCACGCCACCTACTTCTAGAATCTCTTCAGAAGGGACCTCGAACACGCTTCGCTCGATGACTGGCCACGGTCGATTTCGCCGTAGGGTCTCGCAGCAGTTGTGGTCTATCTCCAAGGCTACAACTGTTTCGAAACCCGCCGCCTCGAACCCGTAGTCCAGCCCTCCCGCTCCGCTATACAGGCTGACAACTCGCGGCTTACGCCCCATGTATTGGACATATACCACGCCACCAGAAGTGATCCGGCCAGCTGCAGAGGCACCACCCCTCGAGCTTCCGAACTCGCACTTGTTGCCTGCCACCAACCACACGATCGGCAGCAGCAGATTGTCCGCAGCTTGCGCTCACCGTGTACCGATCATAGCTCGTCATAGCTTTTGCGCTATACACGACAGATTGATGTCATCGCCGAGCAAGTCGATTGCTCGCCACCCTTGCGCCTCATCGAGTGGTCGCCCTACTGGCGCGCCTACCGCAGCATCGCCTCCCAGGCGGCGCGGATCTGTCTCGCGCGCCGGGGCTCTGCTAGTCTGCGCGGCTTGCGTTGGAGCTTCGGACCGTTCGGCGTCAAGGATCTGTTCACGCTGGTGAACCTGATGGGTGGCGTCGTGGGCATTCACTTCGTCCTGACGGGCCAGCTGGCCTGGGCCGGCTATGCGCTGCTGCTGGGATACTTGCTGGGCGACTCCCTCGACGGCGCGGTGGCTCGCCTGACCCACACGTCGAACCGCTTCGGCGGCGAGTTCGACACCGCCACGGATCACTTCGTCCAGGCCATCGTGCCGGGCATCATCGCGTACGCCGTCTACGCGCGGGCCGGGCACCCCACCTTGGCCATCGTCCTGCTGAGCGCCGTCGTCGGTTGCGCCACCATTCGCCAGGCCATGTTCTCCGTCGCCACGCTCGGCGACCCGCTGATGTATTGCGGCCTGCCCCGCACGATCAGCGGCTACGCGTCGATGGCCTTCGTCCTGTCGCGCTGGTTCACGGTTCACGGCGACATCGCCATCCCCATCGGCGCGATCCTGGTGCCGCTGCTCGCGCTCATGGGCCTGCTGCCCATCCCGTACATGACCCACAAGGGCGTTCGCCGCATGCAGCTCTACGTGAAGTTCCTGGTGGCGGGCTTTCTCGTCACGCCGGTGGCGGCCCTGTTCGTCGCCCGCGAATACACCTTCGACATCCTCTTCGTCTGGACCGCGGGCTACGCGGCCTTCGGGTGGTTTCCCCTCACCGCCGAGGAGAAGCGGTCGTTCTTCGAGCGCTACCGTCGCTGGTTCGCCGATCTGTCTCGCGCCTAGCCCGACCGCCGGGCGCAGAAATCTGACCATTTCGAAGGCCGACCTGCGACTATCGATCTAGATGCCGTCTCCGCGCGCCTTGCCCCGGACGTGCGCCCTGGTGCTGTCGATGCTCGTCGCGGGCGCGGCGGAAGCGGCGCCTCCGGCCAGGCAGCGCATGGTGGCCGTGGTTCGCCCGGTGGGCGCCGAGGCCGAGGCGCGAGAGGTCGCGACCCGCATCATCGCCGAGCTGATGGCGAACGAGATCCCCATCGTCGCCATCTCCTGCGACACGCTCGACGCGGCCTGCGCCACGCCAGCGGACAGGAACGTCGCCGCCACGGTGCTCATCGCCGGGACGAGCCGGTTCCCGACGGTCGCGGTGTTCGGACCATCCCGGGAGGGCAAACCGCAGCGTATCGATGTCGTCTTCAAGGGGGCGGCGAGCCCGACCGCGCTGGCCGTGCGAACCATGGAGGTGTTGCGCGTCCTGCTGCTCGAGCCGGTGGCGGCCGAGGTCGCGCCGGCCCCCTCGTCGAGCGCGGCCCCTCCCGGCCGGGCGCCGCCGCCCCGCCCGGTCGCGGAGCCGCCTCCCCGCGAATCCCCCAAGACGGCGGACGAAGAAGAGGAGGTGGTCGAGCCCGTCGAGCGCATCCCATTCGCCTGGACCCGACGCGCGGTCCGCTTCGGGCCGACCTGGTTCGGCTCGGTCAGCGGGCTCGTCTCGTCGTTCGGGGCGGCGGTCTCGCTCATCGCGCCGACCTCGAGACACCTGCAGTTCTCGGTTTTTCTCGCAGGCGGCGCCTTCGGACGCGACGAGCGGACGGTGGATGGGGTGGCATCGATAAAGCAGGCGCTCGGCGTCGCCCAGATGGAATGGCACGGCGTCGTGGGCTCCCGCCTCGGATTGTCGGGCGGGCTCGGATTCGGTCTTCACTACTTTCAGGTCGACGGCCAGGTGCTCGGCGTCAACCCGCTGGGCCCCGGCACCGTGCTCAGCCCCCTCACCAGTCGCCGGTTTTCCCCGGCGTTCTCCGGCTCGCTGGGCGCGACCGTCGCCGTCGGCCGCCAGCTGGCGCTGTTTCTGGAAGGCCGGGTGTATTTCCTGACCCAGATCCCCGTGGTCCAGGTGAACTCGGTCGAGGTCGGACGGACGGGCGATCCGGGCCTGTCCCTGACGGCCGGTGTGGAATTTCGTCTGTGACCGCGCTTTTCTGACCTGTGGGGCGCCGCCCCGGGGAACTATCGAGATCGGAGGGCCGCATGACCGCGCAAACAAGCAACCTGATCTCGATGGTGGGGGCCGCGACGCTGCTGGGGCTGGGCACCGGCTGCACCAAGACGATGATAGACGCGGTCGGGGGCACCGGAGGGGCCACCTTCGACGGGAATGTCGGCTTCGGTTCCGGCGGAACCGATTTCACGGGGACCGGTGGCTTCGATTTCACGGGGACCGGAGGCGACGCGTGCTCGACCACGGGCCCGCTCGGCGGCTCCGGAGGCAGCTTCGGCGCGACGATGCTGACGCAGGGCGCGCCGGTCTTCGACGGCGTGGTGACCGCCTCCGTCCCTCCCCCTCCGATCAGCGGCGGAACCTTGATCGTCCTCGCCGACGGCGTCACCGCCGTCGCCTCCGATCCCGATCGCGATCGCATCTACGTCGTCGATATCTCCACGCACCAGGTCAAGTCCACCATCGCCCTCGACGCTCATGACGAGCCCGGCCGACTGGTCCAGGACGGCAGCGGATTGGTGCATGTGGCGCTGCGCGGAAGCGGCGCCATCGCCACCATCGATCCCAGCGCCGGGACGTTGACCATGCGCCGGACCGCCTGCACGTTGCCCCGCGGGATCGCGTACGACGGCGCGAAGAACGTCCTGTACCTGGCCTGCGCCAGCGGCACCCTGCTGACGTTCACGCCGACGGGAACCACCCCCACGGCCACCTGGACGCTGCCGCAGGATCTGCGCGACGTCATCGTCGACGGCCCACGTCTCCTCGTCACCCGTTTCCGCTCGGCGGAGATGCTCGTTCTCGACGAGAACGGGCAGACGACCGAGGTCATCCGGCCGGTCGATTTCGCGAACCCCTTCGTCCACGGCGGAACGCCGTTCGAACCGGCGGTCGCCTGGCGTGCCGCCCCGGTTCCGGGCGGCGGCGCGGTGATGGTGCACCAGCGAGGAATGCACGGAACGGTCATGCCTTCTCCAGGTGGATATGGCGGTCTCTCGACGTGCGACACCATCGTGCACACGGCCGTTTGCAAGATGATGCACGGCCACGTTCCCGCAGCCGGCCCGGCCATACCGGGGTTCGTCCTGCCGGTCGACATCGCCGTCTCTCCCGACGGGCAGAAGGTCGCGCTCGTGGCCGCTGGAAATGGGCACGCCACCTTTGGCTCGGCGCGCCGGTTGTGGGTGACCGGGATGGACGACGCGACCTCCGATTTCCCCGACGGCTGCAGCCAGGACGAGAAGCACGGGCCCATGACCCATCCGTTCTGCGTGGGCGACGGGGGCGGAACCGGGGGTGTCGGCGGCGCCACGGGCAGCGTCTTCGGGAGCGGTGGTGTCAGCGGAACCGGCGGCTCCGGCGGCAGCTCCGGTGGCACCATGAGCGTCGACGGCGGAACGTCGAGCGCCGACGGCGGAACGCCGAGCAGTGACGGCGGCGTCTCGAACATCGTCTGCGGCACCGAGGTCACGAAGGAAGGCGAGCCGATCGCCGTCGCCTTCGCGGGACAGACCGTGGTTCTGGTGCAGACCCGCGAGCCAGCCCAGCTGTTGATCGAGATCGACGTCGGCCTGCCGACCGAGAACGAGGTCGTGATCTCGCTGTCATCCGAGAGCCGGGCCGACACCGGCCATGCGCTGTTCCACGCCAACAGCGGCGGCGGGCTCGCCTGCGCGTCCTGTCACGCCGAGGGGCACGACGATGGCCGCACCTGGGACTTCGCCTGCGAAGGGCAGCGACGGACGCAGGACCCGAGCGGCGGCCTGATCGGCACGGAGCCCTTCCACTGGAACGGCGACATGAAGGACTTCCCCACGCTCTTCACCAATGTCTTCGTCGAGCGGATGTCGGGACCGGTTCTTCCCGACGAATATGTACGGTCGCTGCAGAGCTGGGTGAACGTCATTCCCGCGAAGCAGCCGCTCCGTTCCGCGTCGGACGCGCAGGTCATGCGCGGCCAGGCGCTGTTCACGTCGCCCGCCGTCGGCTGCTCCACCTGTCACGCGGGCGCCAAGCTGACCAACAACAGCTCGGTTTCCGTGGGAACGAACGGGATGTTCCAGGTCCCCTCGCTGACGGGGCTGGGGTGGCGCGCGCCCTACATGCACGACGGGTGCGCCGCCAGCCTGGCCGACCGCTTCACCGACGTCACCTGCGGCGGTGGAGACGCCCATGGCATGACGTCGAATCTGTCGAGCGCGGACGTCGGTGATCTGGTCGCCTTCCTGCAATCGCTCTGACCCGCGCCACCGAGCTCCGTGGGTTCTTCACCTCTCATGACCGCCCGCCTCCGCCTCGTGACACCGCCCGCGCCAGGCGCGGCCACGGATGCCGACGTGGCGGCGGCGTTGCTGCGGGAAGACAAGGAGGCCCCGTTCGTCGCCTGGAGCCGCTTCGCCCCCTACGTGATGAGCACGCTGCGCCGGCTGCTCGGACCAGGGCTCGACGAGGACGATCTGTGCCAGGAGGTGTTCCTTCGCTTCTTCGGCAGCGTGCGGCGCCTGCGCGAGCCGGAGTCGGTCCGCGCTTTCCTGTTCGGCATCTGCCTGCGCGTCGTTCGCAAGGAGCTGCGACGGCGCTGGCTGCGCCGCTGGCTGCGCCTCACCCCGGACGGGACCATGCCCGAAACGGCGCCCGATCCCGCCGCCGCCGACCACGACGCACGGGAGACCCTGGCGCGGTACTACGCCATCCTCGATCAGGTGGGGGGCCAGGGACGTTCGCTGTTCGTCACCCGCCACATCCAGGGGCTCCCCCTGACCGAGGTGGCGCGCCTGCACGACCTTTCGCTCTCCACCACGCAGCGCAAGCTCAACCGGGTCGCGAAGCGCATCGAAGGGATGGTCCTCCGCGATCCCTTGCTCGTCGAATTCACGGGTCGCGGCTGGCCGGGGGAAACGTCATGACCCGCCCCACGAACACGAACGAAGCGACGCCCCCCCGCATGGAGGTCCTGGCCGAGACGGCACGACGCTGGGCGGATCAGCCCAGCCCGTCGCCTTCCATTTCCTCGCGCTCCTCGCGCTCCTCGCGCTCGCGCTGGCCCTCGCTGCAGCGCGCGCTCGCGGATGGGCGGCGCCGGCCGAACAGGCCCACCCTCTTGATCGCCTCGCTGGCGACGGCGATGACGATCGTCGTCGCCGTCCTCGCCATCGCGCGCTGGCGTCTGGCCCATCCCCACGGCGGCGAAGGCGCCATCGTGTTCAGCTTCGCCGGCGGCCTCAAGACCGAGGGCGACACCTTGCAGGTCGGCGCCGGGACGAGTCAGGCGCTGTTTTCGGACGGCACGAACGTCTCGCTCCAGGAAGGAGCCCGGGTGCGGGTGCTGTCGACGACGCGCTTTGGCGCCCACGTTCGTCTGGACACCGGCCGGGCCCACTTCGCGGTGGCCCATCATCCCCGCGTCGATTGGGCGGTCGAGGCCGGCCCCTTCGAGGTGATCGTGCACGGGACGACGTTCGAGGTCGACTGGTCCCCCTCCGACGGCACGTTCGCGGTGGCGCTGCTCGCGGGGCGGGTCTCGATCACCGGACCACTGTCGGGGGGCAACGACGTGACCCTGGAGGCGGGACGGCGCCTGACCGCCCGCACGGACGGCACCTACCGGATCTCGCGGTTGGACGAGCCACCGACGAACCGCGCTTCGCCCCCCGCCGTCCAGCCGGGCGTGGAGGCGGCCGCCGCGGTCGCACCGATCCCCACGGAGGCGCCGGCGCCCGTGACGGCGACCGCGACGGCGGCGCGCGTGCGGCCCAGCCATCATCACGACCGGGCCGCGCTGGCCGCCGCCGCCGCGACCTGGGCCCCCCACGTGGCCGCCGGCCAGTTCGAGTCGGTCATCGACGAGGTCGAATCACTGGGGACCGAACGCTGCCTGGACGAGGTATCGCCGGGGGCGCTGGAGGCGCTGGCGGACGCCGCCCGCTACGGCCGGCGAACCGATCTCGCGAAGATGGCCCTGCTGGCCCAGCGCCGGCGCTTCGCCCATTCGGCGAGATCGCGCGACGCCGCTTTCCTGCTGGGCCGATTGGCGGAGGACGCCGAGCATGACCTGCCGGGGGCCCTGGCCTGGTACGAACGCTATCTGAATGACCATCGGCGCCCGGGGAGCTATGGCTCGGAGGCGCTCGGCCGCAAGATGCTGGTGCTGGATCGCCTGGGACAGCGGGCCGGGGCGAGCGAGGCCGCTCGCCTCTACCTCGAGACGTTCCCGACGGGGCCCTACGCCCCGCAGGCCGCCCGGCGCGCCAACTGACCGACGCGGTCCCGGCGTGGGCGGCCCGACCGCTGGGCGGCGTCACGAAAGCAACGACTTCGATACGAGTCTGCTGCTATACACTCGCCTGCCGCGATGCCCGAGCCCCTGTTGCCGAACCGGTCCGCCCCCGGAAAAGGGCCACGAAACCTTGGCTTTGAGGGCCCCCGAGGTCGTATGTTAGGACGTTCGCCGATGGCCTCTCGTCACGTCGCGTCAGAAGTCCCTGGTCACGGTGTCGACATCGGCCTGCTGGCGGGCGGAGAGATCGCCTTCGATCGGATCCTGCGACGGATCGACGAGGCCCGCGGCACCATCCACGTCCGCTGCTTCAACTGGCGCGACGACGAGACGGGCGGCACGGTGGCCCAGGCCCTGCTCCGCGCCGCCGAGCGCGGCGTGAAGATCACCATCCTCAAGGACCGGGTCGGGATGCACTACGAGTACCTGGAGGGGGCGAACCAGAGCTTCTTTCACAAGCGCATCGCCCTGCGTGTGCGGCTGCAGACCTGGTTCCTCATGGCGGCCTACGGGCGCTGGGGCTCCCTGCGGCAGCACCCCAGCCCGCACGCGGATGCGATGTTGCAACACCCGAACATCACCGTCCGTCGCGACGACAAGCGCTTCGATCACTCGAAGCTGTGGGTCTTCGATGACGAGGTGGTGATCCTGGGCGGGATGGGCATCGGGGACGACTCCCGCTGGGCCAACGTCGACTTCATGGTCGAGCTCACGGGCCCCGAGGCGGCCACCCGCCTCGCCGATCGCTACGAGGGGCGCGTCCCCTTCGACGCCCAGCGCCCGTTCGATTATTTGCTGCACTCGTTCAGCGCGGGGCCGGACGCCGACGATTCGTTGCGCGAGCAGCGGCTGCGCCTCATCGCCGGCGCGCAAAAGCGTCTCACCATCGAGATGGCCTACCTGGGCGATCGCGCCTGCGCCCTGGCCATGGTCGAGGCCGTCAACCGGGGCGTGCTGGTGACCTTGCTGACCTCGGCGCGAGCGAACGTGCTCGGAGATCTGAACCTCCGCACCTGCCACAACATCCTGCGCCGCACCCGCAACGCCGAAAATCTGCGGGTTTTCCTGCACCCGCGCATGGTCCACGGCAAGGCCATCGTCGTCGACGGCGAGCGGGTCGACATCGGCTCGGCGAACTTCACCCGGCTGTCCCATGGCGGCTACGAGGAAGTGAACCTGTATTGCCAGGACCGTGCCTTCGCGCTGTCCGTCGAGGCGGCCATCGAGAAGGACATCGAGGACAGCCAGCCGGCGCGCCACCCCGTCCCCCACAGCCCCGTGAACGCCCTGATCGAGCGCGCCATCAGCGCCTACCAGGCCGCCCGCAAGAAGCACCTGCCCGCTAGAAGCGATTCGTGACGGCCAGGAACGTCATCTTGTCGTTGGTGTCGCGGAGGCGGCTGGTCAACGTGCGGACGAAGTTCCACAGCAGGTCGTAGGCGAGATCGCGGTCCACGAAGAGGAGATCCTCGAGGTCGTCCTTCTTCAGCACCAGCAGCTCGGTCGCCTCGTGCGCCTTGGCGTCGGCGCTGCGGGGTGAGTCGTCGACGAGCGACATCTCGCCGAAGTAGTTGCCGGGGCGGAGCACGGCCAGCGCCTCCTCGCCCATCCCCGGCACCTGGCGGCTGATGCGCACGGCGCCGCTCAGGATCAGGTACATCTTGTCGCCGGCTGCCCCTTCCGAGAACACCGTGGCGTTGAGCGCGTGGTGCTCGCGAATGCCCACGGCGGCAATGCGCCGCAGATACGCCGGCTGCAACCCGGCGAAGATGTGAATCTTCGCCAGCAGCTCCGCCACGTCGGTGGGAGGGACATCCGCCGACGGGGCCGTCCCCGGATCAGCCGCGGCCTCCGAAGGGTTCACGACCGCTGGCGTGACGTCGTCGCTCACACGGGGATTATGCCACCGCCCTCGTGCGAGAGGAACCGCTCGGCGTCGATTGCCGCCATGCAGCCCGTCCCGGCGGCGGTGATGGCCTGGCGGTACACGTGGTCGGCGACGTCCCCGCAGGCGAACACGCCCGCGATGTCGGTGGCGGTCGACCCCGGCTTGGTGATCAGGTAGCCGCTCGGATCCATGCGCAGCTTGCCCTTGAAGATCTGCGAATTGGGCTCGTGGCCGATGGCGACGAACAGCCCGCCGATCTTCATCTCGCGCGTGCTGCCGTCGCGGGTGTCGCGCAGGCGCACCCCGGTCACGCCGGGCCGGGGCAATTCGCCCAGGATCTCGTCGACCACCGAGTTCATGATGAGCTCGATCTTCGGGTTGCGGCGCGCCCGCTCCAGCATGATCTTCGAGGCGCGAAACTCCTCGCGCCGGTGCACGATGTTCACCTTGGTGGCGAAGCGCGACAGGAAGTTCGCCTCTTCCATGGCGGTGTCGCCGCCGCCCACCACGATCAGCTCACGCCCGCGGAACAGCGCCCCGTCGCAGGTCGCGCAGGCCGACACGCCGTAGTTCTGAAACTTCTGCTCCGACGGCAGACCGATCCACTTCGCCGAGGCGCCCGTCGAGATGATGACGGCGTCGGCGGTCAACTCGCCGTCGCTGGCGGTGACGTGGAAGGGGCGCGACGACAGATCGACGTCCGTCACGTCGGCGGTGCGAATCTGGGTGCCGAAGCGGATTGCCTGCTCCTTGAACAGCGTCATCAACTCGGGCCCCTGGACGCCCTTGGGGAAACCGGGATAGTTCTCCACCTCGGTCGTGATCATCAGCTGACCGCCCGGCAAGGTCATCGGCTCGACGACGGCGCCCCCACCTTCGAACATCACCGGCTCGAGGTTCGCGCGCGCGGTGTAGATGGCCGCCGTGAACCCCGCCGGGCCCGCGCCGATGATGCAAACTTTCACGTGCCGTGTCGTCGCCATGTCAGCTTCTCGTCCTTTTCTTCGATTTCTTCGATGCTCGTGGTCGCTTCGAGGTCTCGTCCCCGCCGTCGCGCCTCCAGACGCCCGAACGGCCCCCGCGTTTCTCGTCCAATCGAACCATCAGGATCTCGACCCCGCGTTCGACGCCCTTGACCATGTCATAGATTGTCAGCGCGGCGGCGCTCGCGCCCACCAGCGCCTCCATCTCCACCCCGGTCCGGTCGAAGGCACGGACGGTGACCCGGATGCGAATTCCCGGCAGGCTCTCGTCCGCCTCGAGCGCGACATCGGTCCCCACCACCCGCACGGGGTGACAGAGGGGAATCCACTCCGAGGTGCGCTTCAGGGCGGCGATCGCCGCCACCCGCGCCGTCGCCAGCACGTCTCCCTTCGCGGCGCCGGGGCGCCCCATGGCCAGCGCCAGCGTGGCGAGCGACATGCGCACGGCCGCGCTGGCAACCGCCTCGCGCGCCGTCTCGGGCTTTGCCCCCACGTCGACCATCTGAACGCGCCCCCGGGCGTCCGTGTGTGAGAGTCGCGGCGCCATCAGGCCCGGCGCGTTCGACACGCGCTTCGTAAAGTGGCGAGGAGGTTCGACATCGTTCACGAAACCGGTCCGGCGTGCCCTGCGGCCGGCCCGAAATTTCGCGGACACACATAGTAGCGCATCGGGACCGCTTCGACACCGGGCGACCGGGAAGGCGTCGCCATTTGAAGTGGCGTGCGGCGCCGAATAGCATCACCGCCTTCCGTGGACCTGCCCGCGCCCGCACCCAAGGTTTCCCTCGGTCTTTTCGACCGTTTCACCGACACGCAGATGAGCGTGGGCATCATCCTGCTGGGGCTGGCGCTCTACGTGCCGCTGGCGGGGACGTACGGGCTCAGCGACCCGTGGGAGACGCACTATGGCGAGGTAGCGCGCCAGATGACGGTGCGCGGGGACTACATCAGCCTCTGGTGGCCTGGCGCTCCCCTCGATCAGGACCACTTCTGGTCGAAGCCGGTGCTGTCGTTCTGGGTGATGAGCCTGTTCATGCACCTGTTCGGCGTCACCCATGGCGCCCCGGGGTCGATCGCCATCGGCTCGCGCGCCGAATGGGCGATGCGGCTCCCCTTCTGCCTGATGGGCGTGCTGGGGATCTGGGCGATCTATCTGTGCGTGTCACGCTTCATGAACCGGCGGGCTGGCGTGCTGAGCGCGCTGGTGCTGGCCACCTCGCCGCTCTACTTCCTGGTGGCGCGGCAGGCGATGACCGACATGATGTTCGTCGGCCCCATGACGATGGCGCTGGCGCTCGGCTTCTTCGCGCTGTTCGACGACGACGAGCGCGAGCTGCCCCGCCGCTCCTGGCGTGGCCTGTCGTGGCCGCACCACCGGCTGTACTTCCTGGCCGTGGGCTCGTTCGTGGTGGCGACGCTCCCTCAGCTGGTCGTGAACTCGATTCAGCTCGGCTGGCCCATTCACCTGGGAAAGCACAGCGTCACCATCCCGGGCCTGATCGTGATGTCCCCCTACTTCGTGGGCGCGGCCGGCGTGCTGCGCTGGTCCGCGCGCATGCGGGTGAAGGCGCCGCTGTACCTGCTGCTGGCCGCCGTGCTGTGCGGCCTGGCCACCCTGGCCAAGGGGCTGGCGGGCCTGGGCCTGCCCGTCCTCGTCTTTCTGGTCTACCTGCTGTTCACCTGGAACTGGAAGCGCCTCGACCGGGCGCAGCTCCGGACCGGGGTGGTGCTGGCCTTCGTCGCTTGCGCGGTGGTGGCGGTCCCCTGGCATCACGCGATGCTCGTCCGTCACGGCTTTCCCTTCTGGGACGAGCTCTACGGTGACAACCACTGGCGCCGCCTCGTCACCGGCCGGCACGGCGATCGCGGGACCTTCGAGTACTTCCTGCGCGAGCTGGGCTATGGAATGTTGCCCTGGATAGGCATCGCGCCCGCGGCGCTGGTGACGGCCGCCATGCGCCCCCTCCGCGACGCCGGCCGTCAAGCGCTTTACTGGTTCGGGGCCATCTGGTTCGTCGCCGCCTACACCCTGGTGTCGCTTTCGGTCACGAAGTTCCACCACTACATCCTGCCCGCCATCCCCGGCCTGGCCATCGTGGTGGGCGTGGCCATCGAGGACTTCCTGTCGCGCCGGACCACCCGGGCCGCCCTGGTGACCGTGTGCATGGGGCTCGGGCTGTGGGCGGTCGTGGCTGCTGATCTCGTCGACGCCAGGAACGCCGCCCAGCGGTTCATCTGGCTGTTCTCGTACGACTACATCAACACGCCGAAAGGGCGGCCCTGGCCCGAGGCGCTGGATTTTCGCCCCGCGCTGATCGTCTTCGCGGCGGCGTTCGCCCTGGTGACCGGGTTCTTCGTCTGGCGGCGGTCCCGCAAGGGCGCCGCGGTGGGCATTTGTCTGCTGGCGATCGCGTTCTCGTACTACCTGCTCGACCGCTACATGCCCGCCACGGCGGCGTACTGGTCGCAGAAGCATTTGATCGCGACGTACTACGAGACCCGCCGCTCGCCGCTCGAGAAGCTGTTGGTCTGGCAGATGTACTGGCGCGGCGAGAATTTCTACACGGCGAACGAGATCTACGAGGGCCCGAAGGAAGAGCGCACGGTGTTCCTCGGCGACAAGAACGCCGAGAATCTGAAGGAGTGGGTGAGCCGCCACCGGGGGCGGCGGGCGTTCCTGCTCGTCGAGCGTAGCCGCTACGGCCAGGTCCCGGCGATGTTCCCCGAGAACACCCGGTCGTCGATCCACATCATCGACGAGAGCAACATGAAGTTCGTGCTGGTGCAGGTCGAGCTCTAGGACTGCTCCAGGGCGCGAAGGGATGGACGCGGTCCCGCGCGCTGCGCGGGGCCGGGCCGGGCTCAGGGGAGGGAGCGGAAGACGTTCAGCATGTGGACGGTCGTCTTGCCGCCCAGATCCTTCTTGGCCCTGTCGGCGATCGCCAGCATCGTGCGACCTTTGTGCAGGACCACGGCCGTGTCGACGTTCACCGTGTCCCACTCGCGCTGAACGTCCTTCTCGCCCTGGGCGAGCGCCTGCTCGGTCTCGTATTCGCAGACCAGGATCTCCAGGCCCGCGACGGGACCGGCGACGCAGTGGTCGGCGCTCCAACCGTCGGGTGACACGTCCTTGACCATGTCCACGTCGAACGTGTTGTCCTTGAACGCGTCCAGGACGGTCGCGGTGCTGGAGGTGCCCGAGACGTGCGAGTGCCGGCAGCCGAGCGTGGTTCCGGCGGCGGCCGTGAGGACGCCCAGGGCAGCGACGGTGACGAGTTTCGAGCTCTTCGAGCTCATGGCCGTGCTCCCGGCTGCGCGGTCACCTTGGCGGCCGCGCGTGCTGCTGGCTTCGTCTTGGTCGGCGGGGACGGAGGCGGGACGGCGGCGGGAGACGGCGGCGACAGACCGAGGTCGAACGGGTGATAGCCTGGCGGGGCGGAGGTGAGGTCCACGTTCGGCGGCTTGTAGCTCTGAATGGCGCGCACTTCGTTGATCCAGACCCGGTTGGGGGCAGCGGGGGGCGGCGGACCGATGTACCAGGTGACGTCGTCCTTTTGCACGAGCGTGGGCGACGAAGGCTGCGGCGCCGCGTGATAGTGGGCCCCGGCGATGTAGCAGAACGTTCCCGGAAGCTCCGGCGCGCCTGGAATCGCCAGCGGGTGCGGTCCGAAGTACGCGAACTTGGGGCCCTCGAAGCCCAGAGCCACCGGATCGCCCACGAAGAGATTCTCGCCCCCCTTCAACACCGCGTAGACGCGCATGTCGGGCGGCGGGATACGGTGCATGTGAAGCGTGTCGATGTAGCAGAACGCGCCCTGGTGAGGCGACAGCGGGTGAATGCCGCGATACCGGCTCATCGGACCGTCCGCGCTCACGGGAGAGCTCCCCGCGACGAGCAGTGCGATGAAGATGGCGGCCAAGGAGGCGACGATGACGGCCGAGCGCGAGCCTGTTTCACGCGCGCGGCGCTCGAGCAAGGGGCGACGCTTTGACATGTCAGCGGCGCAGGATAGCGCAGACGAACGTCTTGCGAAATCGCCGGCGGCGCGCGACCGCGCGCAAAAAAAAACCCGGGGTGCCGTTGGGCACCCCGGGTCTTCGATTTACTGCTTACGAGCTGACGAGTGGCTTACTGAACGGCCACGGGGCAGGTCGTCGGAGCTCCGCCAGCGCAGATACCCCAGGCGGCGGCGTCGCCGTTGCCCTGGGAGCCGGACGCGAGAGAGGCCGTGTAGTCGCTGCCGGAGATGATGCTTCCGGAGTTCCACTTCACGCCGTACGCGGTCACGTGCAGCAAGCTCTGGCCCGACGCATTGTTCGCCGTGCTGGGGATTGCCAGACCGATGTTCGTCGCCGACACCGCGCTGTTGTAACCGGCCAGCGTGTTCGGCGAAGCAACCGCCGAGCAACGCATGGTCAGATCGACACCGACGATGCTGCCGTCGCTGCTGATGCTCCAATCGCCATCCGGCGAAGCGCCCGAAGCGGAGGTGCTGATCCGCTGCGGAACCCCGAAGGACAGCTGAGCGCGACCGTTGCAGCTGACGGTATTGCCGATGAAGCTCGACATACGGATCCGCGTGCAGGTCGTGTGGTTCTTGGTGTACACCGGCGCCAGAATGGTGCCGACGTTCGTGACCGTCGAGGAGTCCGAGCAGCCGATGTCATCGGCCGTCAGGACGCCATTTAGAGCCTGGGCGGTGCAGGTCGCGCCGGTGCAGGCCGCGTTCGTCGTGTCGCTGGGCGCGAAGTAGATGCCGCCAGCGACCGGCTCCTGGCCAGAAGCCGGAACCGTCGTGAGGTTGCCAGTCACCAGGTTGTCCTGGAGGCTGACCTCGGTGATGTCGTTCGCGCCCTGGGCCGGATCGGCGTCGATCGCTTCCGTCACGTAGATACCAACGCCCGTGTTGCCCTGGACGTGGGTATTCTTGATGAAGGCGGAGACCTTACCACCCGAGTTCGTCACGCCGCCGAAGATGCCGGCTGCCGCACCCGTGGTGACCGGGCCCGGCGTGTCATTGACGCCCACGCCGCAGGTGCGAGGAACGCTGGTGATCCCGTCGACGAAGTCGAGCTCACCGCCCGACAACGTGATGCCGCAGTTCGTGTTCCCGCTAACACTGCTGTTCTGCAGGTTGACGAGGAAGCCCGAGCCGCTCGTGTTGAGGATCGGGCTGCGCTGGATGTCGATACCGCCCGTGCCGTTCGGGAACGACGTCAAGGCGCTGGCGGCGATCGGCGTACCGTTGGCGTTCACCTTCACGGTGTCGAGCGAGACCGGAACGACCGTGCGGATCAGGATACCGCTGCGGCCGTTGCCCGTGATCGAGGCGCCCGTGACGGCGACGCGACCGATCGGATTGTTCGGATCCGTACCCGCCAGAGCCAGCGACGAGAAGATCTGGAGACCGTCTCGCAGGTTGGCCGTGACGTTGACGTTGGTGCCGGTCGACATGAAGTGACCGTTGTTGACGACGATGCCGTCGACGTAGTTCGTCACCTTGGTGTTGTCGGTGATGGTCAGGTACGGCAGGGTCGTGCTGGCCGTCGGGGCGGTCGGGCTGATGGTGAGGTGCTCGCTGCCATCGCCCACCACGATACCCGCGGTCGCCGTCGTGTTCACCAGAGGCGTCACGACATCGATCAGGGTCGCGGCCGTCGCCGTGCCCGTGACGGTCACGTTGCCCGCCGAAGCGGCCGCGGTGACGGCACTGGAGAGCGGAGCCGCCGGCTGCTGGATGCTGATGCCCGTCCAGCCGGTGACGCCCGTGATGTGCGTACCGTTGACGGTCACCAGACCGCCGTTCGCCAGGACGCCGATACCGACCCCCGTGGTGGTCTTACCGGAGATGCTGCCCTGGTTGATGTTGACGCCCATCGCCGCAGGCGAGTTCGACAGGTCGACCTTGTAGCCGACGAAGCCGGTCGGGCCGTTGCCGATGACATCGACGCCGTTGACGGTCGCCGTTCCGTTGAACACGTGAACGCCGACGCCGCCGCCGCCAACCTTGAGGTTGTGCGAGTTCGTGCCACCGTCGGTGGTGGTATCGTTCGTGACCGTCAGGACGTTGCCCGAATCGGCCGCGACCGGACCGGCAACGCTGTCGATGCCGTTCGCCGTCGCGTTGGTGCCGAGCTCGATGTTCGTCTGCGAGCCAGCTGCGCCCGAGAGGCTGATGTTCACGTGGTTAGCCACCAGGCTGGCCGTCGTGCCGGCGACCGGGTCGCTGGCGTGGTCGATGACGATGCCGCGGCCGGTGCTGCCACCGCCGACGATCGACAGGAAGTCAGCCTGCCACGCAGACTGTCCCTGGATGAGCAGGGCGGTCTGGTTGGTGTTCGAAGCCACGGCCGCAGAAGAGCCCGAGGTCCCCGTCGCCTTGCTGAGGATGAGGACCTGGTTCAGGTGCCCCGTGACGGCAGCGGCGACCGCGGTGCCCTTGTAGTTGCCGATGATCGGGCTGGTCACGACCGCCACGACGCCGGCACCGGCGTTGATGGCGCCGTTGGTGGCGCTGGCGTCGACGGTGTAACCCTCGACGAAGGCCTTGTCCTGCAGAATCACGGCGTACCCGGAGGTGTCCGTGGTGTCGACGTCGATCACGTAGTGGAAGGGATTGAAGCTTCCCTGATCGCTCGTGTACAGATGCACGCCGGCCGGAACCGTCAGCGGGAACTTCTCGCAGGAGTTGTCACCGTTGCAGTTGGCGACGCCAGGCGAGCCCGCCTTCGTCTTGAAGTGAACGTTGCTGGAGGTCGTGTGCTGCGCGATGACCTGGGTCACGTTCGTCTGACCGAGAGCGGTGGTCAGGGTGCGGAAGCGGCAGGCGGCCGGGAACTGAGCGCCCGTCGGCTGGCCCGTCATGAACGTCGACATTTCCGGATCCGGATCGACGTAGTACTGGTTCGCCACCGTCGGCTTCTTGCAAACGCAAGCCGGGAGGGAGGTCACGGGATCCGTGCCGCCCGTCAGCTGCTGAGAAGCGCAGCTGGTGGTGATCTGCCACGTGTAGCAGCCGGTGCCGGAACCCGTCTCCATGCAGGTCAGGACGGCGTCGTCCATGGCCGAGCCCACGCGGACCGTGTTGGCCTGGGCCTTGAGGCAGCCCGTGCCCTGGAGCTTGATCGTGACGCCAGTCTGATCCGTCACGGGAGGCGTGCAACCGCAAGCCATACCGGACGTGACGACGGCGCCAGGGGTGGTCGTCTGGCAGGTCTGACCTGCCGCGCAAGCCGCGCCGGCCGTGACAGTGAAGCAGCCGTCCGCCCCCATGTTACAGGTCGAGTGCGTCGCGCCACCCTGGGTCGGACAGAAGTCGCCGGCCGTCGGGGGAGTGCCACACAGAGGATCATTGTTGCAAGAGCAGGTACCAGTCGCCGCGGTGCAGGTCTCGTTCACGCTGCACATGTCGGGCTGACCCGGCGTGGTTCCCCAGAAGGGGCACATGGTGATCGCGTCGGCCTGGCACTTTTGCGGTGCGCCCGCGTTGCAACGGAAGGCGCCGATCGTGCAGACGACCGTCTCGCCGCACATGTTGCCGACTGAACCAGCTCCGCCGCCGGCTCCGCCCGTGGCCGTGCCACCAGCGCCGCCAGTCGTGATTTCGCCGCCGGTTCCGCCGACTCCGCCGGCTCCGCCAGCTCCGCCCTTGGCTCCGCCGGTCGCGCCGGCTCCGCCAGCACCGCCGCCTTTGCCACCGACGGCTCCGGCGCCGCCCTTACCACCAACGGCTCCGGCACCGCCTGTGCCGCCGCTGGATGAGCCGCCGCAAGCGGCCGCCCCTAGTGCAACTATCGCTGTTACTGAGATCAAGAAATTCGAAGACAATTTTACTTTGAACACGCTGATACCTCCCCGGGTAGGTTTTTCCGGCCGTGGCAGTCTCCTAGAACCGAAAAGTTTTGTCAACTCTTTCGACACATTTTTAGGAGCTGGTTTTCCGTCGGAGAGACCACAATTCGGGCGCTCCAAAAACTGCGCGACACCGACGGTGGGAGCGGCGTGTCATGGGGTTCCGCGGCCGGCCCACGGAGGGGTACGCGCATGATGATTGACGGATTTTGGGGCGAATGGCAGTATCCCCCGCCCTTCCCCCCTGTGGGGATCCGACTTCGTTCCCGACCGCTCGCCAGGATAACCGGACAACCCGTGCTCAAAGCCCTCTCCATTTTCAGCGGTAACGCCAACCGTGAGCTGGCGCAGTCGATCTGTCGTTACGTCGATACGCCACTCGGTGACGCCGAGGTGACGCGCTTCGCGGACGGCGAGATCTACGTGGAGATCAAGGAGAACGTCCGGGGCGTCAACTGCTTCGTCGTTCAGCCGACCTGCGCGCCGGTCAACGACAACCTGATGGAGCTGCTGGTGATGATCGACGCGCTGAAGCGGGCGTCGGCGGGCACCATCGTGGCGGTCATTCCCTACTTCGGCTACGCCCGACAGGATCGCAAGAGCAAGCCCCGCACGCCGATCAGCGCGCGCCTCGTCGCGGATCTGCTGACGGCGGCCGGCGTCGACCGGGTGCTGGCCATCGATCTTCACGCCGGGCAAATCCAGGGCTTCTTCAACATCCCGGTCGATCATCTGTACGGGATGCCCGTGCTGATGGAGTACATGCGCAGCCGGTTCACCAGCGAGGCGGTCATCGTCTCGCCGGACGCCGGCGGCGTGGAGCGGGCGCGCGCCTACTCGAAGCGGCTGGGGACCAGCCTGGCCATCATCGACAAGCGCCGCCCCGCGCCCAACGTCAGCGAGGTCGTCAACATCATCGGCGACGTCCGGGGCCGCGACGCCATCATCGTCGACGACATGGTCGACACCGCTGGCACGCTGTGCGCCGCCGCGCAGGCCGTCATGGACAAAGGGGCGCGCGCGGTGTTCGCCTGCACCAGCCATGGTGTGCTGTCGAACCCGGCCATCGATCGCATCATGGCCTCCCCGCTGGTGGAGCTGATCATCACCGACACGGTCACCCCACGGGCCGCGGTGATGGAATGCCCGAAGATTCGTGTGCTTTCGGTGGCCCGTCTGCTAGGTGAGGCGGTCAAACGCATTCACCACGGCGACTCCATCAGCTCGCTCTTCATATAGATACAGTCAAACGCAATCGATACGCTCTACGGAAAAGGAAATCGCCATGGACACGGGTTTGAATTTCGCGAAGGTCAGCGTCGAGGTCAGGCAGCAGCGCGGCAAGGGCGGCGCCCACAAGGTCCGCGCGGCGGGCAAGGTCCCCGGCGTGCTCTACGGCCGGCGCGTGGCCCCCGTGGCGGTCTCCTTCGACAGCCGGCTGCTGGTGAAGGCGCTCGACAAGGATCGGCGCCGCAACACCGTGTTCGCGCTGACCTTGACCGGAGGCGCCGCCCCCGAGGAGATCACCGCGATGATCAAGGATGCGCAGATCGATCCGATCTCGCAGACCATCGTGCACGTGGACTTTCTGCGCGTCGACCTGGACCAGGAGGTCCAGGTGACGGTTCCGCTCGCGCTCGTGGGCAAGGCCGTGGGCCTGGTCAGCGGCGGCCAGCTGCACCAGAGCATGCACGTGCTCTCGATCGCGGCCAAGCCGGCGGCGATTCCGTCGAAGATCGAGGTCGATGTGTCCGGCCTGGACATCGGTGAGGCGGTTCACGTCAGCGATCTGAAGCTGGCGGCGGGCGTACGCGCCCTGATCGACGGCAAGGACGCCGTGGCGTCGGTCGTGGCGCCGAAGGCCGAGAAGGTCGAAGTGGAAGCGGCGCCCGTGGAAGGCGGCGCGGCCCCCGCGGCGGATGCGGCGGCGGGCGACAAGGCAGCGGCTGGCGGCGACAAGGCCGCGGCCGGCGCGGCCAAGGGGGGCGACAAGGCCGCCGCTCCCAAGAAGGAGGAGAAGAAGAAGTAGTCCGGCTGTTTCGAGGACGGGAATCGCCGACGGAGACACGACGTGTGGTTGCTGGTTGGCCTGGGGAATCCAGGCACGGAGTACCAGGACACGCGTCACAACGTCGGCTTTCACGTCATCGATCTCCTGGCCCAGCGGACGCGCGCGCCCTCGGCGCGCACCAAGCATGGCGCCGAGATCGTCGAAGCACGTCTGGGATCGGAACGCGTTCTTCTCTGCAAGCCCATGGAATACATGAACGTCAGCGGCCAGCCCGTGGTGCGGGTGGCCAGCTTCTGGAAGGTCGAACCGAAGCAGACGATCGTCGTGCATGACGATCTGGATCTTCCGTTCGGCCGCCTGAAGCTGGGCGCGGGCGGCGGCCATGGTGGCAACAACGGCGTGCGTTCGATCCTGACCGAGTGGGGTAACGCGGATTTTCACCGCGTGCGGATGGGGATCGGGCGACCGGCCCCGGGGCGCCACGCCGCGAACCACGTGCTGGGTGGGTTCGACACCGCCGAGCGGGCCGAGCTCCCCGAATTTTTCGCGCGCGCCGCCGACGCGGTCGCGTGCATCGTCACCGACGGCATCGGGGTGGCGATGAATCGTTTCAATGGCAGCGCGGGCCGAAAGCCCGCAAAGGGCGACGTCACCTGAATGATCAGGTGCGCCGCCCCTCCTTGCCCGTAGCAGACGCTGCGGGCCTCACGTCCAGAGGGAGATCGAAATGGCAGAAGCACGGTACGGATCGAGCCGGGACATTCCCGGACGAAAGCGCGAGTACGAAACCATCTACATCCTGCGGCCAGACATCGCGAACGAAGCGGTGGGCGCGGTGAACACCAAGATCCGTGGTGTGATCGAGACGGGCGGCGGCACGCTGCTGAAGGTGGAGAACTGGGGCAAGCGCAGGCTGGCCTACGAGGTGCAGAAGCAGATGAAGGGGATGTACCTCTTCTTCTCGTACCTGGGCACCGCCGGCCTGGTCGAGGAAGTGGAGCGCAACCTGCGCCTCACCGACTCGGTCATCCGCGCCTACTCGGTGAAGATCGCCGAGAACGTCGACGCCGCCACCCGCACCTCCGAGGTGACGGACGAGACGTTCGCCAAGGCCGCCACCCCGCGGCCCGACGAGGAAGAGATCGCCACCGGTCAGGCGGATCTGCGCGCTGTCTTCGGCGATGACGAAGAAGGCGCGTTCGACTTCGAAGAAGCGGTGTTCGGCAGCGACAACGACGGCCCCCTCTGAGAGAGACGGAGAAACAAGACATGTCAATGGAACGAGACGAACGACGAGGCGGGGGAGCGGGCGCGGCCGCCGACGATCGGGGCGACAAGAAGCGCAGCATGGGACGCCGCAAGCAGTGCAAGTTCTGCGGCGACGACGGCCTGAAGATCGACTACAAGGATCAGGCCCTGTTGAAGTACTTCATCACCGATCGCGGCAAGCTGGTGCCGCGACGGATTTCGGGAAACTGCGCGAAGCATCAGCGCGAGATCGCCACCGCGATCCGTCGCGCCCGCATGATCGCGTTGATGCCGTTCGCCGTGACGGGAGCGTGAGCCATGCAAGTCATCCTGCGTGAAGACATGGAGAACCTCGGCAAGTCTGGCGAGGTGGTGACGGTGAAGTCGGGTTTCGGGCGCAACTACCTCATCCCGCAAGGGCTCGCGGTGACGGCGACCGAGGAAGACGTGGCGCGCGTGGCCCACGAGAAGCGGGTCATCGCGGCCCGCAACGCCAAGCTGCAGAAGGACGCCCAGGCGGAGGCCGATCGCCTCAACCAGGTCAGCGTCTCGATCGCGGTGTCGGTGGGCGAGGAAGACAAGCTGTACGGCTCGGTCACGGCCAAGGACATCGCCGAGGCGTATCAGGAGAAGGGCGTGACCGTCGACTCGAAGAAGCTGGTGCTGGGCGAGCCCATCAAGTCGCTCGGCCTGACCGAGGTGCCGGTGAAGCTGGCCCACGGCGTGACGGCGACCCTGAAGGTGTGGGTCGTCAAGAAGGAAGAGAAAGCGTAGCGAAAACGAGGCGTCCATCGTCTCGCCCAACGCGCGGCGTGTCCTGCGATGGCAGGCACGACCGCGCGTTTTTCATGGCCTGTCGGAAATTCGTCCTCGTGCCGGCAATCGCCGTCAGCGTTCCCCGTTGCCGGGCGTAAACTCTCGGGTCCGCCATGCTTGAAGTCGTCTCGTCACAGCCCGCCCTGGGTCGCCTGCCGCCCCACAACCTCGAGGCCGAGCGGTCGGTGCTGGGCGCGGTGTTGATCAAGCCGAGCGTGTTCGACGAGGTCGCCACCGCGCTGCAGATCGATGACTTCTTCCTGCCCGCGCATCGCGAGATCTTCGACGCGCTGCTGGCCATCGACAAGCGGCAGCAGCCGCTCGACCTGATCGCGGTGGCCGACGAGCTGCGGGTGCGCGGCATGATCGCTCGCCTGGAAGGGGGCGAGTCCTATCTGCTGGCGCTGTCGAACGGCGTCCCCACCGCCGAGAACGTCAACCATTACGCGCGGCTGGTGAAGGAGAAGGCCACCCTGCGGCGGCTCATCGCCGCCTGCGCCGAGATCCAGTCCCGCGCCTACGGCGATTTCGGCCAGTTCGAGGAGTTCCTGGACGAGGCGGAGACCCAGATCTTCAAGGTCGCCCAGCAGAACCGCCGCGAGAGCTATTCCTCCGCCACCGACATCATGGAGGAGGTCCTACACAACATCGAGGTGCGGGCAGCCGAAAGAAAGGCCGTGACGGGTGTTCCCACGGGTTTCACGAAGCTGGACGAGCTGACGGCGGGCTTGCAGCGCGAGAACCTCATCATCGTGGCGGCCCGCCCGGGCGGCGGCAAGACGTCGTGGGCGGTCAACGTGGCGGTGCACGCGGCCATGCGGAAGATCCCCGTCCTGATCTTCTCGCTGGAGATGTCGAAGTACGAGCTGATGGAGCGCATGCTGTCCGCCGAGGCGCGCATCGACTCGGGGAAGATCAAGCGCGGTTTCCTCGAGTACTCCGACTGGAAGAACAAGATTCACCCCGCCAGCAAGAGCCTGGCCGAGGCGCCCATCCTCATCGACGATTCGTCGGCCATCTCCATCATGGAGATCCGCGCCAAGGCCCGGCGCTTCCGGGGCGACAACCGGTATTTCCCGCCGCAGCCGCCGGGCCCCGACGGGCGGCCGCCCCAGCCGCCGCTGGGCCTGATCGTCGTCGACTACTTGCAACTGGCGCGCGGGGGCGGCGGCAAGCGCGACGAGAACCGGCAGCAGGAGATCGCCGAGATCTCGCGCGGGCTGAAGGCGCTGGCCAAGGACCTGAAGCTGCCCATCATCGCGGTGTCGCAGCTGAACCGCGAGGTGGAGAAGCGCGAGGGGAAGCCGAAGCTGTCCGACTTGCGCGAATCGGGCGCCATCGAGCAGGACGCCGACATGATCTTGTTCATCCACCGCGAGGATCAGGGCGATGGTCAGAACTCCTCCCCCACGTCGACGTCGGAGCTCATCGTCGGCAAGCACCGCAACGGTGCCACCGGCTCGGTGAAGGTCACGTTCATCCGCGAGTACACCAAGTTCGAGAACTACGCCGAAGAGCCGGAGTACGGGTAGACGATGGCCGAGCGACGGGTTGTCGTGATCGTTGCCGACGGGGTGGGATGTGGAAGGGCGCCGGATGCGGCCGCGTACGGGGACGCCGGCTCCGACACGCTGGGGAATCTGGCGCGGCGCCAGGGGGGGTTGCGGCTGCCGAACCTGGGCGCGCTGGGGCTGGGGAACCTGACCACGATCGAAGGGGTGCCGCCGGTGCCCGCGCCGCGCGCGGCCTGGGGGGCGCTGGTGGAGAAGTCCGAAGGGAAAGACACCATCACCGGGCACTGGGAGATGGCGGGGCTGGTGACAGAGAAGGCGTTCACGACGTTTCCGGATGGTTTTCCGCCGCGCATCACCGACGAGCTGGCGCGCCTGTCGGGGCGCGGATTGATCGGCAACAAGCCCGCCTCGGGAACCGCCATCATCGACGAGCTGGGGCCCGAGCACCTGAGGACGGGCGCGCTGATCCTGTACACGTCGGCCGACTCGGTGCTGCAGCTCGCCGCGCACGAGGAGGTGGTGCCGATCGACGAGCAGTACCGCATCTGCCTGGAGGCGCGGAAGATCGCCGACCGCGAGCGCATCGGGCGGGTCATCGCGCGGCCGTTCGTGGGGACGCCGGGCGCGTTTCGCCGCACTTACAACCGCCGCGACTTCGCCGCCCTTCCGCCGGCGCCGACGTTGTGCGACGTGCTGACGGGGGCAGGCGTCCCCGTGGTGGGCGTGGGCAAGATCAGCGACATCTTCGCCGGGCGCGGCGTGCCCGAATCGCTTCACAGCGAGGGGAACGGCGACGGCATGCGCCTGACCGGGGAGGCCCTCGAGCGAATGAAGCGGGGCCTGCTGTTCGTCAACCTGGTCGACTTCGACATGCAGTACGGCCATCGCAACGACTGCCCGGGCTTCGCCCGCGCGCTCGAGGAGCTCGATTCGTGGCTGCCGGCGCTGGAGCAGCGCCTGCGCGCCGAGGACGTGGTCTTCATCACCGCCGATCACGGCAACGATCCCACGAAGCACGGCACCGATCACACGCGCGAGCGCGTGCCGCTGCTGGCGTTCGGTCCGTCGATCGAGCCGGCCGCCCTCGGCGATCGATCGTCGTTCGCCGATCTCGGTCAAACGGTGGCCGCTTCACTGGGCGCCCCCGCGCTGGCGACTGGCGTCAGCTTCTGGAATACCATCAGCTCTTGAGGCGCCCTCCCCTCCCCGTCACCGCCTGGATCGCGCGCAAGCGGGACGGCGGCGCGCTCGATGACGAGGTGATCCGTGGCGTGATCGCTGGCGCCACGGCGGGCGCCATCCCCGACTACCAGCTGGCCGCGTTGTTGATGGCCATCGTCTGGCGCGGCCTTACCCCGCGGGAGCTGGCGACCTGGCTGGACGCCATGGTCGCCTCCGGCGACCGCATGCGGCTCGATGCCGTGCCGGGCGTGAAGGTCGACAAGCATTCCACGGGGGGAGTGGGCGACAAGATCTCCCTCTGCCTGGCCCCGCTGGTCGCCGCCTGCGGCGTCCCCGTGCCGATGATGTCGGGGCGCTCGCTCGGCCACACGGGCGGCACGCTCGACAAGCTGGAGGCGATCCCGGGGTTCAAGACGGCCCTGGCGCCGCGCGCCTTCGAACGGGTGCTGGCGAAGACCGGCCTGGTGCTGGCGGGGCAGAGCGCGCGGCTGGCGCCGGCCGATCGGATCCTCTACGCGCTCCGCGACGCCACGGCCACGGTCGAGTCGATTCCCCTCATCGCGTCGTCGATCCTGTCGAAGAAGATCGCCGAGGGGACGGACGCGCTGTTGATGGACGTCAAGGTGGGCCGCGGGGCCTTCCTGCCCGAGCAGGCGCGCGCTCGCGAGCTGGCGCGCACGATCGTCGGCCTGGGAAAACGCGCCGGCCTGCGCGTGGTGGCGCTGCTGACGGCGATGGACCAGCCGATCGGCCAGGCCATCGGAAACGCCTGCGAGCTGGCCGAGGCGATCGACGTCCTGCGGGGCGGCGGTCCCGCCGACACGCGCGCCCTGACCGTTCGCCTGGGCGCCGAGATGCTGGTGCTCGGCAAGCGGGCTCGCGACGAGGCCGATGGGCGGCGTCAAATGGAAGCGGCCATCGGCTCGGGCGCCGGGCTCGACCGTCTGCGGGCCTGCGTGCGGATGCAGGGCGGCGACGTGCGCGTGATCGACGAGCCGGAGCGGCTGCCGCGCGCGCGCCACGAGGCGGTGGTGCGCGCGAAGACCCGTGGCTTCCTGACGACCTTGCACGCGGGGACGCTCGGCCAGGCGGCGACCCGCCTGGGCGCGGGGCGTCTGCGCAAGGAGGACAGCGTCGATCCGGGCGTGGGCATCCTGCTGCATCGCAAGGAGGGCGACGAGGTCGCGCCGGGCGACGCCCTGGCCACCATTCAGTTCTCCGAGAGGCGGCGCTTCGTCGCCGTGCAGCCGCTGCTCGAGGCGGCGTTCGTGATCGGCCCGCGGCGCCCCCGCCCCGCCCGGCTGATCCTCGAACGGATTGACTGACGAGAGCGGCCGCTACAGCACGCGGGCGGCGAACCGGATCCAGAGCACCAGCAGCACCACGTTGCTCGCCGCGAACGACAGCAGACGCGCCATCACGTTGTTGACCGTGATGTGGACGAGCGAGTGCACGATGCGCAGGCCGGCGTAAATCCAGGCCAGCATCACCACACCGGGCACCACCCGGTGGGTCACGTAGAAGGCCAGGCAGGCCACGTAGAACAGCAGCGGCATCTCGAGCAGGTTCATCAGGTTGCGGTTGAAGACGGCGATGTCCTCGGGCACCTCGGGGCTCTCCCCGAGCCGGAACGCTCCGCGCCGCACCCGACCCGCGCGAACGGCCAGCACGCGCCGCAGGCCGACCAGGAACACCATGAACCCCGTCCACAACGCCAGCACGCTGACCGGGCCAAAGATCGCTTCGGGTCGCATGGTGACCCGACTCTAGCGACAATCGCTGGCGCGTTCATCCGGGGCGCCGCAGTAGGCGAAACCAGGGGCCGATGCCGTGTCCAAGACCTGAAATGCCTGTCCAGGATCGCGCCGGATTTGGTGACAGGGGCGAGGCGCGAGGAGGGCGCATGGCCGAAGCCATGTAACCGACGAGCAAGGAAGCCCTTGGCATCAAAGACAAGCGAGGCTGGATAGACATTTCAGGTCTCGGACACTAGGCTCGGCGCAACGTGTTGCCGCTCGAGTTCGACGATCAGGGCCAGGGCGAAGCGGTGGTGCTGTTGCCCCCTTTTCCGTTCGAGCGGCGCATCTGGTCGACGACCGCGGCGGCGCTGGCGGCGGCCGGATTTCGCGCCCTCTCCGTCGACTACCCGGGCTTCGGAGCTTCCCCGGCGACGTCCGGCGACCTTTCGATCGCAGCGATCGCCGACGGCACCGCCGCCCTCCTCGACGAGCTGGGGCTGGCGCGGGCGTCGCTCGTCGGACTGTCGATGGGGGGCTACGTGGCGTTCGCCTTCGCCGCGACCTTCCCGTCGCGCCTGCGCGCGCTGGTGCTCGCCGATACGCGTGCCGCCGCCGATCCCCCCGCCGCTCGCGCCGGGCGAGCGGCGGCGCTCGAAACCATCGCCACGCGGGGCGTGGACGCCTATCTCGCGCAGTCGCTGCCGCGCTTGCTGTCCCCTACCGCCAGCCCCGCCGTGCTGGCGGCGATGCGCACCTTCGCCATCGAGAAGCCCGACGCGCTCACCGCGGGAATCGCCGCGTTGCGGGACCGCCCCGATCGCGCGGACGACGCACGCCGCATCGCCTGCCCGACCCTGGTGCTGGCGGGAAGCGCCGAACAGGTCATCCCCGCCGCCGAGATGCGCACGATGGCGGAGACCATTCCCGGGGCTCGCTTCGTCGAGCTCCCGTCGGCCGGCCACCTGACGAACCTCGAGGCGCCCGAGATGTTCAACCGCCACGTCGTGGAATTTTTGCGCGGCCTGCCGGCGCCAGCGTCCATCTTGCCCTCGCGAGGAACAGCATGAAGGTCTCGACGTCATTCACGGAGCGCGTGCGCGCGGCGGCCGCCGCC
Organism: Polyangia bacterium; assembly: GCA_036500205.1. Classification (GTDB taxonomy): domain Bacteria; phylum Myxococcota_A; class Polyangia; order Fen-1088; family Fen-1088; genus DASYCK01. Next base: position 1,090 of record DASYCK010000193.1, on the reverse strand, counting down.
CTGTCGGAACGCCTGGACGCCGACGGCGTCGACACGGCGGTGATCCTCGGCTCGGGGCTGGCCTCGGTGGCCGATCGGGTGGTGAACGCCCAATCGGCCCCCTACGCCACCTTGCCCGGCTTTCCCGGCACCACCGTCGCCGGTCACCCCGGTCGCGTGGTGGTGGGGACGATGGGCGAGCGCAAGGTGCTGTTCCTGTGCGGCCGGGTGCACGGCTACGAGGGCTACGACGCCAGCGAGGTCGGCTTCGGGGTGCGCGTCGCGGCGACCCTGGGGGCCCGCACGCTGATCGTCACCAACGCCTCCGGCGGGGTCGACGCCAACCTGAAGCCGGGCGAGATCGTCATGATCTCCGATCACCTCAACCTGACCGGGCAGTCGCCGCTGTCGGGGCCGAACGACGAACGGATCGGCCCGCGCTTCGTCGACATGACGGAGGCCTACGCGCCCGCGTTGCGGGCCCTCGCCGCCGAGGTGGCGCCGGGCGCGCTGGGGCAGCCGCTGCGCGAAGGGGTCTACGCGGGCATGGCGGGTCCCTCGTACGAGACGCCCGCCGAGGTGCGGATGTTGCGCATCCTGGGCGCGGGGCTGGTCGGCATGTCGACCGTGCACGAGGTCATCACCGCCCGCCACGCCGGCCTCGAGGTGCTGGGGCTGTCGATCGTGGCGAACCACGCCGCGGGGGTCATCCCGCAGCGGCTGCATCACGAGGACGTCACGCGCGCCGCCAACGCCGCCGCCGATGCCCTGGGCCGGCTGCTGGAGGCGATCATCAAGCGTCTCCCTCCGGTGGAGCCGGCATGAAGGCGACGCCGCTCGGTGCCGCGCAGCGCCGGACCTTGCTCGCGCAGGCGCGCGCCGTGCGCAAGCGCGCCCACGCCCCCTACTCGCGCTTCCAGGTGGGCGCCGCCGTCCTCGACGAGAAGGGACGTGTTCACGTTGGCTGCAACGTCGAGAATGCCTCGTACGGGCTGACGGTCTGCGCTGAACGAAACGCGGTGGCGGCGGCCGTCGCGGCGGGCGCGAAGCGGGTGCGCGCGGTGGCGGTCGTGACCCCCACGCAGCCGCCCTCCTCGCCGTGCGGCGCCTG
>DASYCK010000192.1:0-55402 GCA_036500205.1 Polyangia bacterium | reverse complement strand
CCGACAAGCCGCGCCGGACGCGAGGCGCGACGACGAGGAATACCCGTAGGTATTGTGAGGAGGAGCAACGAAGCGGCCGGCGCGGATCGTCGGCCGAACGTGACGCTATTTCGACGGCGGTGCACTAGGCGGCGTCCGGCGCGGCGACGCCAGCTTGTCCCTCGCCGCCGTCCTCTCCGTACTGCTTCAGCTTCCGGTACAGCGTGGCCACGCCGATCCCCAGCAACTCGGCCGCCTTGGCGCGGTTGCCGCCCGCCTGGGCCAGCGTCGTCAGGATGAGCGACCGCTCGACGTCGGCCAGCCGTCGCCCCCCCCCCTCGGGGAGCACCGCGGAGCGGGCGCGCCGGACCTCCTCGGGCAGATCCTCGACGTCGATCCGCGGCCCCAGCGCCAGCGCCACCGCCCGCTCGACGGCGTTCTCCAGCTCGCGCACGTTGCCCGGCCAGTCGTAGCGGACCAGCTGATCGGCGGCGGCGGGCGTCAACCCCTCGACGGGGCGGTGCAGACGCTCGGCCGCCTCGACGAGGAAGCGCCGGGTCAGCGGCACGATGTCGCACTGGCGCTCGCGCAGCGACGGGACGCGCAGCTCGATGACCCGCAGGCGGTAGTACAGATCGTGCCGGAACGCGCCGCGCGTGACCTCTTCCGACAGGGTGCGGTTCGTGGCGGCCAGCACCCTCACGTCGACCTTGCGGTTGCGGCTCTCGCCCACCCGGCGAATCTCGTGCTCCTGCAACACGCGCAGCAGCTTCGCCTGCATCCCGGCCGAGACCTCACCGATCTCGTCGAGCAGCAACGTGCCGCCGTTCGCGGCCTCGAACAGGCCAACCCGATCGCTGGTCGCGCCCGTGAACGCCCCCTTGGCGTGCCCGAACAGCTCGCTCTCCAGCAACGTCTCGGTGAGGGCGGCGCAGTTCACTGCGATGAACGGACCGGCGGCGCGCGGTGACTCGGCGTGGATGAACCTGGCGACGCGCTCCTTGCCGGCGCCCGACGGTCCGGTGATCAACACGGTGGTGTCGACCCTCGCCGAACGGCGGGCCAGATCGACGGTCTTCTTCATCTCGCTGCTGCGGGTGATGATGCCGAACGTCTCGTCGCTCTCGGGTCCGGCGTCGGCGCTCCTGGCGTTTCGTCGCTCGCGCAGCTTTCGTTCCGTCTTCTTGATCTGATCGGCCACGTGCTTCAGCGCTTCGCTGGTGCAGGTCGAGCGAAACAGCGCCAGGTAGGGCTCGATGCGTTCGCCCCAGGCGGCCGTGTCGCGGGCGACGGCACGGCAAACGGCGTCCCCCTTGCCGACGCAGCTCTCTTCCAGACAGAAGATCTCGCGTCCGTTCGCGAAGCTGAGGTAGCCGCTGGCGAACCCGCACAAGGTCCAGCACACGGCCTCGTCGGCGCGGCCCACGTGCAGCAGGTGCTGCTCGGCCTCGTACGAATCGCGCCAGATCGCCTCGGCGAAGGGGGCGTTCGGCTCGTTCGTCGCCGGCAGCGGCTCGACGGTGACCATCCCTTGCAACGTATGCAAGCGGCCGCCCGCCCGCCGCCAGTCGTCTTCACTCTGCCAGGGGAGCGCCTTGAGCGTCTCCGCCGTCCGCCAGCCGTGGGCGAACCCGAAGCGCGCCAGCATTGCCTTCGCGCCGGCGAGGCCCATCGTGTCGATGAGCGACCGCCGCAGCAGCCCCAGCGCCACGGCGTCGAGCAGCAACACCCGCTCCCCGGCGAAGTGGATGGGTCCACCTTTCGCGGGCTCGAACTCGAGGAGATCGCGCAGATCCAGGTCGGCCGACTTCATGGCCAAAACATGTCAGATTGATAGCCGGCGGCAATCAAAATGAGACAACCAACGTTGGTGACCATGTGATTTCAAGGGGTTGTATATGGCACCGATCTCGCAGTGCCATGGAGCCAAAGGAGACCCACCATGAGCACTTCATCCGACAACCAGGTTCAATCGTCCCCCACCGCCACCCTGTCCGCTTCGAGCGGCGCTCGCACCTACGACATCGACGGCTCGCACTCGAGCGCGTCCTTCAAGGTGCGGCACCTGATGGTCTCGAACGTTCGCGGCGAGTTCGGTCAGCTCTCGGGCCGGGTCGTCGTCGATGACGTCGACATCACCCGCTCGTCGGTCGACGTGAGCATCGACGTGTCGACCGTCAACACGCATGACGCCAAACGGGACGAGCACCTGCGCAGCCCCGACTTCTTCGACGTGGCGAAGTTCCCGACCATCACGTTCAAGTCGAAGCGTGTCCAGCCCGGCAAGGGGGGCGACCTGTTCGTCACCGGTGAGCTCACCATCCGTGGCATCACTCGCGAGGTCACGCTCGACGTCGAGCCGCTGTCGGCCGAGATCAACGATCCGTGGGGCAACGTGAAGCGCGGCGCCAGCGCCCGCGCCCGCATCAACCGCAAGGACTTCGATGTGGTGTGGAACGCGGCGCTCGACGGCGGCGGCGTGCTGGTCGGCGAGGAGGTCTCGATCACCCTGGAGATCGAGCTCGGCCGCAAGGCGGGGTGACCCGAGCGGCGTCACCGCCTCGGCCCGCGCACGATGGTGCGGGCCGTCAGCGGGTCCAGGCGGCGCACTGATAGAGCGCGGCGCCGACCGGGGCCCCGGGCGGAAACGCCGCCCGGTCGACCGGCCTCAGCACGCGTCGCAGCGCGCTCGCGATCTGGTCGGGCGCGCTGACGTGGTGGTCGTCGATCCCCTGAAATCCGATCGCTTCGAAGGCGCGCGACATCAACCGATTGACCATGGGGTAGCCGGTGACGAGCACGCCCCCCGGCGCCAGGGCGCGGGCCAGCCCGCGCGCGGCGCCGTCGCTGTCGGCGATGTGCTCGAGCACGGAGAAACAGACGATGGCGTCGTAGTGATCGGCTGGCAGATCGTCGTCGCGCAGCAGGTCGGCGGAGCGAAAGGTGGCGCGGCACCCGGGCGCGACCAGGGAGTCGAGGCCGCGCGCCAGCGTCAGATCGGTCCCCGTGTACTCGGGGTAGCGACGGGTCAACGTCGGCACGAGCACGCCGCTGCCGACGCCGATCTCCAGGATGCGCCGCCCCCCGGCGGGCAGCATGTCGAGGCCCATCTGCAACCGGTGCCGGTAGAGCCATCCCACCCACGGGTGGTGGTAGTAGGGGAGGGGATCGTGGGCATCGTTGGGGGTGAGCACGCCCTTCGCGGGCAGCTCGAGCAGAAGGCGACTCATGGCGAGGCTCCGGCGTTGGTGACGGTGTCGCGCGCTGGCAGTTCCGGCAGGGCGGGAGGTGCCAGCCGGGAAGGAAGCGCCAGCAGGGAAGGAAGCGCCAGCAGGGAAGGAAGATCGACGCCCGGTTTTTCGCGCGGCCCCTCGATGACCGAGAACGCCTCGGGCGCGTAGGGGTAACGCTCCCTCACCGCGCGGGCCAGCGCCGCCGCCCCCTCTTCCAGCGCGGCGGCGGCGTGGCGCTGGCGCAGCTCGGACAGCTTCCGCGCGATCTCGCCGCGCGTCTCGTCGTTGCTGGTGACGGCGTACGTCTGTTCGAGGTTGCGGATCGCCAGCTCCTCGCCCCCCTCCTTGGTCAGCAGGCGCGCCGCCAGGTTGGCGAGCCAAGGGGGCGCGCCGTCGAGCGTCGCGGCCTGGCGAAGCGCGTCGACGCCGCGCTGCCGCCAGTCGAGCACGCGGGGATCATCTTCGCCGGTCAGCTTGGGGAGCTCGAACAGCAGGTTGAAGCCGCGGTGGAACGGCAGCTCCCAGTCGCCCGGGAACGCCCGCTCGCCGCGCTCGAGCAGCGTGTTCGCGCGGGTGAGCGAATCGACGGTGAACGCCTGCCCCGTGTAGACGAGCATGGCGGCCCCGCGCGCGTACAGGCGGTGAAACCGCGGGTCGAGCTCGACGGCCGTGTCCAGGGCCTCCGCGAGCTGACGCTGCTCCCCGCGGGTGGCGAGCTGCGTGCCGAAATAGACGTTGGCGCGCGCCGCCACGAGGTCGGCCGCCATCTCGCGGTGGCCGAGGCTCAGCAGGCGCAGCACGGTCGCGCGTGGCAGCAGCAGCGCGTCGACGTCGCGCGACCAGGAGGCACGCAGGGCCAACGACGCCTCCAGCGCGCGCGCCGTCCCGCCGATCACGAGCAGGGCGGCCGCGCCGGCGGCCAGCAAGGTGGCGAGGCGGCGCATCTATTTCTTCCGAGCGATCACGATCATGAAGCCGCCCAGGCGGCGCATGCCGGGCAGATCGCAGACGGCGCGCTCGGCCCGCTCGAAGAGAGGCCCCAGCCCGGGCACCGCCCACAGCTTCGAGGTGGGGGTCAGCACCCGCACGCCGCGCAGCCCGACGACCTCGAGCCCGGGCGGCAGATAGGAACGCGCCATCTCCAGCGTGTCGTAGCGGGTGAACACGTCGCTCTCGGTGGTCCCCTCGGCGATGCGCCCGGGGCCGCCCAGGCGCTTGGCCAGATAGCGGAGCGAGTACGGGTTGTAGAACTCGAGCAGCAGGTGACCGCCCGGGCGCAGCACGCGAGCCAGCTCGGCGATGGCCGCCTCGATGGGGGGAATGTGGGCCAGCACCTTCATGCTGTAAACGAGATCGAAGGAGGCCGTCGGCAACGGCACGGCGGTGACGGAGCCCTGAACCACCTTCAGGTTGCGCGCGTGGGCCTGGCTCAACATGCCGCGTGACAGATCGAGACCGACGGCGGAGCGCGCCACGAGCGCCGCCTCTTTCAACAGCAGGCCGGTGCCGCAGCCGGCCTCGAAGACGTCGCGTCCTCGACCGTGGCGGCGCACCAGCTCGAGCTCCAGCTCGTCGATCATCCGGTGGTAGCCCTGATGGCGATGATCCTCGTAGGAGGTCGAGAAGCGATCGTAGTAATTCTGCGTGGTCGGCGGAGCGGAGGCGGCCATTGCGCGCATTATGCGGCGCCGATTGCCCTGATGCGAGTGCCGCTTCGACCGAACGCTCGTCATATGACCGTCAGGCAGGCGGCCGACGTTGGGCGGGCTGCTAGGATGCGCCCGTGTCGCGAACGCTTCGGCTCCTGTTCCCCGGACTGGCGACAGGTCTCATCCTCGGGCTGACGGGGGCGTGTCGGCGCGGGGAGGCGCCCGTCGCTCCGACGTCACCGCCGGTGAGCGGGAATGACGCAGCGGCCGTAGCTGATGCTCGGAAGGAAGTCGGTGCGGCCGCGCCGCTCCGCCCGGCGGACGGAATGCCGCGGGTCAGCGCGGAGCGGATGGCCGCGGTTCAGGTGATCGTCGACGCCGGTTCCGACCCTACAAGGCTGGCGAAGCTCATCGCTGACCATGCGGGCGAGCCCGACGCGCTTTTCGCGCGAAAGACGGCGCTCGCGGTGCTGCGGACGGAGCCGTCGCGATCGGTCCGGCTGGCCGCCCTGATTCAGGCGGGGTCCGCTACCACCGTGGCCCCGGCCGACGATCCCCTCTGGCCCGAGCTGGTGGGCGCGCTGTCCGAGACCTGGGCCACCGAGAACAGCGCCGCGGGACGGCGTCGCATGGTTCACGAGAAGGACCTGCGCGCGCGCCTGCTGCTGGTGTCGTCGCTGGCCGTCTACGCCGCCTCGAACCGCGGGCTCAGCGAGCTGACGATGCCGCAGCGCCGGGTCCTGCGCGCCGAGCTCATGGGGCTCTATCCCAAGCTGCCACGGCAGCAACAACAGGAGATCGATGCGTTTGTCGCCCGCTTCAACGTCAATGGCCGTGGAACACTCTGAAGGCGCGCCGCCGGCGGTGACGCCGTGAAGCGACCGGTGGCCGACGCGCTCGCCGATCCCGACGTTCCGCAGGGGATGTCGATCGCGCTGTTGCAGGATCTGCATCTGCTGACCCGGGATGGCCAGCTGAACGCGGACGCGCGGCGAAAGTTGAAACAGATCCGCCACCTCGTCGGGCTGTTGCGCCCCTCGCTCGACCTCGCCTATGCCGAGACCGCGGCGCCCGTCGTCGTCGACTGCGGCGCCGGCAAGAGCTACCTGGGCTTCCTGCTGTCGGCGCTGGTGGTGGGACCGGCGGGGCGGGGCGAGCTGTATGCGATCGAATCGCGCGCCGAGCTGGCGGCGGCGGCGGCCGACCGGGCGCGCCGTTTCGGCCACGATCGCTTTCACTTCGTGGGCGGCGCGATCGCGGGCGCGGAGCTGCCCGAGCGGATCCAGGTCCTCACGGCGCTGCACGCCTGCGACACGGCCACGGACGACGCGCTGGCGCTGGGGATCGCGCGGGGGGCCGACTCGATCGCCGTGGTGCCGTGCTGTCAGGCGGAGGTGGCCCGCCAGCTCGGCGAGGGGGGCGCGGCGCGCGCCCCGGCCGATCAGGCGCTGGTCGCCCACCCGCTTCACCGACGCGAGATGGGCTCGCATCTGACGAACGTCGTGCGCGGGCTGTGCCTGGAGGCGTGCGGCTACAAGGTCACGGTCACCGAGCTGGTCGGCTGGGAGCACGCGGTGAAGAACGAGATCCTGCTGGCGAGAAAGGTGTTTCGCCCCGAGCGCGGCCTCGGCGGCACGCTGGCGACGCTGCTCGATCGCTGGAAGATCGAGCCGGCGCTGGTGCGGTCGCTGCGCGCCGCGGGCGTCGATCCCTGCGCGTGAACCGGCGCTTCAGCGCAAGCTCTCGAGACAGGCGATGACCTCGGGTCGAGACCAGTCGCGGGTGCTGATGAAATAGTGTCGCACGCGCCCCTGGGCATCGATCAGGAACGTCTCGGGGAACTTCTCGGTGCCGAACCGCTTGGGCACGTCGCGGGTCGGGTCGAGCAGGATGCCGAGGTGAGTGCCGCGGGCGAAGAACTTCTTCACCAGGTCCCAGTTCTCGTCGACGCTGACCGCCATGGTGCGGATGTCGCTGCTCTCCAGCGCCGCCGCCAGCCGCTCCATCGACGGCATCTCCTCGGCGCAGGGGGGGCACCAGGTCGCCCAGAAGTTCAGCAGCACGGGGTGGCCGCGCTGCGATCGGAGCGAGACCCTCTTCCCTTCCCCGTCGGTCAGATCGAAGTCGGGCGCGTCCACGTTGGCCAGGAACGCCGGCACGGGATCCGGGCGCAGCGCCTGGCAAGCCGCGACGCGTGTCCGCGCCAAACCCTGGCCCGCGGCCAGGAAAAACTGCACGCTGACGATGGCCACCCCGGCGGCGGTGAGCCCTACCGCCAACATTCGCCGCCCCGTCACGCGGAAGCCCCGCGTTCACTGAGCTGGAGCTGACGATCGTGGGCCATCAGGAGATACCTTACCTTTTCGACTATACGGGGTCCGGCTCGCTGCCGCTCGCCAACCCCGGTCCCCCTCGCTCCGCGTGGCAAAGCCACGCGGAGCTCGCGCTCAAAAAGAGCGGCTCGAGAGACCGTGGGGGGATGCTGCATCCCTCCGTGCGTATTATCCGTGCTTCTTCCCGGTCTTCTTCGCCAGCTCTTCGTCGGCGATCTTCTTGAACGTATCGAAGGGATAGGCGCCCGAGATCTTGCGGCCGTTGATGAACACGGCCGGCGTTCCCGAGACGCCGATGGCCGAGCCTTCCTTCGTCGTCGATTCGATGGTGCTCTTGAACTTGCCGGAGTCGATGTCCGCCTTGAACTTCGACATGTTCAGACCCAGGTCCTGGGCGTACTTGTCGAGGCTGGGGCGGTCGAGCGCGGTGTTGTTCTCGAACAGCTTGTCGTGCATGGCCCAGAACTTCCCCTGGGCGTCGGCAGCCATGGCGGCCTCGGCCGCCGGCATGGCGTTCTGATGGAAGGGCAGCGGATAGTTCTTCCAGATCATGCGGACCTTGCCCTGGTACTCCTTCTCCATCTGCGCCAAGGTCGGCTCGACCCGCTTGCAGAACGGGCACTGGAAGTCCGAGAAGATGACCACCGTCAGCGGCGCATCCTTCGGGCCCTTGGCGGGCGCGTCACCCGGCTCGACCTTGAAGATGGTCTTGTCGGCCTCCGGGCCCGCCTCGGGCGCGCCTGCCGCCTGGGCGGGGGCCTTCGCCACCTCGGTCTTCGCGTCTTTCATCACGACCTCGTAAACCTTGGCCTTGGGCGTCCCCTTGGCAACCAGGCCGTCGGCGTTTTTCAGCTCGGCGTCGATCTTGGCTTTGAAGGCCTCATAGGGCTGAGCGCCCGACAGGAACTTGCCGTTGATGAAGAACGCCGGCGTGCCGCGCGCGCCGATCTTCGCGCCCGCTTCGGAGTCCGCCGTGATCTCCTTCTTGAACTTGTCGCTGTCCATGGCGGCCTTGAACTTGGACATGTTCAGCCCCAGCTCTTGGGCGTACTTGTCCAGGCTCGGGCGATCGAGGTTCGCCTGGTTGGTGAACAGCTTGTCGTGCATCTCCCAGAACTTGCCCTGCTCCGCGGCGGCGCGGGCGGCGGTGGCCGCCGGCATCGCGTTCTGGTGGAAGGGGAGCGGAAGGTCGCGCCAGGCGACGCGCACCTTGCCCTTGTAGTCGTCCATCACCTTCGTGATGGTCGGCTCGACGCGGCCGCAGAACGGGCACTGGAAGTCCGACCACATCACGATGGTCACGGGCGCGTCCTTCGCGCCGCGGACCGGCTCCGAGCCGAGGTCGGCCTTGTAGACGACGTTCGCGTCGGGCTCGCCGGCGGCGGCGGGCGGGGCGGGCGGCGGGGCGGCCTTGTCGAGGCCGTTCTTGGTCAGCTCGGCGTACAGGTTGCCGCGGCTGACGCCGCTCTTCAGCTTCTCGTCCGCCTTCTTGATCTCCTCGTCGATGGTGGCCTTGAACGCCTCGATCGGCTGGGCGCCGCGCAGGTTGCGGCCGTTGATGAAGAAGTTGGGCGTGCCACGCGCGCCGTACTTCTCCGCGTCCTCGGAGTCGTGCTTGATGCGGTCCTTGAACTTGTGCGAGTCCATGGCCGCCGTGAACTTGCCCATGTCGAGCCCGATCTCCTTGGCGTACTTGTCGAGATCGGGGCGGGTCAGCGCGGTCTGGTTGGTGAACAGCTTGTCGTGCATCGGCCAGAACTTCCCCTGCTCGCGGGCGGCCTCAGCGGCCTCGGCGGCCGGCATGGCGTTCTCGTGGAAGGGGAGGGGGAGGTTGCGGAAAGAGATCGAGACGTCGTTCGGGTAGTCCTTCTCGATCTGCGCCAGGGTGGGGTTGACCCGGCCACAGAACGGGCACTGAAAGTCCGAGAACTCGACGATGGTGACCTTGGGCTCCTTCGCGCCTCGGGTGGGCGCGTCGCCGACGGCGACCTTGTAGACCTCGTTGCCAGCGCCCGGGGGCTTCTGGGCCGGAGCGGCCGGCGTGGGAGCCGGCGCCGTGCGCGCGTTTGCCATCAGCTTGCCGTAGACCTGACCGACGGGCGTGCCGTCCGCGATCATCTTGTCGGCCGTCTTCAGCTCCTCGTCGACGACCTTCTTGAACTCCTCGTACGGGAGCGCGCCACGGATCGGGCGACCGTTGACGAAGAAGTTCGGCGTCCCCTGGACACCGATCTTCTGACCGAGCGCCATGTCGGCGTCGATCTTCGCCTTGCCGCTCGACGCGTCGAGGTAGGCCTTGAACTTCGGCATGTCGAGGCCGAGGTCCTGAGCGTACTTCTCGAGGTCGGGGCGCTTGATGTTCGCCTGGTTGGCGAACAACTTGTCATGCATGTCCCAGAACTTTCCCTGGGCGTCCGCGGCCAGAGAGGCCTCGGCGGCCAGCGGCGCGTCCGCGTGGAAGGGTAGCGGGTTGTGGCGGAAGTACATCCGCACCTGGCCGTTGTAATCCTTCATGATCTTCTCGAGCGTCGGTACGACCCGGCTGCAGAACGGGCACTGGAAGTCGGAGAAGGCGACGATGGTGACCTTGGCGGTGGCGGGGCCACGCGGCGTTCCCTCGAGCGGCACGTTGTAGCGCTCGATCCCGTCGGCGGGGGCGCCTTTGCCGTCCCCCTTGGCGGTGTCAGCGACCTTGTCGCTGTTGGCCCCGCCTTTTTTGGCCAGGCCTCCCAGCACATAAAAGCCCGCCGCGACGACGGCGATCAAGATGACGACTGTTCCCTTTTTCATGACGTGTCTCCTGTGTGAATCCTTCGAAATGGCTACCGCGCGCGGTCTTCGCATGACCGACGGATGAGTCGGTGAGGTTTCTCGCGAGGCTCGCGCGCCCGCCGGGGGCGTGAAACGGTTGAACCGGTCGTTCAGGACCGGCGTGGCTTTGAAGTCGGGCGTTCAGGCTCGGGGCGGACGGTCGAGCGGCTCGAGCGCGCGGCTCGGCCGATCTTCGGTGGCACCGAACCCGATGCTCGCCCCGGTCGGCGGGAGCATGGTCAGCAGCGCGTACATGGCGGCGGGTTGAACCGAGCCCGTCGACAGCGGTGTCCCCCGCTCGAGCGGGAGCCCGGTGCAGGCGGCCACCGCGGGCCCATTCCGACGCGCCCGCTGCGGTCGCAAGGCGCCGTTCGGCCTCTCGCTCTCGGGGACGCGGGAGACGCGGTAGTGAAAATCGAGGACCGGGGGGCTGCAGTCCGCGAAGCCCCCCGGCGCGAACGCCGCCGCGGCAAACGCCGGATGGGCCTCGGCCAGCCTGGCGGTGCGACCCTGGGGCGCGGGGCAGTCGACCTCGGCAGGCGTGGCGTAGTCGAGCGCGAGGTCATCCGCGGTCGGCGCCGGGGCCTCGCAGGCCGAGCCTCCGGTGACCGGGCATACCGGCTCGTTCGCGGCCACGGCGGCGCCAGGGGCACCAACCATGGACGTCGCGTACGAGAGGACGACCCCCAGCAAGGCAAACACGAACGGAAAGCTAGCCGGGACATAACCCAGGATCAAGTCGCGAAACCCGAGGCCTGGAAACGGACGGCTCCGCTATTCACGGCTGGCGATCGGTTCGGCGCGCCACGAATCGGCGTTTGACGCGTCGATGCGCATCGCGGGCGCCTCGTCCATGACGGGCGAAGGCGGCGGCTCGGCCTTGCGGAAGGCCTTTCCCAGGTGTTGCCAGAACCCCTTGCTGACCGCCAGGCCGAGGCCGGAGGTCGGGGCGGCCGCCGTCCAGCGTCCGATGACGGAGCCGGAGACGCCGTTCCACACCAGGAACGTGACGGACGACCACTTTCCACGCTCTTCCACGTCCCCGGTCACGAAGGCCGCCAGGTTGTTGTCGCGGGCCAGCGAAGGATACTGGGCCGTACCGTCATAGTGAGGAAGCGAGGTGACGGCCCGATAGCCCCGTCCGCGCACGATGCGCGACACCAGGGAACGCAGGACGTCGCCGTTCGTCCCCTCGATCGGTTGGACGGCCACCTTCTCGCTGCGGCCGGCGGGTGGCCGCACCGACTGCGCCGACGAGCGCCCCCGCGTGGCCGCGTGTCCCGAACGCGCCTGGGTGGTGGTCGCGCCCATCAGGGCAAACGCGAGACCGACGAACAGCGCCAACGTCGTTTTCACCGGCCGCATGCTCCCCCGGTTTTTCATCTAACGCCAGGGATTTGTCGGCTACCACACAAAAAGCTCACACCTGAAACTACATGTAGCTTCGTCGGACCGGGCGTGGTGGAATGAGTCCCGTTACCGAGATCCAACCCACTGGAAACAAAGCGGAAATCTCGGAGGGATCATACTGCTTTTGGTTGGCTGGCCGTTGACGTAGGACGTGATCTAAATGCCGCTGGGACGGGAAGACGCGACGCGAATCATCCGCTTCTGCATGGCAGGGGCTGGTTCGGGAATCGCCACGCGCGACGAGGATCTCTACGTGGTCAAGCTCCTCGAAGCGAACGCGCCCGAGGGGACGCCCGATCGCTTCGAGGGGGCCTCCTTCGAGGAGGCGCTGCGCGCCGCCGCCAGCGCCGGTCGCTTGAAGTTGGCCATGCTCGAGAAGCAGATCGCATTCATGGCGCGCGCCCTGCCGGCCCACGCCGGGGGCGAGCCGGACCTGGTGCGGGAGTCGGACTCGGCCGCGATGCGCGCCGAGGTGCAGCTGTTCCCGACGCTGGTGTCGGCCATCAGCGCGCTGGTCCACGAGACGCAGCGGGAACGCGGGACGTCATCGCTTTACGCGTCGTCCGAGGGGCGGCTGTTCGGCGCCGAGATGAAGCGGCAGTGGGAGATCACCGACGGGCGCCGGGCCGAGCTGATGGCGCTGCTGGGGAGCAGCCCCGCCGGGCTGCCTCGGGCGGTGGCGTTTCGGCTCGACCGGACGGCCGAGCTGGTGGCGGGGCTGGTGGAGACGCGCGGAGAGATCGAGGCGGTCGCCGTCACGGCGACCCAGGTGATTGACCGGTACACCCGCGCCAACGCCGAGCTGCTGGGGATCATCGACGAGCTGGCTGGACGCGCGGTGATCGCGCGATCGCGCTTCGCGGCGCTGGCCTGGATGGCGCTGCTTCACGCGAAGGAGAAGACCGGGATCGAACGCGCTCAGCTGTGCAACGCGTTCGCCTGGGATCACTTCACCGCCGATCAGCACACGGTCGTCTCGGCCCTGATCGCCGCGCGCGAGAGCTACCTGCACCTGTTCTCGATCGCGGCGCCGCAGCTGGCCCGCGAGATCTTGCAACGCTCGCTGACCTCGCCGCTCGAGCAGGCGATCACCGAGATGGAGCGGGTGGCGATCGACCACCGTGAAGGGGGCTTCGGGATAGATCCCGCCGCCTGGTTCACGCTGATCAGCCGCAAGATCGACTCGTTCAGCGAGGTCGAGACGGCCGTGCGCGCCAGCGTCGCGCAGGCCGTCGGCTGACCGCCGCTAGAACACGACGGGCACGTCCACCTGGATCATGCGGTACTTGGCGTCAGACAGCGGCTTGTCGATGCCCTGTGAATAGGAGATGCCGGGCCGGATCCAAAGACTGTTGCCGATCTTGAAGTGTGCCCGAGGGCCCACGCCGAACGTCGCATTGTCGAGGTTCGCGTCGACGAACGGCACCTTAGCTCCCATGACCAGGCGATCGGGTGTGGTCAGCCACCGTTGATAGCGGATCTCGCCGCCCAAGGAGAGCTGGGGAATGACGAAGTATCCGACGTGAAGGCCCGCCGTGGCGTTCGTACGCGCCGCATCGGGGGCGCTGGTGGTCAGGTCGTTGCCGCGCACGCGGAACAGCTGAAACAGAGTTGCCTCCGCCTGGGCGGTGAACCCACGTGAGATGTAGCCGAAGCCCAGCCCCGCGATGCCGGTCATGTAGTTCACCGCGAACATCGAGTTGTCCATGGCCGAGCGCGCGTTGATGCCCGCCGCGTCGGCGGCCGCGGCCCCCGCGTTGGGGGTCTGCCCGGCGCCCTGTCCCACCGGGATGGTCGTACCCAGGAATCCCGCCAAGCGAAACGCGTGCAGCTTGTGCGAATACGCGACCGCCAGCACCGGGTTGACGACCGAGCTTCCGTCGACCACCGTTCCCGGCGCGTCGTTCTTCACGAGTCCGAATCGAACGACCGCCGCCAGCTCGGGGGTGAGCTTGTAGCTTCCCAGCAGCATCGTCACCTCGGCGCTGCCGCTGTTGCCGGCGGCGTCCTTGTAGAAGGCGACGCTGGTGTCGGAGCGTACGACGTTGCCGACCGTCAGGGGACGGAGCTGCCAGGGCAATGAGTAAGGTGGTGGCGGCGGTGCGGGGGACGTCACCGCGAGGGGAGGCGACGCCTTCGCCGCCACGGCGACGCTTCCGCCGGGCAGCGCGGTTGGTGGCGTCGTCGTCGGGGGAGGTGGTGGCGGCAAGGGCTCCGGGGCGGCGGCCGGTGGCGCCGCAGAGGCTTCGTCGAGGGGCGGCGCTCCTGGCGGTGCCTCATCGGCGCGTGCCACGCCCGCCAGGAGGAGGAGACCCACTAGCCCCAAGGAGAGGGCGCTGGGCGATCGGTAGCGTCCGAGAGGTGCGTCGACTGATCGCGGAGAGACGTTGGTGGCGTGGATATCGTTCACGATGATGGTCCTTTTCATCCTCGGTGGCTGGCGGGCTTGCCGCCGCGATGGATCTGCTCGTCGAGGAAACGAACAGACGCTCGCATTCTGCCGAGGCGACATTTCGGGCAGCTTTCGCCGTCACTCCATCGTCGTAAAACATGACAGCTCCATCTCGTGACGCTCTCGACACAGATCATTGACCGTGAGGAGGACGCGCCAGCTCGCGCCATCCGCGGGAAGGCAGCGCCAGGCCATCGCGCGCGCGGCGCCCACGAGAGGCGAAACGCTTGGCTTACGCCCGAGGCGTCAGCGCGACCTGCACCCGTCCGTCGCGGACGCGCGCCGGGTAGGTCGGCAGCACCACCGAGGGATCGTCGAGGCAGACGCCCGACTCGAGATCGAAGCCCTGCTTGAAGATCGGGGACGCGATCTTGGCGCGACCGCCACGGTCACCGACGATTCCTCGGGCGAGCACGAAGGCCTCGCTGAACGGATCGAAGTTCGAGAGCGCGTAGACGACGTCGCCATCGCCCACGCGCACCAGCGCGATCTGCTTTCCGTCGAGCAACGCCGCGGCCCCCGAGTTGGGCCAGATGTCGTCGAGCGCGCAGACGTCGAGCCACTCCCCAGGCTGTTCCGAGAGGGCGGAGAGGGTGAGCGGATCGTCTTGTATGGTTGCGTTGCTTGCCATCGCGGTGAGGGCCATCGCTACTCCGCCGCCTCGGCCGCCACGTCGGGGGCGGGGCGGCGCAAGCCCATCGCCAGCGAATCGAGCAGTGCGTTTTTTTCGTGAGGGTAGGCGGGGCGGTGCTGGGCGCGCTCGGCCACGAAGACCACGCTGGGATCGGGGGTGGCGCTGTTCACGAAGGGGCGGAACTGGGCCAGCTTGGCCGGATCCTCGAGCGTCGTCTTCCACTCGTCCTGATAGGTGCCGACGATGTGGGCCATCTCGACCTCCAGCTCGGCGCCGATGCCCAGCTTGTCGTCGATGACAACCTCGCGCAGATAGGCGATGCCCCCTTCGAGGTTGTTCAGCCAGCTCGCCGTCCGCTGCAGGCGATCGGCGGTGCGGATGTAGAACATCAAGAACCGGTCGAGGTAACGAACGAGCGTCGCCTCCTCGAGATCGGACGCGAACAGGATCCCGTGTTGCGGCTTCATGCCGCCGTTGCCGCACAGGTACAGGTTCCACCCCTTCTCGGTGGCAATGATGCCGAAGTCCTTGCTCTGTGCCTCGGCGCACTCGCGGGCGCACCCCGATACGGCCGACTTCAGCTTGTGCGGACTGCGCAGACCCTTGTAGCGATTCTCGATGCGACTGGCGAAGCTGACGGAGTCCTGCACGCCGTAGCGGCACCAGGTGTCGCCCACGCACGACTTCACGGTGCGCAGCGCCTTGCCGTAGGCGTGACCCGATTCGAAGCCGGCGTCGATCAGCTCGCGCCAGATCGCGGGCAGCTGCTCCAGGCGCGCGCCGAACAGATCGATGCGCTGGCCGCCGGTGATCTTGCTGTAGAGCTGGTAACGCTTGGCGACGGTGCCGATGGCGATCAGCTGGTCGGGGGTGATCTCGCCGGCGGGGACCCGCGGCACCACGGAATAGGTGCCGTCGCGCTGGATGTTCGCCAGGAACCGATCGTTGCTGTCCTGCAGGGGCAGGTGCTTGCGATCGAGCACGTGGGCATTCCAGGCCGAGGCGAGGATCGAGGCCACGGCCGGCTTGCAGATCTCGCAGCCCAGCCCGCTGCCGTGCCGCTCCAGCAGGTCGTCGTACGTCTTCAGCTTGTGCAGCCGCACCAGCTGGTAGAGATCCTGGCGCGTGTGAGGGAAGTGCTCGCACAGGCTCTGATTGACGGCGACGCCGGCCTTCTTCAGCTCGAACTTCAGCAGATCGCCGACCAAAGTGACGCACGACCCACAGCCCGTTCCCGCCTTCGTGCACTTCTTCAGCGCCGGCACCGCGTGAACCCCGTCGCCGATGGCCTGACAGATGGTCGCCTTGTCGACGTTGTTGCACGAGCAGATCACCGCCGTCCCCGGCAGCGAGTCGACGCCCAGGCCGGTGGCGTGCTCGCCGCTCCCCTGTGGGAAGATCAGCTCTTCCGGCCTGGGCGGCAAGATCACCTGGTTCTGGACGAGCTGCACCAGCTGCCCGTAGGCCGCCGCTTCGCCGACCAGGATGCCGCCCAGTAGATGCTTGCGATCGCCGGACAGCACCAGCTTCTTGTAGATGCCCGACGCCGTGTCGAAGGCGCTGATCACGTGCGCGCCCGCGGCTGTCGCGAAGGCGTCGCCGAAGCTGGCCACGTCGACGCCCATCAGCTTCAGCTTCGTGCTCATGTCGAAGCCGGTGAACACGTCGACGCCGCCGGTCAAGGTGGCGTAGGCGACCTTGGCCATGTGATAGCCGGGAGCCACCAGGCCGTACGTCCGCCCCTCGTAGCTGGCGCACTCGCCGATGGCGAGGATGGCGGGATCCGAGGTCCGGCAACGCTCGTCGATGACCACGCCCCCGCGCGGGGCCACCGTCAGGCCGGAGGCGCGCGCCAGCTCGTCACGCGGCCGAATGCCGGCCGAGAACACCACGATGTCGGCCTCGATCCCGCCGCCGTCCGCGAAGGCCAGCCCGGTGATGCGCCGCCGGCCGTCGGTGTCGGTGGCGACCTCGATCTGTTGCGTGCTCTTCGCCGTGTGAACCGTGACGCCGAGGCCTTCGATGCGCTGGCGCAGGATGGCCCCGCCCGCCTCGTCGAGCTGCAGCGCCATCAACCGCGGCGCGAACTCGACCACGTGAACCGTCAGGCCCAGGTTGGCGAGCGCGTTCGCCGCCTCGAGCCCCAGCAAGCCACCCCCGATGACGACGCCGGTCTTGGCGTTCGTCGACCAGGCGCGGATCGCCTCCAGATCGTCGATGGTGCGGTAGACGAACGAGCCGGGCGCGTCGGAGCCGGGGATCGGCG
Organism: Polyangia bacterium; assembly: GCA_036500205.1. Classification (GTDB taxonomy): domain Bacteria; phylum Myxococcota_A; class Polyangia; order Fen-1088; family Fen-1088; genus DASYCK01. The sequence goes on along the minus strand of DASYCK010000192.1, from coordinate 38,635 downwards.
GCACGAACGGATACGACCCGGTCGCCAGGATCAGCGTGTCGTACGGCACGGCGAGGCCGGACTGGGCGGTGACGAGCTTCGCCTCGCGGTCGAGCCTGGTCGCCTTGTCGCCCAGGATCAGCCGGAAGCCGGCGGCCTCGTACTGGCCCGGTTGTCCCAGGGTCAGATCCTCGGCGGTCTTGCCGTCGAAGAACGTCGACAGGTAGACGCGATCGTAGGCGCGCCGGCTCTCCTCGGCGAAGATGGTGACGTCGAAGGCGCCCGCCCCACCGCGCTCGGCCAGCACTTCGAGAAAGCGATGACCGACCATGCCATTGCCGGCGACCACGATGCGATGGGGACGGTTCATGCTGGATCTGACGGTAGCCGCCGCCATGTTTCGTGTCGGTCAAGCGGGCGTCAAATGAGCGTAACTTGGCTCCGCGTCGCGCCGGCCGAGGCGGGCTTGCGGGATCGCCTTCAGATCAGCAAGCTAGCCGGATGACCGACGACGCCGGAACGAGCGCAGGGAACAGGCCGCTCGCGGGACGCGTCATCGCGCTCCCCGAGACGCGGGAGCTCGACCGGCTGGCCGAGCTGCTCGAGGCGGAGGGCGCGCGGGCCTGGCGCTGCCCGCTGGTGACGATCCTCGACGCGCCCGCGCAGGCGCCGGTCGTCGCCTGGCTGGAGGAGCTGCTGGCGGGGGGGCTCACCGACGTGGTGTTCCTGACGGGCGAAGGGCTGCGCCGCCTGGTGGGCGCCGCGGAGCGAATGGAGCGCAGAGACGAGGTGGTCGCCGCGCTGGGGCGTGTTCGCAAGATCACGCGCGGGCCCAAGCCGGCGCGGGCGCTCAAGGAGCTGGGGCTCGGGCCCGATCTGGCGGCGGCGGTGCCCACGTCGCGCGGGATCATGGACGAGCTGGGCGCGCTCGATTTGCGCGGTCGAAAGATCGGCGTGCAGCTGTACGGCGAGGAGCCGAGCCTGGAGCTGCGCGCGTTCATCGAGGCCGCCGGGGCCCAGGTGCTGCCGGTGGCGCCTTACATCTACGCGCCGGCCAGCGACGCTGCGAAGGTGATCGAGCTGGTGGGCGAGATGGCGGCGGGGCGGGTCGACGTGATCGCCTTCACCAGCGCGTCGCAGGTCGATCGGCTGTTCGACGTCGCCAAGGAACATGGCGTCCACGCCGCGCTCGATCGGGCCTGGCCGCAGGTGCGGGTGGCGGCGATCGGGCCCATCGCCGTCGAGACGCTGCGCCGTCACGGCATCGAGGCGGCCATCGTCCCCGAGCGGGCCTACGTCATGAAGCGGCTGGTGGCGGCCATCGTGACGGCGGTGCGCGACAAGGCGGGGACGACGGCGTGAGAGCGGGACGAGGGCGGGCGCTCTCAGGACTTTGTCGGACCTTTGTCCTGCGCGTCTTCGTCCTGCGCGCCGAGCGACAACTTCAGCCCCGGGATCCGCGCGAAATGGCGACGGTTTCCGGTGAGAAGGGTGGCGCGTTCCCGTAAACAGATTCCCGCGATCAAGCAATCGGCCATGCCGATATCGTCTCCCCGTGCCAGAAGATCGTTTCGCGCCTCGCCTCCCCGTCGAGCGGCTTCCGCATCGAGGGGGAGGATCGTCATCGCAGCCAACAGGAGCTCGACAGCCGAGCTCTGGCGCCGTGTTTTCGCGCCGGTCCAAAGCTCGAACGCCGTGACCGCGGTGGTGCAGAATCCGCGCGACTGGAGCTCGACCTCGACGCGAGCGGCCAGCGGATTTCGGCCACGCAGGTACTCGATGAGGACGTCGCTGTCGGCGACGATCATCGCCACTTCTTCCGCACGGCCGAGACCTCGGCTTTCAGCGCTTCGCCTTCGCGACCGGCCAGCGCGCCGCGAACGCCGAGCGCGGCGCGCACCGCGTCCAGGCGGCTCGCATAGGTCTGCAGGTACAGGTCGACGGCGTCGCGAACGACCGACGAAAATCCCTTCTCGCCTCTGCCGCTCGCGATCTTCAGGAGCTCACCGCGTTGCGCTTCAGTGATTTCGACCGTTGTTCTCACGCACTCGATCGTACTCGAGTGCATTCAGGCGTCAAGCTACATGCATGTGCATGCATATGCGCAGGTAGGTCCACCTCCACGGGAACAGGCGAGGGGACGGGGTTGTGCGAGCGGCAGCGAGCCGAACCCCCGGGAATGGACAAATCAGTTCGCGACGGCGATTCTCGTTGCCGCCGGGCCATGGCCGGCCAGGACCTGGGTCAGCTCGGACTTGCACGAGCCGCAGCCGGTGCCCGCCTTCGTCGCCAGCGACAGCGCTTCGATGGTGGTCGCCCCGCCGTCGATCGCTTCGTGCAGCCGCCCCTCCGTGACCTTGTGGCAGTTGCAGACCTGGCGATCGCCGCGGGCGCCGCCGCCGAACGACGCCCCCGGGCACAGTGCCTCCAGCGGCTCCTCGGGCAGGGGATCGCCGCGATCGAGGATCTGGATCAGATCCGCCGCCGCGCTGGTGTTGCCCACCAGCATCGCCCCCACCAGGGTGCGGCCCCGCACCACCAGCTTGCGGCACGAGCCCCGGCGCGTCTCGACGACCTGAATGACCTCGTCGCTGTCGAGCTCGGGCTCGATGCGACCCATCGACGCCACGTCGACGCCCGCCACCTTGAGGCGGGTGTAGATCTTCGAGCCCCGGTAGCGCGCTTGCGGGTTCGCGCCGGTGAGCACGTCGGCCAGTACCACCGCCTGATCCCAGGCCGGCGTCACGATGCCGTAGGTGCGGCCGCCATGCTCGGCGCACTCGCCGATGGCGTAGACGCCCGGCACCTCGGTCGCCAGGGTGTCGTTGACGATGATCCCCTTGTTGATGGGCAGCCCGGAGGCGCGGGCCACCTCGATGCGCGGGCGCACGCCACACGCCAGCACCAGCATGTCCGCCGCCAGGGTCTTGCCGTCGTCCAGCCGGACGCCATCGACGTCCGGGTCCCCCAGCACCTCCTCGATGGTGCGCCCCGTGCGCACGAAGATGCCGCACGCCTCGATCTGCCGCTCGAGCATCTCCCCCCCCAGCTCGTCGAGCTGAACGTTCATCAGCGTCTTGCCCGCGTGCACGATCGTCACGTGCAGGCCGCCGTCGCTCAGTACCTTGGCGGCCTCGAGGCCGAGCAGGCCACCGCCCAGCACCACGGCGTTGTCGCCGGGGCGGGCGGCGGCGCGCATCTTCAGGCAGTCGGCCATGGTCCGGTAGATGAAGACCCCTTCGCGCAGCTCGCCGCCGCTCGCCATCATGCCGGCGAGCGGCGGCACCTGGGGCGTGCTGCCGGTCGCCAGCACGGCGACGTCGTAGCGGTGTCTCTCGCCGTCGGTGGTCTCGACCACCTTCGTCCCCGTGTCGAGGCGCTTCACCGCCACGCCGTCGAACAGCTGGATGCCGTTCGTGTCGTACCAGGCTGGCGGCTTCGTGATGATCTCGTCGGGGGCGTGTCCCCCCAGCACCTTGCTGAGCAGGATGCGATTGTAGGCGCCCCCCTTCTCGTCGCCGAAGATGGAGATCTCGTAGCGGTCGAGGGCCCCGCGTTGCAACAGCTCGTCGAGCAGGCGGCAGGTCGCCATTCCGTTGCCGACGACGGCCAGCTTCTTCTTGCGCACGGTCAGGCGCTCCTTTGTTCGACGGCGGCGCGCGCGCGGACGGCGCACACCTTGAATTCGGGCATGCGGCTCGTGGGATCGAGCGAGGGCTTGGTCAGCACGTTGGCGGCCGCCTTTCCGCCCCAGTGAAACGGCGCGAACAGCGTGTCGGTGCGGATGTCGGGCGTGACCTCGACGGTGAACGTCACGCTGCCCCGGCGGCTCTCCACCAGCATGTCGCCCCCCTGCACCACGCCCAGCCGCTGGGCCAGGCGGGGGTGGACCTGCACGCGCGGCTCGGGCCTGGCGTCGACGAGCGCCGCCACCCGCCGCGTCTGCGCGCCCGAGTTGTAGTGCTCCTTGTAGCGTCCGGTGGTGAAGTAGAACGGGTAGTCGGCGTCGGGCAGCTCGCCCGCGGGGCGATGGCGGACGACATTGAAGCGGGCTTTGCCGTCGGGAAACTGGAAGCGCTCGGCGAACAGGCGCGGCGTGCCCGGGTGATCATTGCTCGGGCAGGGCCAGAAGATCCCCTGGGCGCGCCGGATCTTCTCGTAGCTGATGCCGCTGTAGTCGGCGCGCGCGCCGGCGGTGGCGCGGCGCAGCTCGTCGAAGACAGCTTCGGTGTTCGCGAACTGAAACCCCTCGGGGTGCCCCAGTCGGGCCGCCAGCGCCCCGATGATCTCGAGGTCGCTCTTCGCGCCGGCGGGCGGCTGGCGGATGCGCTGGCGCAGGATCACCCGGCCTTCCAGGTTCGTCATCGTCCCTTCTTCCTCGGCCCACTGGGTGATGGGCAAGATGGCGTGCGCCGTCTCGGACGTCTCGTTCTCGAACGCGTCGCACACCACCAGCAGGTCGAGCGCCGCCAGCTTGCGCACCACGTTGCGCGCGTTGGGAGACGCCACCGCCACGTTCGACCCGAACACCAGCAGCCCGCGGATGCCCCCCTCGGGCCCCATGGCGTCGAGCAGCTCGTAGGCGCTCTTCCCCTTGCCCGGCAGCGAGGCAGCGTCGACGCCCCAGACGCGGGCGATGGCCTCGCGGTCGGCGTCGTTTTCTATCAGCCGGTAGCCGGGGAGTTGATCGGCCTTCTGTCCGTGCTCGCGCCCCCCCTGGCCGTTCCCCTGACCGGTCAGGCAACCGTAGCCGCTCGCCGGCAGCCCGACCTTGCCGAGCGCCAGCATCAGGTTCGCGAACGCCACCACCGTATCGGCCCCCTTCGACTGCTGCTCGGGGCCACGTCCCGATAGCAGCATGCTGCTCGCCGCCCTGCCCAGCATGCGCACGACGCGGAGCTGCTCGTCGATGGGAATGCCGGTCAGTCGCTCGACGTGCGCGGGATGAACCTCCATCGCCGCGCGGCGGACCGCCTCGAAGCCTTGCGTCCGCCTCGCCACGTAGTCGACGTCGACCAGCCCCTCGTCGATGGCCAGGTGAAGCAGCCCGTTCGCCAGCGCCAGATCCGAGCCCGGCGTCAGCTGCAGGTGGACGTCGGCCACGCGCGCCGTCTCGGTGCGCCGCGGATCGACGACGATCAGGCTCCCCTGCGCGTGCTGGGCGTGGATCCACTGCATCAGCGGCGGCATCGTCTCGGCCGAGTTCGCGCCCCACAGCAGCAGCACCTTGGTGCGGGCGATGTCCTCGACGGGGAACGGCAGCCCGCGATCGATGCCGAAGGCCTTGTTCTGTCCGGCCGCCGCGGACGACATGCAGTAGCGCCCGTTGTAGTCGATGTTCGGCGAGGCGAGGGCCACCCGCGCGAACTTCCCCAGCAGGTAGGCCTTCTCGTTCGTGAGCGCGCCGCTGCCGAAGGCGCCGACGGACGCCGGGCCGTGCGCCGCCCGCAGCTTCAGCAGGCGCTCGGCGATGAAGTCGAGCGCGGCGTCCCAGCTGGCCGGCACCAGGCGACCGTCGGCCCCGCGGAGCAGCGGGGCCGTCAGCCGCCCCGGGTGGTCGACGATGTCCGCCGAGGTGAACCCCTTGATGCACATCTGGCCGCGGTTGACCGGGAAGTCCTGGTCGGGCTTGACGTCGAGCGGCGCCTCGGCGCCCGTCACGCTGGTCACCGCCATGCCGCACTGAAACGCGCAGTACGGACAATGGGTCCGCGTGGTCACGCTGGTGACGGCGCGCAAGACGGGGAGAGGGCGAGATGACATCAGGCCTTCTCACAATCAGCGACGGTCTGTTTCGAAATGGTCAAGATTGGTCCAGGACCTGGTAACGGTGGGAACGCGGCGACCGTGACGGCGGGGGCTGGGAAGTGTCGATCGCGCCCCGATGACGTAAGAATGGGGGCCTTGTCGCCCAAGCTCCCCATGATAATCCTCACGCGAAGCGACCATCGATCGAGGCTCCGTGGATCGGGAAGGGCCTTCACCCGCCCGATGCACCTGGTCGTCGCGCTGGCGCTGCTGGGCGTGGGGGGCGCGGCCCGGTCCGCCCCGGGCGACAGCGAGCTGGTGGTGTTCGAGGCGGCGTCCCTGAAGGACGCCTTCTCGAAGCTGGTCCCCCGCTTCGAGGCCGCGCACCCCAAGGTGAAGGTCGTCGTCAACGTGGCCGGGAGCCAGGAGCTACGCGCCCAGCTCGAGCATGGCGCCGCCGCCGACGTGTTCGCTTCCGCCGATCGCAAGCACATGGACGCGCTGGTGGCCCAGGGGCTGGTGGCGGCTCCCACGGTGTTCGCGTGCAACGAGCCGGTCATGGTGGTGCGACCGGAGCTGGCCGGGACCGTGAAGTCGTTCGCCGATCTCCCGCGGGTCGAACGCATCGTGGTGGGCACGCCCGAGGTCCCCATCGGTTCCTACACCGCGCAGATCTTGAAGCGGGCGGCGGCGAAGTACGGGGACGACTTCGCGAAGCGGGTCGAGGCCAAGGTGGTCTCGCGCGAATTGAACGTCCGTCAGGTGCTGGCGAAGGTGGTGCTGGGCGAGGCCGACGCCGGCGTCGTCTATCGCAGCGACACCGTCACCGCGGGTGACAAGGTCGCGGCGGTGACCATCCCGCCCGCGTTCAACGTGACGCCCGAATATCCCATGGCGACGCTGACGCACGCGCCGAGCCCGGCGCTCGCCAAGCAGTGGATCGACCTCGTCAAATCGCCGGCGGGGGTCGCGGCGCTGCGCGAATCGGGATTCGTGCCTTGTCCGTCCCCGTGACGTCGCCGCGAGACGCTCGGCGCCGCGCCGTCGACCTGGCCTGGTCGGTGGCGGTAGGCGCGCTCTCGGGGGCGCTGTTGCTGCTGATCGCGTTGCCGGTGGCGGGGCTCTTCTTCACCACGTCGCCCGCGGCGCTGTTGCGGGGGCTGTCCGATCCCATGGTCGGCCCGGCGGTGCGGCTGACGTTGGCGACGACCACCACCAGCCTGTTCCTGGTGATCGTGTGCGGCACGCCGCTCGCCTGGGTGCTGGCGCGCCGGCGCACACGTGGCTGGCGGTTCGTCGAGACGTTGGTCCAGCTTCCCGTGGTGCTTCCCCCCGCGGTGGCGGGCGTGGCGCTGCTGCTGGCGTTCGGCCGCCGCGGTCTGCTCGGCCCGGCGCTGGCCAGCGTCGGCGTGGGCTTGCCGTTCACGCGGGCGGCGGTGGTGTTCGCCGAGACCTTCGTGGGGGCGCCGTTCTACGTGCAGGCGGCGATCGCGCTGTTTCGCCGGCTCGATCCGGACCTCCTGCTGGTGGCGCGGACCCTGGGGGCGTCGCGCCCGCGCGTGTTCTTCAGGGTGGTCCTGCCGATCTCGCGGGCCGGGCTGGCGGGCGGCGCCGCCATGAGCTGGGCGCGCGCGCTGGGGGAATTCGGCGCGACCTTGATGTTCGCGGGAAATCTGAGCGGGCGCTCGCAGACCTTGCCGCTGGCGATCTACACGGCGCTCGAGTCGGATCTGCGCACGGCGCAGAGTCTGTCGATCGTCTTGCTGGCGGTGGCGTTCGCGCTGCTCGTCGCCATTCGCCTGGGAGCCCGGACGTGAGCGCGGCGCCCCCCGTGCTCGAGGTCGACGTGGTCGGGCAGATCAGCGCGCTGCCGATCGCCCTGACCCTGCGGGCCTCCGCCGAGCCGACGGTGATCGTGGGGCCGAACGGCGCCGGGAAGACGAGCGCCTTGATGATGATCCTGGGCGCGCTGACCCCACGCACCGGCCGGGTGGCGCTCGACGGCGCGGCGCTGTTCGACGGCGCGCTCGGCCTCGACGTCCCGATCGAGCAGCGGCGCATCGGCTTTCTCCCCCAGCGGTACGCGCTGTTCCCGCACCTCGACGTGCTGGGGAACGTCGCCTTCGGAATCTCCGGGATGGGCCGCGCCGCGCGCGAGCGGCAGGCGCTGGACGCGCTTCGTGAGCTGGGCGTGGAGGCGCTGGCGCGACGGCGGATCGACACGCTCTCTGGCGGCGAGGCCCAGCGGGTGGGGCTGGCGCGGGCGCTGGCCCGCCACCCGCGCGCGTTGCTGCTCGACGAGCCGCTGGCGGCGCTCGACGTTGCCGTGCGGCGGACGGTGCGCGGCTTTCTGGTCGCTCATCTTCGCAGCCTGGCCATCCCGACGGTGATCGTGACCCACGATCGCGCCGACGCCGAGGCCTTCGGCGGCGAGGTGATCGTCCTCGAGCAGGGGGGCGTCGTTCAGCGGGGACGAAGCGAGGAGCTGGCGGCGAAGCCGGCGACCGATTTCGTGCGCACGTTCTTCGGCGGCAACCCCGGATGAAGAAGGCGTGTGCGCAATGTCACCTGTTTCAGCGCTGCCTCGCGAACCGCGCGCGACCAATCGCCCGGTTTGCGCAGGCCGAACATTGCGCGTCGAACAAAGGGACCTAGGATGGGTCTCATGAAATTCGGGAAGAACACCCTTCGTTTGGCCTTCACTCTGGGTCTTCTGATGGGCTGCAGCAGCAGCAGCCCTGGAGGCGCTGGCGGCGCCAGTGGCCTCGGTGGAACGAGCGGGGGGGGCGGCGAGAGCGGCGCCGCGGGTGGAGGCGGCGCGGGCGGCGCGACGACCAGCGATCCGGCGGAGGCCCTGGCCGGCACATGGATCTTCCAGGCGGGATCACTTCAGCCCATGTGCAACGTCGCCGTCGCCACGCTCGATCTGACCGGCGACCTGCTGACGATCACGAGGCTCGATGCCACTCATGTCAATGTCACCTCGACGGGTGGCATCGCCTGCAACGCCAGCTTCACCGTGACGGGAGCGAAGGCGACCGTGGAAGCGGGGCAGACCTGCAGCGCCACCATCATGGGAAACAGGGTGACCGTCGACGTCACCGGCTGGACCGTCGAGCTGTCGGGCAGCACCCTGTCGACAGCCTTGACGGGAACGATCACCTCCCCCGTCACCTGCACGCCGATGGGGACCGGCACGCTCGGCAGGGCTGGATAGCCCGCTCTCAATCAACCATCGTTCACGAACGCGCGGGCGCGGGTGGCGCGCGTGGCGGCGAACGCCCTGTGCAGCGATAACTGGCCGCGCGCGCGCACCAGGTTGTGCTCACCGCGCCCAGAAAAGCGCTCCCTGTCCCAGCCGAAGTAGGACTCGGTGAGCGCGTCCGCCGCGAAGCGCGCGGCCAGCTCCAGGCTGATCCACTCCGGACCGAGCAGCAGCGCCTCCCGCTCGTCGTCGGCCAGGGCGCGGCCGAGGGCGCCACGGTAGCCATCGAGCGAGGCGAGGAAGATCTCCAGATCGAGCTCAGCCACGGGGACGTTCTCGCCGCCGCGATTGCACCACGAGCGCCATGCGTCCCCCAGCTCGTACGCCAGCGACAGCGGTCCCACCGTGTCGAGATCGATGAGGCACAGCGCGGATTCGCCGTCGGGAAGCGCTTCCCCCGCGAACAGGACGTTGTTGAACTTCAAGTCTCCGTGGCAGATGCGGGGCGTGAGCGCGGGAAGCGCCGGCAGCGCATCCGCCGCCGCCAGAATGCCGGCACCCAGCGGGGCGACGGCGGCGTGCAGGCGATGCTCCGGGTGGGCGGCCAGCGCCCGCCGGAGGGTGGCCAGATGCTTGGGCGTGTCGTGAACGCCGCCGCGCAGGCCGAGGAACGTGTGCGCGAGGCCGTCCAGCGCCGCGTGAAATCGCGCGATCAGCGCGCCCGCCGCGCGCGCCTGCCGCGGACCCGACACGACCTCGAAGGAATGTCCCGCGACGAACGTCATCAGCCGCCACACGGCGGGCGCGCCGCCCCCCAGAGGGTTCGCAAGCTGAAGGCAGAGCTGGCCGTCGTTCGTCGCCACCAGAGCCTGCGTGGGCAGGCCGGCCCGGAGCAACGCCGTCGTGACGGCCTGGATGTTCCGATGAATGGCCGGCGAAAACAGCGGATTCACGCGCTGGAGCACGAACGTCCCACGCTCGGGATCGGTCAGGGCGAAGGTCTCGTTGATGAGCCCGTTGCCGAGCGGCGCCAGCGCGGAGCTCGTCGCCACGGGAAAGTGCGGCAGCACCGCCGTTCGAATCGACTCCGGATCAAATGACACGGAAAACCACCGCCGCTCTGGCCCCCTTACGAGGTCACTGTGGTACCGGTGATCTTGGCGGTCCAGTCCTGGATCAGCTTCACGGTGGTATCGGGCGTGTAGACGCTGTACCAGCCTTGTTCCTCGTGCGGGGGGTCGCCGATGAACGGATCACCCGGCTTCCAGAACTCGCCCGGCCGCGGGGGACGGGTGTCGCCGGCCCACGCCCACGGCATGATCCCGGCCATGGCGCTGTTCGGGATCAGCGAATGCACCATCCCGTAGACCGCGTCGAAGTACTGATCGCGTAGGGTGGTCGTCGCGGCGGGATCGAAGTTCCCCTCGTCCCGGGGGAACCCGAACTCTTCCAGGAGCAAGGGCTTGCCCACCTTCGCCACACGGGTCACGTGGTCGTTCAGGTACTTCTTCGCCAGGTCGAGGGCCCGTGGCAGATCGTGGGCCAGGCTCTGGCGCTTCACCCAGTTCCAGTTCTGGGCCCACATGTGAAAGGTGATGAAGTCGATGTTCGGGCTCTGGTGGTCCGCCGCGACGTCGACGCCGGCGTAGCGCGGATCCGCGGTCTGACCCTCGCTGCCGGTCGTGATCAGCTGGCCGGGGGCCAGCGTGCGAATGAGGCCCGCCGTCTCGTCGATCCACCTGTGAAACGCCGGGATGTTGCGCATGCCGCGGGGTTCGTTGGCCAGCTCCCAGATGACGGACGGGCTGCTCTTCAGCTGCGGCACCACGAAGCGCAGCAGGTCGTCGTACAGCTTCAGGGCCTTCTCATTGGAGTAGAAATTCGCCGTCGTCTTCTGGTACGTGTCCCAGCTTCCGCCCGGGTGGGGCGGCGGGTAGGGGATGGGCCCCTGACCGGCCCAGGCCAGGTACTGGGCCATGCCGCCCGACCAGTGCCAGAAGTTGTTCATGATGAAGATCGCGTGCAGCTTGCGCTTCTCCAGCTCGGCCACGAGGCGCAGCAGGCCGGCGACGCCGGCGGGGTCATACTGACCGGGCGAAGGCTGCAGCGACGGCACGATGCGCAGCGGCTCGCTGTCGGGGCCCTCGGTGGCGCCCATGATGCGCAGCATGTTGACGCCGAGCCCCTGCATGGCATCGAGGTCGCGACGAATCTGATCCCAGCCAGCGTCGTTTCCTTGGCGCGCGTTAGGCAGCGCCGACCAGTAGTTGAAGCCGCTGACGAAGAACGGTTTGCCATCACGGTAGAAGCGCGTGCCCCGCACCTCCAGCCCGCCCGGGAGGACGGTCTTGGGGACGGCGGCGGCCGCGGCGGACGAGACCGCCGGCACGTTGTGACAGGCGGCGATGGCGGCCGTGCCGGCGAACGCGGCGGCGCCGCGCAGGACGTCGCGCCGGCTGGCCGATGTTGTCACTGGCGCAGGCGCCACCGCCGCGCTCGTCCCGTTCTCAGTCGATGTCGAAGCGTCGTCGTTTCGCATGAGGCCCGGAAGTGTAGGCGAATCTACGGGGGCCTCCAAGCGGAACGCCCGCGACAGCTCGGCTCATTCGGCCGTGATCGAATCGATGTGGAACACCACGTCGGCGGGGCCTGCGAAGGAGCCGCTGTCCGGTGCGTCACCCGTATCCAGTCGGATGCCGACCTGAATGACCATGCTCGGGTCGTAGGCGGTCGTGGTGACCGTGCTGAGATCCAGCGACAGGTCTGTCCAGGTTCCCATGGTCGGTGTCGTCCAAACGGCCGAACCATCCGTGTAAGCCGTCGTGGTCCCCACGTGAAGGACGGCGCCGCCCGTGAACGTGCCCGAATCGAGAGTGATCTTTGCGTGGACCGTCTTGCCCGTTAAATCGATCGTCGGCGTCAGGTTGAGGATCACGTCGACATATTGCTTGTAGTCCGTGTAGGTCACGGCGACCTTCAGGGAGCCAGGGTTCGGCTGTCCGATCGAGGAATCGAAGGTCAGCGTCGGCGAGGATCCCGCGTCTGGGGCCGCCAGGTTATTGCGGCTGCTGTCGGCGTAGTTGTTCAACGCAAAACCTTGAACCGTCGTGTCGAAGTTGTAGGTCAGCATGGGGACGACCTTCGAGCCGTCGCCGTCGGTGATGGTGTCGACCAAGAAGACGACGTCGTCGGGGCCGGCAAAGGCGCCCGCCTCCGGCGCGTCACCCGTGTCGAAGCGGATGCCCATCTGGACGACCATCGAGGCGTCGTATCCCGAGGCAGTGACCATGCTCAGATCCAGATCGATCGGGATCCATTGGCCCTGGGTCAGCGTCGTCCACTTGCTAGCGGCCTCGACGTATGACGAAGTGGTCGACACCGTCAGCACGGCGCCGCCGGCGAACGTCCCCGAGACCAGCTTGACGCGCGCGTGGACCGTCTTGCCGCCCGATACGTCTATCGCCGATGCCAGGTTGATGACGGGATCGACGTACTGCTGGTAGTCGGTGAACGTCGCGCTGATCTTCAGAGCACCGTTGTCGGGGCTGCCATCGGCGGACTCCCACGCGACGGCCGGGCTCGATCCCGAGTCGGCGGCGGCGAGGTTCTTGTGGTTCGTATCGGCGTAGTCGTTCAGCTTGAAGCTCTGAAGATCCTTGTCGAACGTGTAAGAGAACGTGGCCGTCATCGAGCCGGCGTCGGAGGGACCGCTGCCGCCGGAGCCGGAGCTGCTGCCGCCGGAGCCGGAGCTGCTACCGCCGGAGCCGGAGCTGTTGCCACCCGAGCCGGAGCTGTTGCTGCCCCCGGAGCCGGAGCTGTTGCTGCCACCCGAGCCGGAGCTGTTACCGCCCGAGCCGTTGCCACCCCCCGAGCCATTGCTCTTGCCACCCGAGCCGTTGCTCCCGCCGCTTCCCTTGGCATTTCCTCCGCTGCTGCCGCAGCCGATGCCGGACGAGACGAAGACGATGGCGCCCAGACTGAGGCACGTCGCCACGAACAACGATCGATTGGTGGACATTCTCATCAGGTGTCTCCCCTTGTCTCACGCCCGGAAAATCGGGTCCGAGGGTATCGCCGTAGCGGTCGCCTTATTACCCGCTTTCGGCCCGAAGTCAAAGTCGACATACGTATCGCAGCGAACAGGAATTTCGTCGGAACTTGGCCCTGGTCTTAGTGCGGACCTGGTGCCGCTCTCGTCAAACTTGCGTCGCCATCTGGAGCGTTCCACCCCATCGCCCGTCGGACCACGGGTTCGAGATCGCGCGCCATTTCGAGGTGCTGCGCGGCGGTGGGGTGAGGATTGTATGCGTCTCCCGGGTAGTGGGTGGCGGGAACGACGCGAACATTCTCGTCGCCGAGGCGCCGCACCGTCTCGGCGAGGTAGCCGGCCAGCACGGTCTTGCGAGGTCGGGTCGGGTCCTCTTCGTCGTCCACGATGGCGCCTTCGGTCAGGAACACGCGCGCGCGCGGGTAGCGCCCTCGGATGGCGCGAACGAACGCCAGGTAGGCCGTCACGTATTCCTCGCGTGCGGGGAGCTGACCCAGGGCCAGATTGAAGTCATTCGTCCCCAGCGATACGACCACCACGTCCGGCACGTATCCGGCGTGGTCCCAGGGAACCCGCGCTCCGCGGCTGTCGGCGGCGATCGCCAGGTCGAAGAACGTGGGCGCGTTGGCGACGTTCGTCTTGCCCCGCCAGTCACGGATGAGGCCCCGCCCGCCGTAGCAAACGAGGTGAACCTGGGCGTCGAGCGTCCGTCCCAGCACCATGCCGTACGACAGGTAGCCGTTCGAGGTGGAGGCCGCGTCTTTCATCGCGCCGTCGGCCGGTCGGTCCGTGCCCTCGCCGCACGTCACCGAGTCGCCGATGAACAGCAGCCGTCGCTGTGGCGGTCGATCCGGCGGCAGCAGGCGGGCGCCGGGGCCCAGCTCGAAGCCAGCCACCGTGACGATGCCCTGCCAGGTTTCCGTGCGATGGAAGAGCTCGAGGGAGTGAACTCCAGCGGTCATGCCGTCGGCGAGTGGGACGCGCGCCTCGCCGGCGGGCAGACGAATGACCCGCGGCGGGCCACCATCGACGATCAGGCCCAGGCGGCTGTTCGCCGTGCTGCTGCCGGCCCGCATGGCCAGGGACGATCCTTCCACGCGCAAGCGCAGCGTGACCCCCGGGTAGCCGAAGCGTAGCCGACCACCGCGCGCCCGCTCCACCCGGCCCATGACCGCGATGCGCGCGTCTCCGGCGGCGACGAATCGCCCCGAGGCGCAAGACGGCGCAGTCCCGGCGGTCGCTCCCAGGAACGCCACGGCGAGTGACCAAAGGCCGGACCACCGACCGGAACGTCGTTCGTTCATCGGGCCGTCGCTGTCGGCCGTCGGTCGGTCGCTACCAGCCCAGCGCCGTCTTGACGACGGGTTCGGCTATCGCGGCCATCATGGCGTGCTGGATGACGCTGGGGTGGCCGGTGCACCCCGTATCGTTCATCTGCGGAATTTGAATCTCATGGACCTTCTGGTCGGGGAACGCGGCCACCATCATCTTGATGCCACCGTCCAGCCGTGCGTCCGGCTGGGCAGGGCTGGTCATGGCGAAGATGTGGACGTTCGGGTAGTACCCGCGCAGGGTGGTCGCGAAGGCGATGTACGCCGCTCCGAACGTCTCGGCGGACGGCACGTCAGGCAACGGCGGAACGGACGCCGCATTGCCCGAGCCGAAGTCGTTGGTGCCGAGCGCGATCAAGATGGCGTCCGGCACCCAGAGCGCGTGCGTGGGATCCCAGACCGGCGAATTCAACCCGGGGGGCTGCGCATAGGGCTCCGGGAACAGCAGGTCGAACTCCTCTGGCATCGTGCGCGGGTCATAGGTGTTCTGATAGTTCCGCATCAACCCGATGCCCGACACACCGACCACCTGGGATTCGGCCAGCAGATCGCGGGCCACCAGCGCGCCGAACGTGTTGTAGGCGTCCTCCGTCGGTTGTCCCTGCCCATCGGCCATGCACAGGGGATCGGCGGCGGAGGCCGCGTCCATGCCGAATCCAGCGGTTATCGAGTCACCGATGACCAAGATGCGCCGCGCGGGGCGGGTCGGCGGCGGCGATATCTGGCCGGCGATCACGAAGCCGAGGAACTGCGTGCGACCGAAGTTCGACTCGGTCCGTTTCACGATGGACACGACGTGCGGGGCGTCGGTCAGGTTGGCCGCGATGGGGTAGGGCGCGGCACTGTTGATCAACTTGATCGTCGTCACCACCTTGCCGTCCACGATCCCGTCGTAGTAGTCGGGAACGCTGCCCTGCAGGACCGCGCCGATCGCCGTGCCGGTGAAGGCGATGGTGGCGCTCGAGCCGCTCAGCGCGGCGGTCGGCTTCTTGGGGCTGCCCATGCTGGCGAAGGTCGTGTCGGTGGCCAGGTACTGGCCGGTGTCGAAGCGGCCGGAGTAGAGAATGTTCACGTCATCCGGCGCGATGGCGGTCAGGTCGGTGGGCAGCACGATCGGAACATCGGTGGTCGCGTCCGTCGGGGCGCCCGTGTCAGCAGGCGTGCTCGCGTCAGGTGTCGTGGCGGCATCGCCCTTCTGCAGCCAGAGCCCGTTGTCCTCGGAGCACCCGCCCAGCGCCAGCACCGCGCCCATCGTCACGAGAGAGATTTTGCGCATCACGGGCGTCCTCCGGGGCATCGATCGTGGTAAGAGCGGTGGCGCCGAGGGCAACGTAAATGGACCTGGACCGTCGTCGCCACAGCGCTGATCGCCGATTGCAATGGGCCGGCACGTTAGCACGACGGGCCGGCGTCGGGATCGCTTTCGCGACCCTGCTCGTCGAGGGAGCATGCTCGAAGACGCCGAGCACGTTGTTCATGACGATCACGGCCGATGACGACACGCCTCCCATCGCGGACATGCGAACCACCATCACCAGCCTCGTGGATCCTGGGCTGGTTTCATCCAACCAGCGGCGATCGCTGGCGGTGGGCGATGCCTCCGACAGGCCGTTGCCGTTCCAGTTTCCCCTCTACATTCCCCTCACTCTCGACACCGCCTTCGCGGGCGACGTGACGCTGACCGTGGAGGGGCTGGACTGGGACACCCAGTCGGTGATCGCCCGCGGCACCACCACCGCCACCGTCATCGCCAGCCAGCAAACCGACGCCGCACTCACCCTGACCGCCACCCCACCTGCCACGGGCGCTGGCGGTGCCGCAGGGGCCACCGGCGCTGGCGGCATGGCTGGCTCCGATGGTGCCGGCGGCGCCCTTGGTCTCGCCGGCGCGGCCGGTACCGGCGGCTGACCCGCGCTCAGAACCCAGCCACCTCCGACACGTGGTCGTGGAACCCTTGCGCGAAGCCGCCATTGGGCGCGCCGGTGACGTAGTCGGTGATCAGGGACCAGGGCCGGCCGCCCTGGGTCATGGGTGGCGCCGGCGTGCAGGCCCCGAACGCGTTCCACGACCAGGCCAGGTAACCGTCGCCGTTGCCGTCCAACCACTGCATCAGCGCCGTCAGATACGGCCCGGTCATGCAGTCGTTCTCACCGATCTCCGTGGCCACCAGGGGAACCAGCGCCGCCACCGCGGCCGGGGCCTGGCTCCAGCAGTCGATCGTGACACAGGCGTTGAAGTTGTAGATGTGCCAGGAGGCACCGATGTTCGGCGGCGACAACGTGTCGACCGGCATGTACTTCAAGAACTGGGTCAAGGCGTTCGAGTACTGAACGCCCCCCAGCAAGATCAGGTTCGTGGCTCCCCCGTCGACGCGCACGGCTTGCACCAGTCGTTGCATCCCCACGGCGTCGTACATCATCGCGGTGCCCCCCGAGGGGACCGACTGCCGCGTCGTGCAGCCGTCCCGCCAGCAGGTCCACGCGGCGTCCGAGTCGGCGTTTCCGCTGGGAAACGGCTCGTTGTACAGGTCGAACACCACGCCGAGATCGCCAGCGAAGGTCTGGGCGACGTCCGCCCAGAACAGGACCGAGTTCGCGTCGGGCATCGGCTGCTGCCGATCGGCCGCGGACGTTCCGGGGCCGACCCAGTGCAGCTCGACGATCGGCACCAGGTTGTACTTGTGCAGCAACGCCACGTAGGCGACGATGGCCGCCTTGTAGGCCGGACCGGTGACGGTTGGCGCGGTGGCGCCGTTCGTCGCCAGCCAGCAGGCCTCGTTGAGCGGAATCCGCACGGCGTTGATCTTCCAGGCGACCATGGCTTGAATGGACGGCTCGTCGAACGGGCCGTCGAAGATCGTGGTCTGCGACTGCACGCACTTGTATTCGGTGCCCGAGCGGTTCACGCCGCGGAGCGAGACGACTGTTCCGTCGGCGGTCTCGATATGATTGCCCACGGCATGCAGGCCCAGCATCGGTGGCGCGAGCGGCCCGGTGGGAAGGGGGATGGGCATCGCCGCATCCGGATCGGGTGGCCCGCTCGGAACCGACCCATTCAGATCGCCTCCACACCCCCACACCGTTGCCGAGCAAACTGCCACCGCCATAAATTGCAGAATTCGCATTTGAAAAAGTGGGCTACGTCTCCCATGCCCCCCCGGACGAGTCAACGGCCGGTGGCGGTGGCCCCTTCGGGAATGGCGCGGGAATAGCGGTTGATGGCCCATGCGAGTTGCGACAGACTGCGCGCCCGCGGGACTCACCCCCTTCCTCCCAGAACCGAGCGACGGAGATCACATGCGAAAGACAGTCATGACCGGTGGCGCGCCTCTCTCCCACGGGCGGAAACGCGACGGGCGCGTGACGGGTGTCTGTGCGCTGATCCTCGTCGTGGGTGCGTGCTCGAGCACGCCCAGTCGATCAGGTGGCAGCGGTGGCAGCGGTGGCAGCGGTGGAACGACCGGCTCGGGCGGCTCCGGCACGGCCGGGAGCGGCGGCGGTACGTCGGACTTCTGCGCGACCCCGGATCCCACGCCCAAGGGACCGGCGTCCGCCTGCAATCCGGCGAGCAGCACGATGGGGAAGGTCACGGTCCCCAGCCCGCTGATCTCGGTGAACAGGAACGTCATGGCGAGCGGGACGTTCACGAACCTGACGAACGTCGTCGACGGAAAGTATTCTCATCAAGGCGTCCTGATCCCGGCGGCGATGCTGCCCGCGTGGATCGCCATCCAGGTCGTCGGCGGGCCGGCTGGCGCGGGCGGCGCCGGTGGAGGCGCGGGCGGCTCCGCGGGACTGGCGGGGGCGAACGGCAGCGCGGGCGCAGACGGCGCGGCAGGCGCGGGCGGTTCGGCTGGCGTGGGGGGCGCCGCGGGGGCGGTGGGCGCGGCGTCACCGACCCGGCTCTTGCTCTCGTGGACCGACAGCGGATACACCGACTACAACAAACCCGCGGACGGCGGCTCGCCCTCGGACTACGCCATCGAGGTGTCCGCGGATGGCGTGACCTGGACGGCCGCGCTGGGCAGCGACGGGCTCCCCGTCACGGTGACGAACAATCCGGTTCGCAACCGGGCCCACAGCTTCGCGTTTCCCGCGGGCATGACCTGGGTGCGCATGCTCATCACCAAGGCGTTCACCACCACGAACACCACCACCAACGTGACCACGCCCGTCGACATTCGAATCGACGAGATCGCCCTGCACGACCTGTCGGCGACCGGCCCCACGGCGCGGCCGCAGGACAGCTGGTTCTTCCTGGGCGACAGCATCACGGCGGGGGCTTTCCAGCGCAACCGCGCCACGAACTTCGACACCGCCATCACGACCGCTCACCCCGGCTTCACGCCCATCATGCTGGCCGGTGGAATTGGCGGCGAGTTCTCGAGCAACGGCGTCACGCACGTCGACATGGACATGTGGCTGCAGCTGAACCCGGACATCGAACACATCGCCATCCTCTACGGGACCAACGACTCGTGGGGGGACAAGACGCCCGCGTCGGCGAGCTACATGGCGAACATGATGGACATCGTGCAGAAGGCGCTGGCGGCCGGCCGGGTGCCGATCCTGGCGCGCGTGCCCTACGCGTACGACCCCGACAAGCCCCTCGATCACGCCACCGTCCCGGCGTTCAACGCCATCGTGGACAGCATCACGGCGACCGAGATGCTGCCGTGCGGGCCCGACTTCTACACGTACTTCGCGGGCCACGTCGACCTGCTGAACACGATCACCAACCCGCCCGAGCCGCACATGTGCAACAACGACGACGTGCATCCGCTTCCCGCCGGATACGCCCAGGTCAATCAGATCTGGGCCGACACGGTGTCGGGCCTCTACCCCTGAGACCTGGGGCGCCGCCCAGGCGCCCCGCGATCCAGAGATTGTGATACACAGTCGACCGTGGCCAACTCGCGACGTTTCGGGGCTTCCGACTCCTCGTCATCCGCGTCGCTGACGCGGCGGACATTTCTGGGCGCCACGGCGCTGGTGCCGGCGGCCTGCATGGCGCACAAGCAGGCGGCGATGGCCGTCGACGTTCCTTTGCCGCGACACGCGGGCAAGCCGGCGCCGGACGTGGAGGCCTTGCTCGCGCAGATGACGCTCGCCGAGAAGATCGGTCAGATGACGCAGATCGATCGGAGCGCGCTGCACGGCTCGGACGGGGGCGAGATCAAGGACTTCTTCATCGGCTCGGTGCTGAGCGGCGCCGATTCGCTGCCCAAGCCGAACGTGCCCGAGACCTGGGTGGCCATGGTCGATCGCTTTCAGGACCACGCGCTGTCGACCCGGCTCGGCATCCCGCTGATTTATGGCATCGACGCCGTTCACGGCAACGGCGGGGTGAAGGGCGCCACCCTCTTTCCCCACGAGATCGGGCTCGGCTGCACGCGCAGCCCGGAGCTGGTCGAGGCGGTCTGCCGCGTGACGGCGCAGGAGGTCGCGGCGGTGGGCATCGATTGGACCTTCGCGCCCTGCCTGGCCGTCCCGCGCGACGAGCGCTGGGGCCGCACCTACGAGGGCTTCGGCGAGACCCCTGAGCTCGCCGTGACGCTGGGCGCCGCCGCCATCCGCGGCTATCAGCAGGCGCCGGGGGGCGCGGCCATCCTCGCCACCGCCAAGCACTACCTGGCCGACGGCGGAACCAGCGGCGGCAAGGATCGCGGCGACGCCGCCATCACCGAGGATGAGCTGCGCCGGATCCACTTGCCCGGTTACGAAGCGGCCATCAAGGCCGGCGTCGGCTCCGTGATGGTGTCGTTCAGCAGCTGGAACGGTCATCCCATGCACGGCCATCGTCACCTCATCACCACCGTGCTGAAGGGCGAGCTCGCGTTCGCCGGCTTCACGGTCACCGACTGGGCGGCCATCGATCTGATGTCGCCCGACTACAAGAAGGACATCGAGGTCGCCATCAACGCCGGCATCGACATGGTGATGGTGCCGACGCAGTATCGCGAGTTCATCACCTACCTGAAGGAGCTGGTGAACGAGGGCCAGGTGCCGATGGCGCGCATCGACGACGCCGTCCGCCGCATCCTGAAGCAAAAGGTTCGCTTCGGATTGTGGGAGCGGCCGTTCACGGACCGCACGCTGACGCCGACCATCGGCTCGGCGGCGCACCGCGCGGTGGCGCGCGACGCCGTTCGCAAGAGCCTGGTGCTGCTGAAGAACGACGGCGCCGCGCTGCCGCTGAGGAAGGAAGCCCGCGTTCACGTGTGCGGCTTCCGCGCCGACGACATGGGCGTGCAGTGCGGCGGCTGGTCGGTGGGGTGGCGGGGACGACGCGGCGACATCACCACCGGCGGAACCACCATTCGTCAGGCCATCGCCGAGGTGGTAGGTGCGGGGCGCATCGATTTCTCGAAGGACGCGACGGGGGCGGAGCGCTCCGACGCGGTGGTGGTCGTGGTGGGGGAGGATCCCTACGCCGAGGGGAGCGGTGATCGCGCCGAGCTGTTCCTGACCACCGAAGATCGCATGCTGGTCGCGGCGGCGAAGCGCAGCGGCAAGCCGGTGATCGTCGTGCTGCTGACGGGACGTCCCCTGGTGCTGGGTGAGGTGCTCGACGAAGCGACCGCCCTCATCGCCGCATGGCTGCCCGGCACGGAGGGGGGCGGCATCGCCGACATTCTCTACGGGATCGCCAAGCCGACGGGGAAGCTGTCGTGCTCGTGGCCACGCGACATGACGCAGGTCCCGATCAACGTGGGCGACGCCAGCTACGATCCCCTGTTCGCCTACGGCTTCGGCCTCACTTACCCGTGAGAGGCCTTCAGAGCCGACCGTCTATTCGGTGACGATCTGGCCCGCGTCGTTGACGCGGATGTTGCGGTGACGGTGGGCGCCCGTGAACATCTCGACCTCGCGGACCCAGGTGGAGTCGGGGTAGTGGTTGACCATCTCCTCGGCTTCGCCGCGCGCTTCGGAGCCCTTGTCCACGGCCACCAGCGCGTGAATCAGGATCGAGGTTCGCTCGGGCGCGTCTCGGCTGTCGGTGAAGCGCTTGTTGCCCTCGCGCGCGAGTTGAACGGCGCCCGCCGGATCCTTGTCCTTGATGGCGCGAAGGCGCGCCATCAAGTGCGCCTCGTCGAGCGGCCCCGGAGGACCGATGGGTGGGGCGGCGTCAGCGGCAGCAGCCGCCGCCGCGCTGGCGGCGGGGGGCGCCGGCGGCACGCTCGGGGGCGGTGGCGGCGGTAGGGCCACGACGGGTGGTGCCGCGCCGTTCACGGCCTGCGTGGTCGTCGCCCCCGTCGTGGCGACGGAAGCCGGCGTGGAATCGTCCCCGCCAGCCCTGCGAGGTGCCCCCGGGCCGGCCACCGCGCGCCAGAACGCAAAGACGACCAGCACCAGCACCGCCACCAAGCCGATGATCAGGAACTTCGCGCGCATGAGCTTCGCCCCAGCTTCGTCGCTACCCCGGGGCTCAGGGGCAGCTGCCCACTTCGCTCATGTGGGCGCTGTAAACGTTCTGCATCGGCACCTGCATGGTGGGCCACTTCGTGGTGGCGCCGTTGTTGTTCGAGCTGCTCGAGGGATCGTTGCTCTCGTACTGCCAGGCCCACGCGCCATTGTAGCCGTTGGTGTACAGGTACGTGTACGTGTCCGGGCCGTTCGTCCCATCCTGCGTGAGGGCGTAGAACTCGCCCATCACGATCTTCTTGTCCAGGCCCCAGTGCGCGGCGGCGTTCTTGAACGGCGAGTTGGAGGTTCCGTTCGAGGTGTAATAGTGCACCTCGTAGAAGTCCAGGGTGCCGTTCTGCTTGCTGCCCGCGCTTCTCAGCGAGGCATCGGAGTAGTTGTTCGTCTTGCCGCTGACGCTCGAGCAGTAGTCGAAGGTCTGCGAGCCGTTGGTGACGAGGACGTTCGGATCGGCGCTGTGAATGGCGGCGGCCAGCCAGTTGACCGTCTTGTTGATGAAGGCCTGCTTGGTGCGGTGGGTGGCCCACCCCTTCTCGGCCATGCCTTCCGGCTCGTTGAAGATCTCGTACGAGTACAGGCCAGGCGTCCCCTTCAACGCGGTCACCAGCGGGGTCAGGTAGTTGTCGATGTACGCTTGCCGGTTGGCGTCGACCTCGATCAGCTTCTGGTTGTTCATGTAGGTGTTGCCCGCGCCGGACTGCAACATGTCGAAGGACCACAGGCTGATGTTGACGGCGACGCCGTTGGCATTCGCGGCGCTGAGGATCGCCTTCACGCCGTCGATGTGATTCTGGGGCAGCTTCACGGCCATTCCGCTCGAGTCGTAGCCCGGCGTCGTCGTCCCGTCCGTGTGGAACCACCAGCGCACCACGCGGCCGCCCGCCGCGTAGGTGTTCTTGAACAGGGTGGTGAAGGTGCTGATGGTGGGGTTCGGGACATCTTTGGCGAAGTTGACCCACGCCACGTTGAGCCCGCTGGCGAAGCTGCACGCACCGGCGCTGGCCGTGCTTCCGCCGGAGCCGGTGACGCCGCCGCTGCCCACCATCCCGCCGGACGCCGTGGTACCCCCGCCTCTGCCGCCGCCGCCCAACGTCCCACCCGAAGCGGCGCCGCCCGAGCCCTTGGCGCCTGCCGTGCCCGTGACACCACCCGAGCCGCTTCCGCCGGAGCCGGTGGCCCCGCCACTGGCCGTTCCGCCGGAGCCGGTGGCGCCGCCAGAGGCCACGCCACCCGAGCCGCTTCCGCCGGAACCGGTGGCGCCGCCGCTGGCCGAACCGCCTGAGCCTTTTCCGCCCGAGCCCGTGATTCCGCCGCTGGCCGAACCGCCGGAGCCAGGAGCGCCGCCAGAGGCCGACCCGCCGGAGCCGGTTGCCCCGCCGCTTCCCACCTTTCCGCCGGTACCGGTGCTGCTACCCCCGGAACCCGAGCCGCTTCCACCCGAACCCGTGCTCCCATCGGGATCGTCGCCGCTGGAGGTTGCGCACGCGCCGATGCCGAGCATGAGGGGTAGCGTAAGGGAAAGCAGCAGACGAGATTTCATGGATCCTCCGAGGGGCGGGGGGGCTGATTGGTATCCGTTAATACAACAATGGCGCGGTAACTGGGCACCCTCGTATGCGGCCTGTCTCTGACGCCCGCCGAAAATCCTTTGGAGTTGGAGCGGTTGCGACCCAAATAGGTGGAATTACGTATTTTTGGGGGCGACCGGCCTTGTCCCGAAATCCCGAGGAGCGCCGCGACGCGGTGCGTTTCTCCAGGGCTTGGACGGAGCTCGGGAGCTGCGGGTAATGTGGCGCGCATGAGAGCGTCAATCGAGGGAGCTCTGCCGACAGATCCCCGGGGCATCGCGCGAGACCGCCTGGCGTTGACGGGACCGTGGGCGTTCCGGAAGGTGGCGGCCAGCGGCGCCCCCGGCGAGCCCTGGTTGCCCGCGACCGTGCCCGGCACCGTGCACACCGACTTGCTGGCGAACGGGACGATCGGCGATCCGTTCTGGCGTCTGAACGAGAAGGACCAGCAGTGGATCGAGCGCGAGTCGTGGGAGTACCGCACGACGTTGTCGCTCGGACCCGAGACGCTGGCCCGGGGGCAAGCGGAGCTGGTGTTCGACGGCCTCGACACCTACGCCGAGGTCTACGTGAACGGCACCCAGGTCCTCTGGGCCACGAACATGTTTCGGTCGTGGCGGGCGAACGTGAAGCCGCAGCTGGTGCCGGGGGACAACGTCGTCGTGGTGCGGTTTCGTTCGCCCATCCTCGAGGTCGAGGGCGCCTACCACGGCCTGGGATATCGGCTGCCAGCCGCGAATGATCAGGCCACCGAGATGGTCAGCATGTTCTCGCGCAAGGCGCCCTATCACTTCGGCTGGGATTGGGGCCCGCGCTTCGTGACGGCCGGGGTCTGGCGGCCGGTGGCGCTGGAGACGTGGGATCACGCGCGGCTCGACGACGTGCAGGTGTTCCAGACCCGGCTCGACGCGGAGGCGGCCGACTTGATGGTGACGGCGCGGGTGGTCGCCGCGCAGGCGGGCCCCGCGCGCCTCACGGTCACCGCCGGCGGGGATGGGCCCGTCGTCCGGACCGACGTGGACCTGCAGGGGGGAACGAACGACGTCTCTCTCTCGATGCGCATCCCGCGGCCGGAGCTGTGGTGGCCGAACGGTCTCGGTCCTCAGCGCCTGTACACGCTGGAGACGGAGCTGGCCGACGGCGCGGGGGTGACGCGCGACAGCCGGCGCACCCGGGTGGGACTACGCACCCTCGAGGTGGTGCACGAGCGCGACGAGGACGGCAAGAGCTTCTTCGTGAAGGTCAACGGCGCCCCCGTCTTCATGAAGGGGGCGAACTGGGTGCCGGCCGACAGCTTCCTGCCCCGCGTGACGCCCGAGCGCTACCAGGCATTGCTGCAAGCTGCCGCCGACGCGCACATGAACATGATCCGGGTGTGGGGAGGGGGAGTCTACGAGGACGACCGCTTCTACGAGCTCTGCGACGAGCTGGGTCTGCTGGTGTGGCAGGACTTCATGTTCGGCTGCAGCATGTATCCAGGCGACGCGACCTTCGTCGAGAACGTGCGCCGAGAGGCCATCGAGAACGTGCGTCGCCTGCGCAACCACCCCAGCCTGGCGCTGTGGGCCGGCAACAACGAGAACGAGGTGGCGTGGCGAGAGTGGGGCTGGGCGGCGAAGTTCGCGCTTTCGAAGCCAGCCCAGGACACCATCTGGGCGGACTACGAGAAGATGTTCCACCAGCTCTTGCCCGGCGTCGTGGCCGCGGAGGATCCGGGCCGCTTCTACACGCGCAGCTCGCCCAGCGCGAACGACGACGGCGTTCCCGCGAACCAGCGCGGCTGGGGCGACATGCATTACTGGGGGGTGTGGCACGCGGAGAGTCCCTACGAGGCCTACTCCGACAACGTCTCGCGCTTCATGAGCGAGTACGGCTTTCAGGCGTTCCCGGCCCTCGCTTCGGTGGCTGCCTACACGACGCCCGGGACCGACTGGGACATCGAGAGCCCGGTGATGCTCGCGCACCAGCGCCACCCCCGCGGGAACGCGTTGATCCGCACCTACATGGAGCGGGACTTTCGCGAGCCCCGGGACTTCGCCTCGTTTCTGTACGTGGGCCAGGTGCTGCAGGCGAGCGTCATCAAGTACGCGGCCGAGGCCCATCGCCGCGCCATGGGGCGAAACTGGGGCAGCCTGTACTGGCAGCTCGACGACTGCTGGCCGGTGGCCTCCTGGTCGGGCATCGATTATTACGGGCGCTGGAAGGCGCTCCACCATTTCGCGCGGAGGTTCTTCGCGCCGGTGCTGGTCAGCCCCGTCGAGGAGAAGGGCGTCATCGACGTGTGGGGGATCTCGGACCGGCGTGCGGACGTACGGGCGCGGCTGCTGACGCGGCTGCTCGACTTCAGCGGTCGCGAGCTGTGGCGCAAGGAGCAAGAGGTCACGCTGGCGGCGAACGCCAGCCGCGTCCACCTGTCGTTGAAACGGGACGAGGCGCTGGCGGGCGCCGACCCGAAGCAGGTGCTGCTGGTCGCGGAGCTGACCGAGGCCGGCCAGCGGTTGAGCCGCAACACCCTGTCGTTCGTGAAGACGAAGGAGCTCGAGCTGCCGAAGCCGACGCTGCGCCTGGAGGTCGATGCGCGTGACGACGTCGGCTTCACGGTGAAGGTCGGCACGGACGTCCTGGCGCGCAACGTCTTTCTCACGGTCGACGGCGATCCGTCGCAGCCGGTGGGCGCGGGCTCCGCGGCGCTGGCCGGAGCGTTCGACGACAACTACTTCGACGTGCTGCCTGGCGAAACCGCCGTGGTGGAATTCAGGGCCACCGGACCCGTGACGGCGCCAGCGCTGCGGGCCGCCTTGCGGGCCATCACGATCGCCGACAGCTACGATCGCTGAGCGCGGGCGCGATCACTCCCCTCCACGGGGGGCGACGTCACGGGGCCAGTCGGTGCGCCACCCGGCCCCGAAAAAGCAGCGCCTGATCCGCGGGACGCAGCGGCCGTCGGGGGGAGTCGTAGACCAGATCGCCGCCCATCTGGCAGGCGGCGGCGTGAAATCGCTGCAGGCATTCGGGCATGCTGACGCTGATGTGACAGACGACCTCCGCCACGCCCAGATCCTTCCACGCGGGGACCTCGGGCTTCGTGCTGGAGGTGATGGTCAAGTTGCAATTCGGTGGTCGGGGCGGATACTCCCGCGAAGCGATCGCCCGGGCTCCCGAGGCGCAGGCGAACGCCAGCGGCGCCGCGAGGCAGACGAGGAAAATCCAGCCCGGCGAAACAGGCGATGTCGGGGAACGTCGTTCGGGAGAAAGCATCCGGTTGGCCCTTCCGCCTTATCAAAGCCATCGTCGAGCGCAAGGGCGGTGCGCGGGCGTCGGGCCTCGTCGGCGGATGTCGCCGCGGACTTGCACCCGACGCCGTTCCCGTGTTTGGCTCCGGCCCCGGTGGTGCGACTTCCCCTCGCTGACGGAACGGAACCCATGACAAAGCTTCCCCGGTTTGACGCCCGCACTGGGCAAATGAACATGCGGCGGGACATCCGGCGATCGGCCGGGCTGGCTCGTCTGGGCCCCTGGTCGCTCTTGCTGGCCGGCCTGGTAGTGGTGCAGGCCGGGTGCAAGACCGGCGGAGCCCAGTCGGGAAGCAAGCTGGTGGGGCGGCCCGTCGACGTCGCGCCGGCGCCGCTCGTCGGTCACAACCTGATCTACAACGAGAGCTTCACGAACGGCGCGAAGGCCCTGCCCTGGACGGCGTCGTTCAGCGAGCCGGGCGCGGGCGAGGCGGCCGTCGAGAACGGCGAGCTGTGCATCAACGTCACGAACAAGGGCGTGAACCGCTGGGACGCGCACCTGCGCCAGCAGCACCTGACGCTCGTCAAGGGGCACACCTACCAGGTGCAGTTCAAGATTCACGCCTCCCAGAAGACGCGGGCCTACCTGAAGATCGGACAGGCGGGGCCGCCGTACCACGAGTTCTGGAAGCTGCTGTTCAACCTGGACACCAAGCCCGAGCTGTTCTCCGGCACGTTCACCATGCAGGATCCCGACGATGCCGGCGTCGAGATGGCATTCCACGTGGCCGGCGCGCTGGCGAAGGCCGCCACCGTTCCTTACAAGGTCTGCATCGACGATGTGCGCATCGACGATCCCCAGTTCACCCCGACGCCCGAGGTGATGCCGCCGCCCGTTCCGGTGGTTCTCGTCAACCAGGTCGGCTACTTCCCGTCGCTGGAGAAGATCGCGACGGTGCGCAACCCGAACGCCGTGCCCTGGGAACTGCACAACGCGCAGAACCAGGTGGTGGCGTCCGGCACCACCATCCCGTTCGGGAACGATCCGGCGTCGGGCGACAAGGTGTCGATCATCGACTTCTCGACCTTCACCACCGAGGGGATCGGCTACACGCTGAAGGTCGGCAACGACGTCAGCCACGCCTTCGCGATTCGCTCCGACATCTACGAGAAGCTGAAATACGACGCGCTGGCGTTCTTCTATCAGCAGCGCAGCGGCATCCCCATCGAGATGCCTTACGCGGGCGATCCGTCGCTGGTGCGCCCGGCCGGGCACATCGACGTGCTGCCGAACCACGGCGACAAGCACGTACCGTGCTTGCCGGGCAGCGGCTGCACGTACGCGCTGGACGTCAGCGGCGGCTGGTACGACGCGGGCGATCAGGGCAAGTACGTGGTGAACGCCGGCATCTCGGTATGGACGCTGCTCGACTGGTGGGAGCGGACGAAGTACCTGGGCACGTCGGCGGCCGACTTCGGCGACGGGAAGATGAACATCCCCGAGAACAAGAACGGCATGCCCGACCTGCTGGACGAGGCGCGCTGGGAGCTCGATTTCGAGATGAAGATGCAGGTGCCCGAGGGGGAGAAGCTGGCCGGCATGGCTCACCACAAGATCCACGACTTGAAGTGGGCGCCGGACAACATGGCGCCTCAGGACGATCCCATCGAGCGGTTCTTGCAACCGCCCAGCACGGCGGCGACCCTGAACCTGGCGGCCAACGGCGCCCAGTGCGCGCGCGTCTTCAAGACCATCGACAAGGCGTTCGCCGACAAGTGCCTGGCAGCGGCGGAGCGGGCCTGGGAGGCCGCCAAGGCGCACCCGGACATCTACGCGCCGGCGGGCGGCGAGGGTGGCGGCCCCTACGACGACAAGGACGTCACCGACGACTTCTACTGGGCGGCGACCGAGCTCTACATCACCACGAAGAAGCCCGAGCTCAAGGACCTCATCACGAAGTCCGAGCACTTCAAGCTGGTGACGAAGGATTGGGACGACAACCCGGGCATCAAGTCATCCATGACCTGGGCCGACACGCGGGCGCTGGGCTCGATCTCGCTGGCCATCGTGCCGAACGGCCTTCCCAAGAGCGACATCGACGAGATCAAGAAGAACGTCGTCGCGCGGGGTGACGACCTGCTGAACGTCATCTCGAAGGAGGGCTACCGGATGCCGTTCGGGTTGCCCGCCAAGGGTTATCCGTGGGGCTCGACGTCGTTCGTGCTGAACAACTCCATCATCCTCGCGCTGGCGAACGACTTCACGCACGATCCCAGGTATCTGAACGGCGTGGCCGAGGGGATGGACTACATCCTGGGCCGCAACGCCATCGATCAGAGCTACGTGACGGGCTACGGCAGCCGGCCGCTGCAGAACCCCTACCATCGCTTCTGGAGCTACCAGGGGAACCACAAGTACCCGAAGCCACCGCCGGGCGTGCTGTCGGGCGGCGCGAACAGCGACCTGCAGGACCCCTACGTTCGGGGCGCGGGCATCCAGCCCTGCGCGCCTCAGAAGTGCTTCTTCGACAACAGCGGCGCCTGGTCGGTCAACGAGGTGACGATCAACTGGAACGCCCCGCTGGCCTGGGTGGCGGCCTTCCTCGACGAGAAGGCCCGCTTTCCCGCGGCGCCTGCCGTCACGCCCGCAAAGTCGCCGGCCGCACGTTCCGACAAGGGCAAGACCAAACCGCAATAGGGAGCCAGCCCGGTCTTGCCCGGAGGCCACCCCGTCAAAGGCCGGGCGAGTTACCTCGCCCGAGCGGAGCGGGCCCGGTCGGTCAGTCGGCGCAGTCCACCGAGGCGTTGCCCCAGTCCGCCCGATCGAGCGACGGGCCGTCCGGCGTCGCCGTCACCAGCAGCTTGAGGCGGCGCACCCCCACGACCGAAACGTCTATCGGGACCACGGGCGACATGCCGGTGACGACCCCGCTGTCGAACAGCAGCACGCCATCGGCCCACACCTGGAAATCGACCGACCCGGCGCCCTTGGTGACGTCGTCGACACCGACCTCCGCGTGGAAGGTGCTGCAGTTCTGCGCCAGGCGGAAGATGGCCGCGGCCGGCGCGCCCATGCCCAGGCCCTTCGTGTACGCGGCGCCGCGGATGGTGAGGGGCGTGCCGTCACCGGCGGCGGTGGCGCCCACGTTCGTGTCCTTCTCGATGGGGCCGAGATTGTTCGAGGCGTAGGTCCACGTCAGATCGCTCAGGAACGCCGTGCCCTTTGGCTTGGTCGGTTCGGAGCCGACGATCTTGAAGGCGACCACCCCATGCGACGGCACGGCCGTCGCGGTGACCTTGTCGCTGAACGACCCGCGGTCGGCGTGCGCCCACAGATCGCGCACCTTCGCGCTTCCCGCGCGCAGGCCCACGTCCTTGAACTGCACCGTGATGTCCTGGGGGGTCGGTCCCGAATTCAACAACACCACGGCCCGAGCGCCGCTCTCGTTGAGCGGCTTCGCCCAGATCGACACGTCCTTCTCCATCCCCGTCGCGGTCACGACCTGGTGCGAGACCATCGCGCCTTGAAGGCCCATGGCGTCCTGATCGATGGCGATGATCTCGGCGTTGGTGAGGATGTTCTTCGTGGCGTCGGTCATGCTGACGAGGTTGGTGCCCGCGATCAGCGGCGACGCGGAGATCGCCCACATGGTGAAGTGAGACACCTGCTCGGTGTCGGTCAAGGAGGGAACCCCCGCGTACGCGCTCGTGTTGCCCACCTCCAACATGTCGGGGTCGTTCCAACCGTTGGGGCCGGCGTAGGCGCCCAGACCCTGGTTGTTCACCAGGATGTCGGCCACGCCGGCCGCGTTCGGCTCGGTGGTGGTCCAGGCGGGCCGGATGTCGGCGGAGGTTCGCCACAGGCTCCCCAGCCCCACGCTCCACTCGTAGAACTTCCACGCGCAGATGCTGTACACGATGGGTGTGCGACCGAGGGTCTGGGTCGCCGCAGTCAGGTCCTGCCCCATCTCGATGTAGTCCTGGTCGATGGTGTTCGTGTTCATCTCGGTGGCGCAGTTGTCGTACTTGAAGTAGTCGACGCCCCAGGCCGCGTAGTTCATCGCGTCCTGCATGGCGTGCCCGAGGGTTCCCGGGAACATGGCGCAGGTCTCGTTCCCGCGATCGTTGTGAATCCCCAGCTTCATTCCCAGGCCGTGGACGTAGTCCGCCACGGCGGCGATGCCGTTCGGGAAGCCCGCCCCCGCTTGCAACGAGCCGTCGGCGGCCCGGTCCGCCGCCTCCCAGCCGTCGTCGATGTTGACGTAGACGTAGCCCAGGTCGCGCATGCCGCTCGACACCATGACGTCGGCCGTTTGCCTGACGATGGCGTCGCTGATGTGCGTGCTGTACCCGTTCCAGCTGCTCCAGCCCATCGGGGGCGTGGGGGCCGGGCCGGGGACAAGTGGCAGCGGCAGATCGTCGTCCACCTCGGGCGGCGGTTCCGACGTTCCGCCACAGGCGGACAGGGCGATCGACAACGCCACGACAGGAAAGGCAACAGAAAGGGCTCTCAACGTCATCGGTGACCTCCGGAAAATACTCGGTCGTTTGAGGAGCGGACCCCAAAAGAAAAAGGGCACCAGCCGCCGTCGGCCGAGGCCCTTTTTCGTCCGACCTGGCACCCGCGCCGCCGCGGACGCCGTGATCGGAGGGCGGGACTACTCCAGCCAGAAGCTGTCGACGTGGAACACGCCGGCCGACGGCTTCACCGCCGTGGTGTTCCCGGCGCCCGACTGAAACTGCACGCCGTACTGAACCACCATCGTGGGGTCGCCCACCGTTCCCGTCGGGAACGTCGCCGTGGTGGTGTCGAGGACGAACTCCTGCCACATGGCGTTCGAGTTGACGGTCGGCACCGTGGCGGCCTGACCGAAGGCATAGGAGGTCCCGGTGTCGAAGTACATCTGCACGAACCCCTTCACGTACATGTCCGTGTCGAAGCCCGAGTCCACCATCACGCGCACGTGAATCTTCTTGCCGCTCCAGTCGGCCATGGGGCTGACGCTCTTCAGGACGTCCACGTACTGGTTCCAGTCGCTGAAGGGGGCGGTGATCTTCAGCGAGCCGACGGTCGGGCTCCCCACGGTGCCATCCCACTCGGCGAGGGTGCCCGTCGCGTTCACGCCGCCGTCCGCGCCCAGGTTCGTGGCGCCCGTGTCGACGTAGGAGTTGATCTTGAAGCCGTCCACCGAGGTATCGAAGGTCTCGAGGACCGTGCCGGTCGCCGGGATGGGCGTGGTGGGATCGAACGCGCCGGTGGTGCCGCCGCTGCCGCCCGCCGTGCCACCCGCGCCGCCGGTGCCGCTCCCCGGCACGCTGCCGTTCGAGCTGCTGCCGCACCCGGCCGCTGCCAGGGCCAAACCGAGGAGCATGGACGTTGCCGTGAAACAGACCTGCTTTGTCATGTGGAATACCTTTCCCGTCGAGTGAGTCGCTCTGAGCAAATTTCGTTGCTTGAAGTTGGAATCAACCTACCACCACATCGTGCCCGCGAGCCCGATGAGGTCGGTGTCGGCCTTCGGCAGCCACTGGTAGGGGTACTGTGGGTAGGCGCCGATGCCGTTGATGTAGTGCGAATAGGTCAAGCTGATCGCTTCGTGCGTGACGAATTGCGTGCGGAACACGATGCGCGGCGTGAACACCTGAAAGTCCAGCTCGCTGCCCCCGGGGTTGCCGGGCGTGCGCGAGTAGGCGGCGTCCATGTCGGGCTTGACCATGTCGTAACGGAAGCCGACCCCCAGCCAGGAGTACGGGGTGTAGTAGACGTCGCCGCCGAACTTCAGCTTCTTGGTGCTCATGTCCCAGGTGGTGGCGCGGGTGGGATCGCCCACCACTCTTCCCGCGACCGCGGTCGCGGGCGCGCCGTTGACCGCCACGTCCGCGGGCTTGCTGTCCACGATCGACAGCATCATGAACGGCGTGATCACCAGATCGACGCCATCGCCCCAGAAAGACTCGGGGTAGCGGGCGTACTGGCCGAAGCTGAACGAGTACTGGGCCTCGATGGTGGTGACCTTGCCGCTCTCGTTCTCGGGGCCGTTGTAGACGCCGGTGTGCTGGTTGAAGGTGTTGCCGAAGAAGTTCTGCTTGAACTGGTAGCCGCCGTACGAGTGCAACACCTCGATCGAGTCGGCCAGGGCGTTGATGTTGCGCGCGTCGATGTGGGAGACGCCGGCATAGAAGTAGCCGAACTCGGGGCTGTCGATGCGCACCTCGCCGCCGGCGATCGCCATGCTGCCCTGGGTGGGGCCGTAGTGACGGGGCTGCACCTCGTTCACGTCGACGAGATTCCCGGAGTTGATGGGGCTCCAGTTGTCATCGGGGGTCCAGGCGAAGATGTAGTGCGCGCCGAGCTGGACCAGGCTCTTGTACTTCACGCCCAGGTGGCCGTGGGCGATGAAGGTCGAGCCCTGAGGCACGGGGCCCGCGTAGGGCAGATAGTCGGGGTTGCGGTCGGACAGGTAGGGTGAGCCATTGTTCTGGGCGATGGGCTGGTTCTGAAACACCTGGTAGAGGGCGTTGTTCAGGAACGGCACCGTGTCCAGCTTGGAGCCCACGCCGGCCTCCGCGGTCACCGCGAAGCTGCCGTTGTCATCCAGGTTCGAGAAGTTCGCCGTCCAGGTCGAGCCCGCCGTGTGCGTGCGCCCGAACAGGTACGTCTCGTACATGCCGCCGTCGTACTTGCCGGCCGCGCCGTAGCGGTTCTGGAATGACCCCAGGTTCCACACCAGGCTGCCATAGTCCCCGAACAGGCCGGGGAAGTTCATGGTCAGGAACACCTGGTCGATCCCCTGCTGCGCCTGAACGTTGCGGTATCCACCGTCGGTCTGGTTGTAGGCGTCGACGATCACCGTCATCGAGGTCCGCGAGTTGCCATAAGTGAAGTTGAGCTGCGCCCAGGGCCCGGGCGTCGTGTTCGTGTACTCCCACGTCGTGTACAGGTAGCCCGGCACGCGCGGATACGCGTGCAGCTGCGTACCGGGCGGCACACACGGACTTTGAATGGGGCACGGTGCGCTGGAGCTCCCCGTGGGAACCATGGCGGCGGCCGGCATGCCCGTCGTCGGCATGTAATTGTAAATGCTCGGTTGAACCGCGGGCGTCGGCGGTCCCCAGCTGGCGCGCAGGGGCGCGCGGGCGTAACCGTGGAAGTCGAACTTCCAGTCATCGGTGGGCGTGTTCGCGGTGGTGCTGCCCGTGGTGAACGTCTCCGCCTCCTTCGGCGAGATGTTCGTCCCGCCGGTGATCGCGGGGAGGTTGGGGGGCAGCCCCACGCCGGCGCCAGCGCTGGCGTTCACCGCTTTCCCCGTGGAGGCGCTGCTGGTCAACCCCGTGGCGGGCGTCGCGGCGGCGGCAGGGGCCGCGGGGAGCGGGGGTGGCAGAGCGAGGGGGGGCGCATTGGCTGCGGGCGTCGCTCCGGCCGCAGGCGTTGCCGACAAGGGGGCGGCCGCGGACGTCGGCGTGACCGCCGCCGCCCCGCCAGCGCCGCCCGCTTGCGCGAAGACCACCGGCGAGAACAGCACCCCAGACACCACGATCGCGCGCGAGATCAACCTCATCAGTGTTTTTCCTTGGAGACGAGAAGTGAGACGAAAGGGCGGGGAGTGCAACATGAGAAACGCGACAAAGTCGGACGAGGGACCGCCTGAGAGGTGCGGATCGGAGTCCCGGTGCCGCGAAATACGGTAAGTCGGGCCGTCGGTCAAGCGTTTCTGTGATGTCCCGTACACATTGGATGTTTACGGGAATTCGTCGTGAACCTTGACGCTGTCCCGGCGGAACGGCTATCTACGGCTCCGCTGTTGTGTCTTTGGTCCCCTTCCCTGGAGTCTCTCATGAAGCGACACGCGCGTCTGACCTCGGCCTTGGTGTTGGTGGGCTTCACGATGACCGCCGGTGCCTGCGTGCCGTTCGGCACCAAGCCGGCGAGTGATCTGCCGCCCGTGTACAAGGGCTGCGGCCCCGACGGCACCATCGACGACCTGGAGGACAACAACAACCAGATCTCGGTCGTCGGCGATCGCGGCGGCTACTGGTACACCTACGCCGACAAGGAAGGCTCGACCATCTGGCCCGTCGAGGGGGACAAGGGGGGCACGTTCAGCATGGTCGAGGGGGGCCACGACTCGAAGTTCGCCGTCGAGATGAAAGGCAAGCTGGCCCCGGCGTCGATCGTCTACGCGGCGATGGGTCTGAACTTCCTCGATCCCAAGGAGCCTTACGACGCCTCGAAGTTCGACGGCATCACGTTCTTCGCGAAGCGTGCCCCCAACACCTCCGGCAGGTTGGTGGTGAAGATGCCCGACGGAAACACCGATCCCGACGGGGGCGTGTGCAGCGCCTGCTTCAACGACTTCGGCGCGACGCTGAACATCACCGAGCAGTGGCAACGCTATGTCGTCCCCTTCCGCGACATGGTGCAGGAGCCGTTCTGGGGCGCCCCGCGCAAGCCGCACCTCGATTCCAAGAAGATCTTCGCGATCCACTTCGAGACGAAGACCTCGGGCGCCGACTTCGACATCACGGTCGACGACATCGCCTTCGTCTGCAAGGGCTGACCGCGTGAGGCGGATGCTGGAGCAACGGGGCGCCGCGTCCGCGCTGGTCATGGTCGCGGGGCTGTGGCTCACCGGCGCGGCGCCGGCCAGGGCGGAGGGGATGCCCGCCGGTTCGACGGCGTCCGGGAGCCCAGCCGGCCCGGCTCGGGAGGGTGGCCCACCCGCCGCCTCGCTCGGCGTCAGCTACTGGGGATGGCGGGGAGACTTCCGGACGGCCCCGCAAAAACTGACCATGCTGAGGGCGCTCGGTTTTCGTCTGGTCTCGTTCGTGCCGACGTACGCCTACGCCGATCTGGACAAGATTGATCTGGCATCGGGCCCCGATGCAGGGGAGCTGGGCCAGGCAGTCGAGGAGGCGCTGCGAGCCGGGTTCGCCGTCATCGTCAAGCCCCACCTCGACCCGCCGGCCTACGGTCCGCGCTTCGATGCGTTCGCGACCGAGAACCACAGCTGGCGGGTGCACTGTCCCTGGCGCGGGTTCTTCGATCTGGATCCGATGAGCGACGACTACCGGGGCGGCATCGTGTTCGGCGCGCTGGCGATGCTGAAGGATGTCTTCGCGCACCTGGGGCAGGCGGCGACCGGCGCGACGGTTCGCCTGGAGCTGGGCGCCGAGCTCATGAACTCCGTCGTCTACGGTCCCGAGCGCTGGGAGCAGCTGCTGGCGGCCGCCAAGAAGGAACGGCATCGTCTGGGCCTGGACGGCAAGGTGCTGCTGTCCCACAACTTCACGCATCATCTGGAGATCGCCAACGACTTCGTGGGACGGATGAACCCGGCCCGGCGCAGATCGTTCGCCCGTTACATTCGCGGCCTCGACGTGCTGTCGCTGTCCCAGTACATGGATCTCACGGTCGCGCTGCCGGCCGCCGAGCGCGGGCGCCGTTTGCCCTCGGTCGACGAAGTGGCGAGCGCCCTGGTGCTGGCCGAGACGAACTTCCGCAAGGACATCCTGCAGGGCGCGCTGGGCCTGCGACCGGCGGAGGTTCCCCCGTTGCACATCGGTGAGTTCGGGGTGGGCCGCGGGGGGTTGAAGCATCCCAATCTGTGGGACGGTGCCGCCACCCCCGCGGAGGAGGCGACGCTCTCGCAGGAGATCGCGCGCGGACACGAGGGGCTGGCGCGCTATCTGTCGCGCGGGGAAGGGCGGACGGTGAAGAGCGCCGTCCTGTGGGTGACGGGCCCGCACTACGACATCTTCGGCTGGGAAGACCCGAAGCACGCGATCCCCGAGGCGGCCGCTGCCGTCAGGTCGGCCCTGGCGGCGAGCGCGCGCTAGAACAGCCCGATGACGACGTTCACGCTCTCCCTCGTGGTCGCGACGGCGCTCACCACGCAGCTCGTGTCGCTGGGGGAGGCGGCAGGCGCCGCCGTGGAGGCGCCGCGCGCCGCGAATCCGCTGGAAAAAGCCATGCGCAGCCGGGACGAGTGGCGTCGCTCCCGGATCCCGGTGCTGATCAACGACTTTGGCGAGAAGGGCCACTTCCGGAAGGCCAACGCGGCGCTCGGGCCCGCGGAGCCCGGCGAGAACCGGGTGGTGTTCTTCGGCGACTCGATCACGTCCGGCTGGCCCCTCGACCAGTTCTTCGTGGGGCGACCGTACATCAACCGGGGCATCGGCGGGCAGACCACCTCGCAGGCGCTGGTGCGCTTTCGCCAGGACGTCGTCGAGCTGAAGCCCCTGGTCGTGGTGATCCTGCTGGGGACGAACGACCTCGCTGGAAACACGGGCCCCATCACCCTCGAGGACATCGAGAAGAACCTGGCGTCCATCGCCGAGCTGGCGCGCCTGCACAAGATCGGTGTCGTGTTGTCGTCGGTCACGCCGGTCCACAACTACACCCCTCTGTCGGACATCACCTTCCCCCTGCGCCCCCCGGCCCAGATCCTGGAGCTGAACCGGTGGTTGAAGAGGTACGCCGCCGACAGCGGAGCGACGTACCTCGACTACTTCTCGGCGCTGGTCGACGACAAGGGGATGTTGAAGAAGGAGCTGGCGCCCGACGGCTTGCACCCCAACCACGCTGGTTACGAGCTCATGGCGCCGTTGGCCGCGGTGGCGATTCAGCGTGCGCTCGCCAACGCCGCCGCTGGGCATTAGCCGTCCCGAAGATACGCCTCGCCTCGCGTTCGGGATCCGCCTCGACGCGCGGGAGCAGGAGGTAACGGCTGGTCATCGAGGTGGCCTGGCCGGGGCGCAGCGTCGCCAGCGGCCCGAGCAGCTCGAGCTCGACGTAGCGCTGCCCCTCGGCGGGGCTGGTGTAAATCTGCGAATGAGCGCCATGATTCGGCCAGGCGCCGGGCGGTTCGTCGATGGCCGGCCCGTCGGTCTCGATGCGGAGGCTGGGGCCCGCGCCGATCCACAGCAACGCCGTGCCGTCGCTGGCGATCATCGTCTTTTGCGCAGGATCGGCCGCCATCGACAGCAGCGCTCCCTCTACCTTCAGATCCTTGGGGAGCGTGGGCAGCAGGCTTTCGTGGCCCTGCGCGAAGATCGAGCGCGGCGGCAATCGCACGAACAGACGCTGCGGGGACGCGAGCTGCGTGATGGTCCAGACCCCGACGCGCACCGGTGAGCCGACGCGTTTTCTATAAGTGGTGACGATCGTCAGCAGCGGCTGAACCGGATCGAGGGAGAGCACGCGCTCGATGATGAGGCCGTAGGCGGGGTCCACGGGTGACGTCAGCCTCACCTTCGCCCCCTCAATCGTGGCGGTGAACGGCTGCGCGTCGAAGCCGCGGGGCGGCGGCCAGCCTGTCCCGGTCAGCTTCTCCCAGTCGGTCTGAGGCGCCGGCCACGCCTTGTCGCCCCCGAAGTTGCTCCACCCCTGGGCGTCGGCTGCCATCGCAGGGGCGAGCGCGGGATGGTTCCAGAACGGACCGCCGGACGGTGACGCGGGCGCGGGTCCTGTGCGGAGCACGAACCGCATGACGCGTCCGATCTCGGGGACCACCACCACCTCTGCCGCGCCGTTGCGGAGCACGAGCGCTTCCCATCCGTGAAAGTCCTGGCGGGTCACGGTGACGGGACCGCGACCGGACGGCGCGCCGCCGCCGGCCACCGCCAGCGCGCCGTCGGTAGCGGCGAGGAGCGCGCCCACGGCGACCCCCACCATGATCAACCGGCGGGCGTGACAGCGGTGCACGACACCGGGAGCATAACCACGTGAGCGCGGCGCCTGACAAGGGGACTTCGCGGACGGGCGCCGCCCTGCTCGCAATGCGATCATTGCATAATGATTGTCATGCGCTTTTTCTCACACTTTTTGTTCGTGACGATTATCCTGCTGACCCTGTTCGGTAGTTCACCCCAACGGAGGATCCCCATGAAGCTCGTTCGCGTTATGTTCATCGCATTGGCCGTTCTGCTCCCGACGTCCTGGACCGTGGCGAAGGCCGCTGATCCGGCGCCCGCAGGCGACAGCGAGAAGAAGGACAAGAAGAGCAAGAAGACCGACGCGCCGGAAGGCGACAAGAAGGCCGACAAGAAGTAGTACCCGACGACCCGCTTCGCGGGTCGTGTTTTTCTACCCCGCGGCGC